>JBBQVF010000080.1:0-20385 GCA_038211805.1 Burkholderiales bacterium | reverse complement strand
ACGAAGCGCGCTGCGCGCGCCGACCCCGAATCTGCGCTCCTCGCCGCCCCACACAGCGCCGCCACCGGGCACCGCCTGCCGCGCACCAACGGTCTTTTGTTCCTGTGGCAAACCGCCCCGGTGTGTTTGCAATGGCGCGTTCGGGCAGGCTGTGGCGCGCCTGTGCGGCGCTGAGGAGCGGAAGGCTTGCGGCCTCGCGCGCAGCGCGAGTTGGCATCTGACTCGATGCGCTTGTTCGAGCGCAGCGCCGGCACGGCGCGTAGCGAGTTGCGCATCGGGCCGCAAGACTGAGCACCGGAAGGAAGTCGGCGCGCAGCGACGACCGCCGCAGTGAAGCGCCACGGCCTGCCCGGACGCGCCATGGCGCCGCTGGACAACCAGGCACGAAGAAGACTTTCAAAGTCAGCAACGAGCCGAGAACCGTCAACCAGCGGTACCGTCGCAGGCCATCGACAGCCATCCTGACTCGCATGTGACCGACACAGCGACACACGCAGGCATAGCATTCGGGCTCAGGACACCGACCAAGGCCAGCCAGGAGACTCCATGACCCACGCCTACATCTGCGACGCCATCCGCACGCCCATCGGTCGCTATGGTGGTGCCCTGTCATCGGTGCGTACCGACGACCTGGGCGCCATCCCCATCCGGGCGCTGATGGCGCGCAACCCCCAGGTCGACTGGGCGGCGGTGGCCGATGTGCTGTACGGCTGCGCCAACCAGGCCGGCGAAGACAACCGCAACGTCGCCCGCATGGCCGCGCTGCTGGCCGGCCTGCCGGTGGACGTGCCCGGCGGCACCATCAACCGGCTGTGTGGCTCGGGGCTGGACGCGGTGGGTTCGGCCGCCCGCGCCATCAAGTCGGGCGAGGCTGGGCTGATGATCGCCGGCGGCGTCGAGAGCATGAGCCGCGCGCCCTTCGTGATGCCTAAATCCGAATCAGCGTTTTCGCGCGCCAACGCGGTCTACGACACCACCATCGGCTGGCGCTTCGTCAACAAGCGCATGAAGGAACTGCACGGCGTCGATTCGATGCCCGAGACCGCCGAGAACGTGGCCACCGATTTCAGGATCGAGCGTGAGGCGCAAGACCGCATGGCCTTGTCCAGCCAGTTGAAGGCGGTGGCCGCGCAGCAGGCCGGTTACTTCGACGCCGAGATCGTGCCGGTGAGCATCCCGCAAAAGAAGGGTGATCCGGTGATCGTGTCGAAAGACGAGCACCCGCGCGAAACCAGCCTGGAAGCGCTGGCCAAGCTGAAGGGCGTGGTGCGGCCCGATGGCACGGTGACCGCCGGCAACGCCAGCGGCGTCAACGACGGATCCTGCGCGCTGCTGCTGGCCAGTGAATCGGCCGCTGCCCGCCACGGCCTGACGCCGCGCGCCCGCGTGGTCGGCATGGCCACCGCCGGCGTGGCGCCGCGCATCATGGGCTTCGGCCCGGCGCCGGCCACCCGCAAGGTGCTCGAACTGACCGGCTTGAGCCTGGCGCAGATGGACGTGATCGAGCTCAACGAGGCCTTCGCCGCGCAAGGCCTGGCGGTGCTGCGTGACCTGGGGCTGGCCGACGACGACGCCCGCGTCAATGCCTGGGGCGGCGCCATCGCGCTGGGCCACCCGCTGGGCGCCAGCGGCGCGCGGCTGGCCACCACCGCGGTGAATCAACTGCACCAGCGTGGCGGCCGCTACGCGCTGTGCACCATGTGCATCGGTGTCGGCCAGGGCATCGCGCTGGTATTGGAAAGAGTCTGAGCCCAGAGTGCGGCGCGGCATTTTGGCGCGGCGCCCGTCGCCCTTGCCGCCCGGAACCCCCGGGACAGCGCTGGCCGGCGTTCCGTGCCACGATCAGCGACCCAACCCGCACCACCTCTTGAAGGATTGAAGCCATGCGTGACTACACCAAGTTCTACATCAACGGCGCCTGGGTCGACCCGGTCACCCCGAAGACGCTGGATGTCATCAACCCGGCCAATGAATCGGTCGCCGGCCGCATCTCGATGGGCTCGGCCGCCGATGTCGACGCTGCGGTGAAAGCCGCCCGCGCCGCCTTCGCCAGCTACTCGCAGACCACGGTGGCCGAGCGCATCGCGCTGCTCGAAGCCATCATCAACGAGTACAAGAAGCGCTACGCCGACATGGCTGCGGCCATCACCGAAGAGATGGGCGCGCCCGCCATGCTGGCGCAAAAGGCGCAGGCTGCGATGGGCGTAGGCCACCTGACCACCGCGCTGAACGTGCTGAAGGACTACCACTTCAGCGAGACCAAGGGCACGACGCTGCTGGTGAAAGAGCCGATCGGCGTCTGCGGCCTGATCACGCCCTGGAACTGGCCAGTCAACCAGATCGCCTGCAAGGTGGCGCCGGCGCTGGCCGTGGGCTGCACGATGGTGTTGAAGCCCAGCGAGATCGCACCGTTTTCGGCCCAGATCTGGACCGAGATCCTGCATGCCGCCGGCGTGCCGGCCGGCGTCTTCAACCTGGTCAACGGCGACGGCCCGACCGTGGGCGCGGCGATCTCCAGCCACCCCGAGGTCGACATGGTGTCGTTCACCGGCAGCACCCGTGCCGGTATCGAGGTGGCGCGCAACGCCGCCCCGACCGTCAAGCGGGTGCACCAGGAACTGGGCGGCAAGTCGCCCAACATCATCCTGCCGGATGCCGACTTCCAGAAGGCGGTCACCGCCGGTGTGCGCTCGGTGATGAGCAACTCGGGCCAGAGCTGCAACGCACCCACCCGCATGCTGGTGCCCAACGCCAGGATGGCCGAGGTGCTGGCGATTGCCAAGGCAGCCGCCGAAGGCACGACGGTCGGTGACCCGGCCAGCGGCGCCACCATCGGCCCGGTGATCTCGGCCACCCAATGGGACAAGATCCAGACCCTGATCGAGCGCGGCATCGAAGAAGGCGCCGGCGTGGTTGCGGGCGGCCCCGGCAAGCCGGCGGGCCTGGAGACCGGCTACTACGTCAAGCCCACCGTGCTGGGCCCGGTGAAGAACACCGCCACGATCGCCCGCGAGGAGATCTTCGGCCCGGTGTTGACGATCCTGGGCTACGACACGGTGGATGAAGCGGTGGCCATCGCCAACGACACGCCCTACGGCCTGGCGGCCTATGTGTCGGGCACCGACCTGGACGCCGCCCGCCAGGTGGCGTCGCGCCTGCGTGCCGGCCAGGTCAACCTCAACAGCGCCGGTCCGGACCTGATGGCGCCGTTCGGTGGCTTCAAGCAATCGGGCAACGGCCGCGAGTGGGGCGAGCACGCCTTCGGCGAGTTCCTCGAAGTGAAGGCGGTGCTGGGCTACGCGGCGCCCAAGCCGGCCTGATCAAGCGGTGGTGGTGGCGGTACGGCGCTGCTGGCGCCGCACCGCGCCGACCAGCACCGGGCCGGCCAGCAGCAGCATCAGCCAGTTGGCGGGTTCGGGCACAGCACTGGTGGTGAAGTGCATCTGGGTCGGCGCCTGGCCCAGGCTCAGGCCTTCTTCGAAGTAGCTGGCGTTGATCGCCTGGCCATCGGCCAGCGTGCCGGTCAACCGGAACGAGACGCCGGGGTTCGAGATCAGGTAGGTCGGGTCGTAGTAGCTGCCGGCCACCGGATTGCTGAGCGAAAAGCCGGTGCCGACCAGCGTGAACTGGCCCAGCGCGCCCGGTCGGTGCAATGCCACCAGGCGCGCGCCGTTTTCCGGCAGGCCGCCCAGGATCTCGATCGTGCCGTTCAGCGCATGCTGCATGGCGTAATTTCCGCCGGTCACCCGGGTGAGGCCGTTGCCGGCCACCCGCACCGCGCCGCCAGCGGTGCCACCGTTCAATTCCAGCAGCGCGCCCGCGCCTTCGGCCTGCAGGATGGTGAACGAGTTCTGCGACGCGACCAGCCCGCCGTTGATCACGCCATGGCCGCCGTAGACCGTGATGCCCTCGATGCGGCCGGCGTCCATCGTGAACCGGGCCTGGTCGTGCACCGTGGTGTAGCCGAAGGTCACCGCGCCTTTCAGCCGCAGCTGGGCCGATTGCGACACGGTCAGGCCGCCGTACGGGTAGCCGTTGACCGGCGAGGTGAAGCTGCCACCCGACACCGTGGTGCGGCTGTCCGACCGGGCGCGCAGGTCGCCGTTGACGCGGGCGCCGGTGACGATGTCGACGTCGACACCGCTGACCGCCACGCCGCCGGCGGTTTCACCGACATACAGGTTGCCCGACGAGCCGTTGAAGGCGTTGCCACCGGCCAGCGTGCGGTCGGTGGTGAGGTAGGTGGTCTGGGCGCTGGTGGCGGCAGAGGCCAGCAGCAGCGGGGTCAGGAGACAGTGGACGGGGTTCATGGTGGGCAACTTTCGCGCAGGGAGGAGATATCAAGTTACGCAGCAAAGCGCCGCCTGGCGGCGCAGGCCGCTGCCCCTTGATCGCGGGGCCGGGTCAACCCACCCGTGGCCAGCGCACCGACACCGCCAGCCCGCCCAGCGCGGCCGATCGGTCGACCGTCACCGTGGCGCCGTGCACCGCGGCGATGCGCCGCACGATCGACCAGCCCAGGCCGCTGCCGGCCTGGTCGCTGCCCAGCACCCGGAAGAAGCGTTCACCCAGCCGCTGGCGGTCGGCATCGGTCAGGCCGGGGCCACTGTCCTGCACCAGCAGCAGCACGCCTTCGGGCGCGGCTGAGGCGGCTGAGGCGGCCGACACGACCACCTGCACCTCGGCGCCGATAGGGCTGTAGCGCAGCGCGTTGTCGATCAGGTTGCGCAGCAGCACGGTCAGCAGGGTCTCGTTGCCTTGCACCGGCTGCGGCGCGTCGGCGTCCAGGCTCAGGGTCTGCTGCCGGTCGATCGCGCGCGGCGCCAGTTCGGCTGCGACGCGGCGGGCCAAGGCGCTCAGGTCGACCGCTGCCAGCGCCGGGGCGGCGCCGGCTTCCAGCCGCGACAAGGTGAGCATCTGCTCGACCAGCCGGGTGGCGCGGTCGCAGCCGGCCAGCGTGGCGCGCAGCGCATGGGCGCGGGCGGCGTCGTCGGTTTCAGCCAGCGCCACCTGGGCCTGGGTGCGGATGGCGGCGATCGGTGTGCGCAACTCGTGCGCGGCGTCGGCGGTGAAGCGGCGCTCGGCCTCGACCATCGCGGTGATGCGCTCGAACAGCCGGTTCAGCGCGTCGAGCAGCGGCGCCATTTCGCTGGGTGCGGCGTCCAGCACCACCGGCGCCAGTGCCTGCGGATGGCGCGCCGCCAGCGTGCGGCTCAAGCCGCGCAGCGGCGCCGTGCCCCAGCGCACCAGCCACCAGATCGCCAGCGCCAGCAGCGGCAGCGCCAGCGCCATCGGCTTGAGCGTGCTGCGCAGCACGGCCCACAGGATGTCGTCGCGCGAGGCCATTTGCTCGCCCACCAGCACCCGCACGTCGCGCTCGGCGCCCTGGGCGACGAAGACCCGCCAGTCGGTGCCGGCCAGCGGCACGGTGTGGAAGCCGAGCACGAAGCCGTTGGCGCGCTGGGTGCGATCGCCGTGCGGCTTGCCAAGGGGGGCGCCGCGCTCGTCGCCGCTCGGGTTGCCGTCCAGGTTGCCGCGCCGGTCGCCGCGGCTGTCGCTGTGCGGCCGGTCGTGGTCATCGTCGTCGCGGTGCTCGGCCAGCGCGCCCGGCGCGCCCGGCGCACCCGATTCGGCCGGCGGCCCCGGCGGCCCCGGCGGTGCGGCGGCGGCGGTGGCTGCCGGCGCGTCCAGTGCCACCATCGGCACGGTCGGCGCATTGGTCGAGCGCATCGCCAGCCGGCCCTCGTGCCAGACCTGAAAGGCCACCCGGGGTGCGTAGCGGTGCAGCTGCGGCGCGTCCAACGGCTCGTCGCCCTCGTCGATCTCGCGGGCCTGCTGCACCACCAGCAGCGCGGCGGCCTGGGCCAGGTGGCTGTCGAGCAGTTCGTCCAGCTCGTGGCGCACGTCGATCCAGGTGCTGGCCGCGGTGGCGCCCCAGACCACCACCACCACGCCCAGCAGACCGGCCAGCAGCCGGCCTTGCAGCGAGCCGCGCAGCCAACCACGCCACGATGCCGGCTTGCCGCCCATCAGCTGCCGCCCGCCGCCGCCTTGGGGCACAGATAACCCACACCGCGCACGGTCTGGATCAGCGCCGGCCCCAGCTTCTTGCGCAGGTGGTGGATGTGCACCTCCACCGCGTTGCTGTCGACCTCGTTGCCCCAGCTGTAGAGCTGCTGCTCCAGCTGTTCGCGCGACAGCACCCGGCCGGCGGCCAGCATCAGCGCCTGCAGCAGGTCGAATTCGCGGGTCGACAAGGCCACTGCCTGGCCGTCGCGTGTGACCGTGCGGGCGGCGGGGTCGAGCTGCACGTCCTGCACCTGCAGCAACTCCTGCGGCTGGCCATGGGCGCGGCGCACCAGCGCGCGCAGCCGGGCGGCCAGTTCGTCCAGGTCGACCGGCTTGACGACGTAGTCGTCGGCACCGCCGTCCAGGCCACGGATGCGGTCGGGCACGGCGTCGCGGGCGGTCAGCACCAGCACCGGCAGCGTGACGCCGGCGCGGCGCACGCTGGCCAGCACGTCCAGGCCGTCCATCCCCGGCAGGCCCAGGTCGAGCACCGCGGCTGCATAAGGCTGGGCGCGCAACTCCCGCTCGGCGGCCAGGCCGTCGCGCACCCAGTCGACCCCGAAGCCCGCCTGCCGCAGGCCGGCGCGCAGGCCGTCGCCCAGCAGCGGGTCGTCTTCAGCCAGCAGGATGCGCATGGTGGGCGGGCGGGCTCATTGGATGCGGGTCAGGCAAAGGTGTCGGCCATCAGCGCGTTGAACCATTCATCCATCTCCTGGAACGAGCGGTTGTTCCAGCCGGCCGAGGCGCCGCCGGCCGCCGCCACCGGCTGCATCGTGGCGCTGACGGGATCGTACTGGAACAGCGCATGCAGCCATGACGCCTGGTCCATCGTGATGGTCGAGTAGCAGGCCGAGGTGGTGACCGGCGCAGCGTCGGGCGGGTTGCCGCCGAAGAGGCGCACCAGTGCATCGGCGCAGACCTTGGCCTCCTGGTTGGCAATATGGCCGGCCTTGGGCTGGGTGGTGGCACTGGCATCGCCGATGACATGCACCTGGGGCGCGGCGGTGCTGGCGTAGCTGAGCACGTCGACTCGGGCGAAGCGGCCGCCGGCATCGTTGACCAGCCCGCTGCGGGCGGCCAGCGCGGCGGCGCGCTGCGGCGGGATCAGGTTGACGACGTCGGCGCGTAGGGCGCCGGTGTCGGTGTGCAGGGTGCGGGTGGCGGGGTCGACATGGTCGATCAGCACGTTGCTGCGGTACTCGATCACGCCGCCGTGCAGGTCGAACATCGCGCGGCTGAAGTTGTCGACCTCGGTCACGATGCCGGGGTTGGCATCCAGCACGATCAGCTTGCTGCCGGGCTTGTTCACCCGCAGCCAGTCGGCCAGCAGGCAGGCCCGTTCGTAGGGGCCGGGCGGGCAGCGGTAGGGTGCCTTGGGGATGGTCAGCACCGCCGTGCCGCCGGCGGGCATGGCGGCCAGCTGCTGGGCCAGCAGGGCGGTCTGCGGACCGGCCTGCCAGGCGTGCGGCATCGCGCGGTCGTCGCTCAGGCCGGCCACCGCGTCGAATGCGATGCCCGGCGCCATCACGATGCGATCGGCCCGCAGCACGCTGCCCGAGGCCAGGGTCACGCTGGGCGCCACGGGGTCGATCGCCACCACCTCGTCGAACACTGTCTTCACGCCGTAGCGGCTGCGCAGCGCGTCGTAGTGGTAGCCGAGGCTGGCCAGGCTGCGCTGGCCGGTGAGCACCAGGCTGCTCATGATGCAGGAGGTGTAGACGGCCTGCCGCTCGACCAGCGTGACATCGACCGCGTCGCCCCACAGGCGCAGGTACTTGGCCACGGTGGCGCCGGCCATGCCGCCGCCGATCACGATCACCCGGGCCTTCGGCGTGGCGCCCGACGGGTTGGTGGGGGTGGGCGGGCCCGAGCCGGTGCCCGAAGTGGGGTCGAAGCTGCCGCTACTGCCGCCGCCGGTGTTGGTGCCGCCGCCGCATGCCGTCAGGCCCAGGCTGGCCAGGCTGCTGAATGCCGCTGCGCGGCGCAGGAAGATTCGTCGGACGATCATGGTCGTCACTCGCTCAGCGCACGGTGGACAGGTACTGCGCCAACTCGCGCAGCTGGGCATCCGAGTAACCCAGCGCGTGCCTGGTCATGATGCCGTTGCCTTCCTGGCCGCTGCGGAACTTGGCCAGGTCCTTGTAGAGCTCGCTGGCCGGCTTGCCGGCCAGCTTGTCGAAGCCCGGGCCCTGGCCGTTGGTGCCATGGCACTGGAAGCAGTTGGACGCCAGCAGGCGGCCCACCGGCGGCGGGCCGGTCTGGGCCGTGCTGTCGGCCGCCGCCAGGCACAGCAGCGTGGCGGCCAGTGGCCACCGTCGGAAGATCGGGTTCATCGGGGTCTCCTGGCGCCCTGTGGCCTGGCGCCGTTGGGGTTGGGGACGTGGTGGACCGGCGGGGCCGGACATGTTGCGGCCTTCAGTCGTCGTCGCGGCCGTGGCCATGGCCCTGCCTGGCGGTCGACGCGGCGCCTTGGAGGGTCTGGTCTGGCGCCCCTGGCGCGCCCTGCCATTGCCAGGCCCAGAAGCCCAGCAGGGCGGTGAGCATCAGCGCGGCCAGCCAGCCGCGGTTGCGCTTGACCAGATCGGGCCCGCGGCCCGGCGTGCGCCCGGTCAGCATCGGCATCGCCAGGTTGCGCCGGCGCAGCAGGCTCAAGCCCGCCACGAGGGCGATGTGGCCCAGCACCAGGGCCAGAGCGAAGTTGCCGGCGAACTCGTGCACCTCTTCCATCCACTCGCCGGTCAACTCCTGGTAGGTGATCCAGCCGGTGGCGGTGGTCAGCGCCAGCGTCAGCAGCACGCCGACGATGGCCAGCGTCATGCCGAGGTTCTGCACCAGGGTGGCGGGCCACTGGCCACGCTTGAGCTGCCCAATCACGCCCGGCAGCGCCTGCAGCTTGCCCCACCAGCTGCGCAAGCGCGCCGGCTTCGGCCCGATCAGGCCCCACACGACGCGAAAGCCGAGCAGGCCGACCAGGCTGTAGCCCAATGTGACATGCACCAGGCGCCAGCGTTCGCCGTCGGCGGTGGCGTACGCACCGGCGAAGCACAGCGCCATCAGCCAGTGGAAGGCGCGCGTCGGCGCGTCGACGGTGCGGCGCGACGGCGCGGTGACGCCCGAAGGCAAAGCCGTGCCCGAGGGCAAAGCCGCGCCCGAGGGCAGGGCGCCGCCCGCGGGGCTGCGCACGCCGGCGTTGCCGATGGGCGATGCAGTGTCAGCGAGGGATGCGGATGTCACGTTCACGGAACTCTCCTTGGTCGGCACGGGTGTGGCAGGCGGCGCAATTGGCGGCGCTCTTGATGGCGGGCCGGGCCCAGGTGGCGGGCGCCACCTCGTCGTGTTCGCGCACGAACCAGGCGGCCTTGGTGATGCGGTCTTGCGGCGGCGGCGTCGGGTCACGCGCCACCTTCTTGTAGGTGCCGGCGTTGGCTTCGAGCCAGCCGCTCAGCTGTTTGAGCGTGGTCGCGTCCACCGACGCATCGGTGCCGAAGTGGTGCGGCAGGTCGGCCATCAGGCGGCGCCACGACGCTGCGGGCAGCAGGCCCGGCGGGTAGGCCAGGTGGCAGGCCGCACATTCGGCCTGGTAGGCGGGCAGCAGCGGCACGCGGGCAGCGGCGCGCTCATCGGCCAGCGCCGCACCAGCGGCGGCGGCCAGTGCGAGGGCGCCGTAGGCCGATCGAAAAAGTTGTTTCATCGGGTTCTCCAGCAGGAGTGCAAAAGGTCAGGGTTTGAGCGTCAGCAGCCAGGCCATCACGTCGGCCTTCTCGGCGGCGCTGCACTCGCGGGCGGCGACGTCGTTGCAGTTGCGGCGGAACCACTTCTCCACCTTGACGGGGTCGGTGAAGCGCTCGGGGTTGAAGGCCGGCGCCAGTGCGGTGATGGCCTTGCCGGTCGAGGCGTGTTTGCCGGCCTGGCTGGGCACGGCGCCGTGGCAGCTGGCGCAGCTCCATTCGCGCCCTTGTCGGGCATTGAAGAACTGCTGGCCGCGCGCGGCATTGGCCACGCCGCCGGCCTGGGCGGTGTAGCCGGCCTGCAGCTCGGCCGGCGTGGCCGCCCGCGCCGACGGCAGCCACGCGGTCAGGGCCATGGCACCGAACAGCAGTGCGCCGACAAGGCGGGTCCGCCGGGCGGAGGGCGCCGGGCTCGGGCGGTGGGGGGTGGAACGGTGGGTCATGGACTCTCTCCTTGACCACCATGTTGGTTTCGCCGTCTTAGCGTCGTCTTAAGCACCACGACCGGGTGGTGGCGGGCCCGAGTGGCTTGCGGGTTCATCCCAATGGTCGGGTATCAACGCGTCTAATAACGTATACGTTGATGAATGCGCCGATCAATCCCCCTGCGGAGCCTGCGTTTCGGGCGTTGCCGTTGCCACTGGAGTCGCTGCACTTCGTGGGCGAAGGCCTGGTCCGGCCTGAATGTGTGTTGGCCACGGCGGCTGGCGATCTGTTCACGGCCGATTGGCGCGGCGGTGTGGCGCATCGCCTGCCCGACGGCCGCCAGCGGCTCTATGCCGGCTGCCTGCCCGACGGCGGCGCGCTGCGTCCCAACGGCATCGCGCTGCAGGCCGATGGCAGCTTTCTGCTGGCCCACCTGGGCGCCGAGCAGGGGGGGGTGTACCGCCTGACGCGCGACGGCCAGGTGCAACCCTGGTTGCTGTCGGTGCACGGCCGGCCGCTGCCGCCCACCAACTTCGTGCTGCGAGACGCCGCCCAGCGCACCTGGGTGACCGTCAGCACCCGGCGCCAGCCGCGGTCGCTGGGTTACCGGCCCGATGTCGACGACGGTTTCATCGTCTGTGTCACCGCGGATGGTGCGGCCCGCGTCGTCGCCGACGGGCTGGGCTATGCCAACGAGGTCGCGCTGCACCCGAACGGCCAATGGCTCTACGTCAACGAAACCTTCAGCCGGCAGTTGTCGCGCTTTGCGCTCGCTGCCGACGGCACGTTGGGCGCCAGGCAGGTGGTCTGCAGTTTCGGCGCAGGCACCTTCCCGGATGGCCTGGCGTTCGACGACAGCGGGGCCGCCTGGGTCGTCAGCATCGTCAGCAACCGCTTGATCCGGGTGGCGCCCGACGGCAGCCAGACGGTGTGGCTGGAAGACGCCGAGCCGGACCACCTCGCCTGGGTGGAGGCCGCCTACCAAGCCCGCCAGATGGACCGGCCGCACCTCGACGGCATCCGCAGCCGGCTGCTGCGCAACATCTCCAGCATCGCTTTCACCGGCCCCGACCGCCGCTCGGCCGTGCTGGGTTGCCTGCTGGGCGACCGCCTGGCCAGCCTGCCGATGCCCGCGCCGGGCGTGGCCCCGGTGCACTGGGCCCAACGATGACGAGCGACCCCCAAAAACAGGCCGGCGGGTCGATGGTCGACCAGGCCTACGGCCAGATCCGCCAGCGCATCCTCGACAACCTGTGGCCGCCGGGCCACCGCGCGCTGGAGCAAGAGGTGGCGCTGGCGCTGGGCATGAGCCGCACGCCGGTGCGCGAGGCGCTGCTGAAACTGAGCAACGAGGGTCTGGTCGAGGTGATCCCGCGCCACGGCGTGCGGGTCTTGCCGGTGTCGCCGACCGACATGCGGGAGATCTACCAGATCCTGACCGCACTGGAGTGCATGGCCGCCGAGTTGCTGGCCCGCCAGCAGCCCGACGCCACGGTGTTGCAGCCGCTGGTCGAAGCCACGCAAGCGATGGACGAGGCGCTGAAGGTCGACGACCTCGACGCCTGGGCCGCCGCCGACGAGCGCTTCCATGCCCAGCTGCTGACGCTGGCCGGCAACCGGCAGTTGCAGGCCACGGTGCTGAACTACTGGGACCGTGCGCATCGGGCGCGGATGTTTTCGCTGCGCCTGCGGCCCAAGCCGGTCAATTCGACCCGCGAGCACATGCAGATGCTCGACCGCCTGAGCGCCGGCGATGCCGAGGGGGCCTCCCGGGTGACCCGCGCACACCGCGAGCGCGCCAACGTCGAACTGCTGACGATCTTCGAGCGTTTCAAGCTCTCCCAGATGTGACCCCTCGTTCGAGTACCCCCAGATGAATTCCAGCTATTCGATCGCCGTGCTGCCCGGTGACGGCATCGGACCCGAAGTCACCGCTGCCGGCCTGCGCCTGCTGCACGCCCTGGCGCCGCGGCTGGATCGTCGCTTCGACACCGTCAACCACCCGGCGGGTGCCCAGCACTACCTGGACAGCGGCGAAGCCCTGCCCGAGGCCACGTTGACCGCCTGTCGCGCCGCCGACGCGATCCTGTTCGGTGCGATGGGCCTGCCCCATGTCCGCGGTGCCGATGGCACCGAGATCATCCCGCAGCTGGACCTGCGCTTCGCACTCGACCTCTACGCCGGTGTGCGGCCCATCCGCACCTGGCCGGGCCTGCCCACACCACTGTCCAGCCCGCGTGCGGCCGAGATCGACCTGGTGCTGGTGCGCGAGAGCACCGAGGGCCTGTTCCATGCCCGCGGCCGCGGCGTGGTGACCGCCGACGCGGTCTGCGACACGATGCGGATCAGCCGCAGCGGCACCGCCCGGGTCTGCGACTTCGCGTTGAACCTGGCCCGCCAGCGCCGGGCCACCGGCCGGCCCGGCCGCGTCACCAACGTCGACAAGGCCAACGTGTTTGCGTCGATGGCGTTCTGGCGCCAGGTGTTCGAGGAGCGCGCGGCGGCCTTTCCCGACATCGCCGTCGACCATGCCTATGTCGACGCGATGGCGCTCAACCTGGTGATGAAACCCTGGGCCTACGACGTGCTGGTCACCGAGAACATGTTCGGCGACATCCTGTCGGACCTGATCGCGGCCCTGGTCGGCGGCATGGGCATGGCGCCCTCGGCCGACATCGGCGACCACCACGCGCTGTTCCAGCCGGCCCACGGCACGGCGCCCGACATCACCGGCCAAGGCATTGCCAACCCGACCGCCATGCTGCTGTCGGTGGCGATGATGCTGGACTGGCTGGCCGACCGCCATGCCGATGCCGCACTGGCCGAGGGCGCGCGCGCCATCGAGCGTGCGGTGCAGGCGGCATTTGCCAGCGGTGCCGTGCGTCCCCATGAGTTTGGCGGCCACAGCGGCACCGCCGACATCACCCAGGCCGTGGTGGATCGGCTCTAGATGGCCGAGCGCATCGCCCTGGTCGGCGCGGGCTACTTCGCGCAGTTCCACCTCGAGGGCTGGCGCGAAGCCGGCGCCCCGGTGGTCGCGCTGTGCGACCTGGACAGCGGCCGCGCCGAGGCCCTGGCCCGGCGTTTCTCGGTGCCCGCCTGTTTTGCGGCTGCCGGGGCGATGTTCGATGCGGTGCAGCCCACGCTGGTCGACGTGGTGCTGCCGCCCGCGGCGCAGGCCGCGGTGGTGCGGGCGGCGCTGCAGCGCGGCATCCCGACCATCTGCCAGAAGCCGTTCGGCCTCGATCTGCAGCAGGCTGAAGCCCTGGCCGCGCTGGCCGCCGCGCAGAAAACCCTGCTGGTGGTGCACGAGAACTTCCGCTTCACGCCCTGGTTTCGCGAGTGCAGGCGGCTGATCGACGCCGGGCTGCTCGGCCGGCTGCATGGTGCGGCCTTCCGGCTGCGGCCCGGCGACGGACAAGGGCCGGCGGCCTACCTGGACCGCCAGCCGTACTTCCAGCAGATGCCCCAGCTGCTGCTGCGCGAGACGGCGGTGCACTTCATCGACACCTTCCGCTTCCTGCTGGGCGAGGTGCGGGCCGTCACCGCCCGGCTGCGGCGGCTCAACCCGGTGATCTGCGGTGAGGACGCCGGCGTGCTGCTGCTGGAGTTCGACGACGACGCCACCGGCCTGTTCGATGGCAACCGCCTCAACGACCATGTCGCCGACAACCCGCGCCGCACCCTGGGCGAGGGGTGGCTGGAGGGCGCGCACGGCGTCTTGCGCCTCGACGGTGACGCCCGCCTCTGGTGGAAGCCGCAGCACCAGGCCGAGGCTGAGCATGTCTATCCCGGCCGCGACCACCCGGCCGCCTTTGGCGGCGCCTGCGCTGCACTGCAGGCCCATGTGCTGGCCCATCTGCGCCAGGGCCAGCCGCTCGAGAACGCCGCCCACGACTACCTGGCCAACCTGCGGGTGCAGGCCGCCGCCTACCAGTCTCATGCCCAAGGCCGCCGCATCGTGATGGCCGATTTCGACCCCAGCCCCGCTGTTCAAGGAGACACCCGATGAAGCCTCTCAAACTGGCCCTGCTGGCCGCCTGCGTCTGGCTGGCCCACGGCGCCGCCAGCGCGCAGACCGTGCTCAAGTTCAGCCACACCGACCAGCAGGCCGGCGCCCGCCAGGCCGCTGCCCAGCTGTTCGCCAAGAAGGTCGAGGAGCTGACCCAGGGCCGCTACAAGGTGCAGGTGTTCTGTTGCAGCCAATTGGGCAACGACCCCAAGAACATCGAGCAGCTGGCGCTGGGCGGCATTGATTTCACGGTGTCGGGCACCGGCTCGTACGCACCGCACGTGCCCACCCTCAACCTCACCGCGCTGCCCTACCTGGTCGAGAGTTATGCCCAGGGCTGGAAGCTGTATGACGAGAGCGTCTGGTTGAAGGCGCAGTTCGACAAGGCGCCGGCCAAGGGCTTCCGCTTCCTGGCCACCTGGGAGGCGGGTTTTCGCAGCATGACCACCAAGGAGCCGTTGAACTCGCCCGACGACGCCAAGGGCAAGAAGCTGCGCACCTTTCCGAACGAGATGATGCGCTGGACGCTCGAAGCGATGGGCTTCAACATCCAGATCATGCCGCTGCCCGAGGTCTACCTGGCGATCCAGCAGGGCGCCGTCAGCGGGCAGGAAAACCCGATCGACACCATCTTCTCGAACAAGTTCTACGAGGTGGCGCCGCATGTCACGCTGACCAACCACGTCTACAGCCCGATCCCGCTGGCCATTGCAGAGAAGACCTGGGTCAAGCTGTCGCCTGCAGATCAGAAGGCGGTGACCGAAGCGGCCCGGCTGGCCGGCAAGTTCAGTCGCGATTTCATCGCCGGCAACGATGCCAACCAGCTCAAGGAGATGGCGGCCAAAGGCGCGAAGATCAACGCCACGCCGAATGTCGCCGCTTTCCGCACGGCAGTGCAGCCGGTCTACGCCAAGGCGCGCGAGAAGTACGGCGCCGAGGTCGATGCGTTCCTGAAGGACGCCGAAGCCGTGCGCAAGACCACCCGCTGAGACCATGGCCGCCTTGCTGACGCCGATGCCCGGCGCGCCCTTGCCCATCCGCTGGCTGGGCCGCCTGACGGACTGGACGGTGATCGCGATCGGCGGCCTGATGTGCTCGCTGGTGTTCCTCAACGTCTGCCTGCACCTCATCAACCGCGATCTGGCCTGGGTCACCGAGCTGGGTGAGTTGCTGCTGGTCTGGGTGACCTTTCTGGGCGGTGCCTGCGCCGCGCAGCGGGGCGCGCACATGACCATCACCGAGTTCATCGACAAGCTGGAGCCGGCCGGTCGCCGCCGCGCCGATGCCGCCATCCAGGCGCTGTGCCTGGCGATGTTGCTGTTGCTGGTGCGCCATGGCTGGGCCCTGGTGGCCGGCAACTGGGGCAACGAGCTGACGGTGCTGGCCTGGCCGATGGCCATCCAGTACATGGGCATGGCGGTGGGCTGCACGCTGATGGCGCTGTTCGTCGCCTTCGACCTTGTTCAAACCCTGCGCGGCGTGCCGCGTGAGCAGCGCTACCCCGCCGCGGAGTGACCTCATCATGCTGGCCCTGAGCCTGTTCGGTGTTTTCTTCGTCATCGCCCTGGCCGGCGTGCCGCTGCTCTACGCCCTGCTGATCAGCACGGTGGGCATCATCACCGTGCTGGGCCTGGGCCACCCGCTGGAGACGATCTTCCTGTCGTTCATCGGCGGCGTCGAGCCGTTCATCCTGCTGGCCGTGCCCCTGTTCATCTTCGCCGGCGAGTTGCTGGCCCAGGGCGGCGTGGGCCGGCGCATCGTGGCGTTTGCGCGGGTGCTGTTCGGCTGGTTGCCGGGCGGCCTGGGCGTGGTCACCGTGATCAGCTGCACGCTGTTCGGCGGCGTCTCCGGCTCGGCCATCGCCGACACCGCGGCGATCGGCTCGCTGGTGATCCCGGCGATGGTGGCGCGCGGCTATTCGCGCGGCTTTGCCGCCGCGTTGCTGGCGGTGGCCGGCACCATCGCGCTGCTGATGCCGCTGTCGATCCCGTTCCTGATCTATGCCTTCATCTCCGGCGTGTCGATGCGCACGCTGTCGATGGCCGGCCTGCTGCCGGCGCTGGCCTCGGCGCTGGCGCTCATCGTGGTGTGCATGTGGCATGGCAAGCGCACCGGCTGCGACAACGGTGAAGAGCGGTCGACGCCGGCCCAGATCTGGGCCGCCACGCGGGATGCCGGCCCGGCCCTGCTGATGCCGGTCATCATCATCGGCGGCATCTGGACCGGTTTGTTCACGCCGAGCGAGTCGGCGGCCATCGCGGTGGTTTACGGCCTGGTGGTGTCGTTGTTCTACTACCGCGACCTGAAGTGGCAGCGCATTCCGCAACTGCTGCTCAACGCCTTCATGACCAGTGCCACGGTGATGCTGGTGATCGGCGCCACCGGCGCCATGGCCTGGCTGATCACGGTCGAACAGGTGGCCGTGCAGATGGCGGCGTGGATCCAGGTCGTGGCCACCGAGCCCTGGATGTTCCTGCTGCTGTTCAATGTCTGCCTGCTGCTGCTGGGCATCTTCATCGAGCCGCTGCCGGCGATGTTGCTCAGTGCGCCGTTGTTCCTGCCGCTGGCCAAGCACTTCGAGATGGACATGGTGCACATCGGCGTGGTGATGACGGCCAACCTGGCCATTGCGCTGTACACCCCGCCGGTGGGCGGCACGCTGTTCGTGGCCGCGAAGCTGGCGCGCGCAGGCATCGGCGAGATCACCCGCCACCTGTGGCCGCTGATGGCCGCCACCGGCTCGGTGGTGTTGCTGGTGACCTACGTGCCGTCGCTGTCGACCTGGCTGCCGCGCTTCATCCAGAGCCTGTGACCATGCAAGCCCTCGTCGTCGAATTTCTCATCAAGCCCGCGCAGATCGAGGCCTTTGCCGCCGCGATCACCGACAACGCCCGCGCCTCGCGCGACACCGAGCCCGGCTGCCGCCAGTTCGATGTCTGTCGCGACCCGGCGAACCCGGCCTTGTTCTTCCTCTACGAGCTGTACGACGACACCGCCGCGATCGACGCGCACCTGCAGAGTGCCCATTTCCAGCAGATGAACCTGGCCACCGCCGCCTGGGTGGAACGCAAGACGGTGTGGCGCTACACCCGCGTGGCGCCCTGACGGCGGGCGGTCGGGACGGGCGGTCGGGACGGGCATTCCGGACGGGCATTCCGGACGCCCATTCGGACGCTGCCGGGGGCGGCTACAGTTTCGGGGCCGGCAACGCCGCCCCCCACGCTTCGAGACCGCCCCCGCCGCACACCATGACCAGCCCCACCCCGCTCCTCGTTCTCAACGGCCCCAACCTCAACCTGCTGGGCCTGCGCGAGCCTGCTGTCTACGGCCACGCCACGCTGGCCGACGTCGAGGCGCTGTGCCGCGCCGCCGCCACCGAGCGCGGGGCAGTGGCCGACTGCCGCCAGAGCAACCACGAAGGCGTGCTGATCGACTGGATCCACGAAGCCGGCGCCGCCTGGCGTGCCGGGCAACTGGCGGGCGTGGTCTTCAACGCCGGCGCCTACAGCCACACCAGCGTGGCGCTGCACGACGCGATCAAGGGCGCCGGCGTGCCGGTGATCGAGGTCCACCTCAGCAACGTGCATGCACGCGAGGCGTTCCGCCACCATTCGTACCTGTCGCCTGCCGCCGCCGGCATCGTGGTGGGCTTCGGCATCGACGGCTACGTGCTGGCGATCGACGGGCTGCTGCGCAAGGCACGGCCGGCCCCCGGCTGAACAGCAGCCCCGCCGCGGGGTGCGGCGGGGCGCGGCGGGGTTTTGCGGCGTCGGCGGCGGCGGCGTCGGCGGCGGCGGCGCCGGCGCCGGCGCCGGGTGGATCAAGTCGACGGCACAGCGGCCGATATCCGGGACATGCGGGATGTCGTGCCCCTCGGGGCGCTGGCGTCGCGCTGTCCAACGGGTGCGGCGACGCCGCCCCGCTGGCGCCCGGTGGCATTTTTCACCGGCGGTGACCTCTCCACCCGACCTTGAAAGTTGGCCATGCACCTGCTGTACCACCTGCGCCTGACCCAGAAATTCACCATCCTCGGCTTGTTGGCGCTGCTGATGGCCGGCCTGCCCACCGCCCTGTATTTCAGTCAGACGGCGCCGATGATCACCGCCGCCCAGCAGGAAGACGCGGGCATCGCGCCGTTGGTGGCGCTGCAGAACGTGGTGCGGCTGACCCAGCAGCACCGCGGCCTGTCGGCCGGCATGCTGGGCGGCAACGCCAAGCTGGAGGCCCGCCGCCCCGAGACGCGCGACGCGCTGAACCAGGCGCTGGGCACCCTGGACCAGCAGATGGCCGGCGCGTCCCCCCAGCGGCTCGGCCAGTGGGCCGAACGCAAGCAGCGCTGGACGGCGCTGGAGCAGGCGGTCGCGCTGCGCCAGCTCAAGCCGGCCGAAAGTTCGGCCCGGCACACCGCGCTGATCGCCGAGCTGTTGGCGCTCAACGAGCAATTGCTCGACGACTTCGGCCTGTCGCTGGACCCGCATGCCGACAGCTACGCGCTGGTCATGGCCACCTTCGTCGACGCCCCGGCGCTGGCCGAGCGGCTGGGCCAGTTGCGGGCGCAGGGCACCGGCTTGCTGGCCACCGGCAGCCTGTCGCCCGAGAACCGCGCCGGGCTGGTGGCCGTGAAGGGCCGGGCGCAGGAGCTCTATGGCGCCATGATCGGCAACCTCGGCAAGGCCACGACGGGCAACGCCGTGTTGCAAGCGCAGCTGGGCGACAAGGCCATCGACCTGCAGGGCAGCATCGGCAAGACCTTGGTGTTGGCCGACCAGGAGCTGATCCAGGCGGCCGAGCTGAAGCTGGCGCCGGACGTTTACTTCCAGACCTTCACCGACACCATCGACGCGGTCTACAGCTTCAATGCGGTGGCCCTGAAGAGCCTGTCGCAGCTGCTCGAAAATCGGGCCCAGGGCCTGCAGCGCACCCGCTGGATCATGGCGATCGGGCTGGCAGGCCTGCTGCTGGTGTCGGGGCTGCTGGCAATGAGCTTCGCCCGCGGCATCCTGCGCCAGCTGGGCGGCGAGCCCGCCTACGCCCGCGACGTGGTGCAGCGCATCGCCGAGGGCGACATGTCGCAGCCGGTGCGGGTGGCCGCGGGTGATGCGACCAGCCTGCTGGCGGCGATGGCGCAGATGCAGGCGCGGCTGGTCGACGTGGTGTCGCATGTGCGGCAGAACTCCGACAGCCTGGCCACCGCCAGCAGCCAGATCGCCCAAGGCAACCTCGACCTGTCGGGCCGCACCGAGGAGCAGGCCTCGGGCCTGCAGGCCACGGCCGCGGCGATGGACGAATTGAGCGCCACCGTCAGCCAGAACGCCGACAACGCGGTGCAGGCCAAGCAGCTGGCGCTGGGCGCGGCCGAGGTGGCGGCCCGGGGCGGGCGCGAGGTGGGCGAGGTGGTAGAGACGATGAAGGGCATCAACACCAGCTCGCGCAAGATCGCCGAGATCATCGGCGTGATCGACGGCATCGCCTTCCAGACCAACATCCTGGCGCTGAACGCGGCGGTCGAAGCCGCGCGGGCCGGCGAGCAGGGCCGCGGCTTTGCCGTGGTGGCCACCGAGGTGCGCAGCTTGGCCGGCCGCAGCGCCGACGCGGCCCGCGAGATCAAGGGCTTGATCAACGCCAGCGTCGAGCGGGTGGAGCAGGGCACCACGCTGGTCGACCAGGCCGGCGCCACGATGACCGAGGTGGTGGCCGCGGTGCAGCGCATGAACGACATCATGGGCGAGATCAGCACGGCCAGCGCCGAGCAGCGCGCCGGCGTCGTGCAGGTCGGTGAATCGGTGACCCAGATGGACCGCGTCACCCAGCAGAACGCCGCACTGGTCGAAGAGAGCGCGGCCGCCGCCGAGAGCTTGAAAGTCCAGGCCCAGCAACTGGTGCAGGCGGTGGCGGTGTTCAAGCTGGCGCCTGCCGGCCGGTCCGGGGTTGTCGCGTGACGCGGCAGCGGTTGAAAGTGCAGACGGCCTGACCGGCCGGTCAGGCCGGTGCCAAGTCGCCCAGCGGGCAGGACGGGTGCACCGCAACCCGGCTGCGGCCCCGTTGCTTGGCGGCGTAGCAGGCGGCATCGGCAGCGCGCAGCACGTCGGCAGCCGTGTCCAGGTCGCCCGCCACCCGGACCATGCCGACGCTGGCGCCGACGGTGAAGAC
>JBBQVF010000079.1:0-20569 GCA_038211805.1 Burkholderiales bacterium | reverse complement strand
GCCCTGGTCGATCGCCTCGAGGCCTTCTTTCTCGCCGGCAACCTGCCGCTCGGCAAGAGCGACGACGCTGGCGAGATCGCCTCGGCCGAGCTGCTCGAAGACCGCGTGCAGCAGGCGCTGGCCCTGCTGCGCGAGGTCGGGGCACAGTGGCGGCACTGGCTCGCAAACATGGATGTTTCTGCGCTCGATACAACGGCGCTCGATCCCGCCGCGTTCGATGCCCGCGCACTCGACGCAAGCGCACTCGTTGTTAACGCGCCGATCGGCGCCACCACCCCAGGCCGCAGCTATTTCGAGCTGCTCCAAGACCACACCTTGCGAGCTTCCTGGAAGACGCAGATTCGCGCCAACCTGCAAGAAATCTTCGCCGGCGCGGCATTGAAGCCGATCGTCGACGAATGCCAGAAGATCCACGGCGAGGTGCTGCGCGGTCGGGTCTGGGTGGCGCTGCACATGCACGCCGGCGACGGCAATGTGCACACCAACATCCCCGTCAACAGCGACAACTACGAGATGCTGCAAACCGCGCACCACGCGGTGGCGCGGATCATGAAGCTGGCGCGCGATCTGGACGGTGTGATCTCCGGCGAGCACGGCATCGGCATCACCAAGCTCGAGTTCCTCACCGAGGCCGAGACCCGCGACTTCACCGACTACAAGCGCCGCGTCGATCCCGAAGGCCGCTTCAACAAGGGCAAGCTGCTGCGCGATGCGTCTTTCGACGGGGTCACCGTGAAAGCCGATCTGTCGAACGCCTACACGCCGAGCTTCGGCCTGATGGGCCACGAGTCGCTGATCATGCAGCAGAGCGACATCGGCGAGATCGCCAATTCGATCAAGGACTGCCTGCGCTGCGGCAAGTGCAAGCCGCCGTGCGCCACCCACGTGCCGCGCGCCAACCTGCTCTATAGCCCGCGCAACAAGATCCTCGCGACCTCGCTGATGATCGAAGCGTTTCTCTACGAAGAGCAGACCCGGCGCGGCGTCAGCATCAAGCACTGGGAAGAGTTCGAAGACGTCGCCGACCACTGCACGGTGTGCCACAAGTGCCTGGCGCCATGCCCGGTCGACATCGACTTCGGCGATGTCTCGATGAACATGAGGAACCTCTTGCGCAAGATGGGCAAGAAGCGCTTCAAGCCCGCCAACAAGATGGCGATGATGTTCCTCAACGCCACCAGCCCGGAGACGATCAAGCTGATGCGCCTGGCGATGGTCGGCGTCGGCTTCAAGGCGCAGCGCGCCGCCAACGATTTGATGCGCGGCCTCGCCAACAAGCAGACCGCCGCGCCGCCGACGACGGTGGGCGCGCCGCCGCTCAAAGAGCAGGTGATCCACTTCATCAACAAGAAGCTGCCGGGCGGGTTGCCGAAGAAAACCGCGCGGGCGCTGCTCGACATTGAAGACAAGGATTACGTTCCGATCATCCGCGACCCGAAGGCGACCACCGCCGAGACCGAAGCGGTGTTCTATTTCCCCGGCTGCGGCAGCGAGCGACTGTTCAGCCAGGTCGGCCTGGCCACCCAGGCCATGCTGTGGCATGCCGGCGTGCAGACCGTGCTGCCGCCGGGTTATCTGTGCTGCGGCTACCCGCAGCGCGGCAGCGGCCAGGCCGACAAGGCCGAGAAGATGATCACCGACAACCGGGTGCTGTTCCACCGTGTCGCCAACACGCTGAACTACCTCGACATCAAGACCGTGGTGGTCAGCTGCGGCACCTGCTACGACCAGTTGCAGGGCTACAAGTTCGAGGACATCTTCCCCGGCAGCCGCATCATCGACATCCACGAATACCTGCTGGAGAAGGGCATCACGCTGCCGGGTGCGCAGGATGGCAACGCGGCGGGCTACCTCTTCCACGACCCCTGCCACAGCCCGATGAAGCTGCAGGAGCCGATGAAGACGGTGAAGGCGCTGGTGGGCCCGAACGTGCTCAAGAGCGATCGCTGTTGTGGCGAGAGCGGCACGCTGGGCGTGACCCGGCCCGACATCGCCACCCAGGTCCGCTTCCGCAAGGAAGAAGAGCTGCGCAGCGACGAGGCGGCGTTGCGGGCCACCGGGTCGGTCGCGGCAGGCGCCAACGTCAAGATCCTGACCTCGTGTCCCAGCTGCCTGCAAGGGCTGAAGCGCTACGAGGACGACATGGCCAGCGGCCTGCTGGAGGCCGACTACATCGTGGTCGAGATGGCGCGCAAGATCCTGGGCGAAAGCTGGCTGCAGGACTACGTCGGCCGGGCCAACAGCGGCGGCATCGAGCGGGTGCTGGTGTAGGGCAGGGCTCCTGGGCGCCTGGGCGCCTGGGCGAGCCGGACGATGCCGGTGTGGAGGGGGTGTCCGGGGGGCAACCACCAGCCCGTCGGCGGCGCGAAATCGATCAACCGCCGCACGAGCGCCTGCTGCCTGCCGCTGTCTCAGTGCCGATGGCGATGGTGCGCATCCGGAAAGTGCGCGTGGGTATGGGTCAACGCCTCGTGGCGATGCGAGTGGGAGTGTCTGGTGGCGGCATCGCCTTCGCCGCCGGGGCCCTGCGGGTGTGCGTGGGCGTGGTGGGCGTCGTGCACATGCTCGTGCGTGTGCTCAAGGGGCTCGTGGCGGTGCTCATGCGCATGGGCCTCGCTCAAGTGCAGCCACAGGCCCAGCGCCATCAGCGCCCCGGCCGCCAGCAAGGCCGGCGTGACCGCTTCGCCCAGCCAGGTGACGGCCAGCACCGCGCCGAAAAAAGGTGCGACCGAGAAGTAGGCGCCGGTGCGTGCGGTGCCCAGGTGGCGCAGCGCGATGACGAACAGCACCAGGCTGATGCCGTAGGCCGCCAGCCCGAGCGCCAGGCCGCTGGCCAGCAGGCCTGCCGTCGGCCAGGCACTGCCGGCCCACAGCGCCAGCAGCAGGTTCACCGAGCCGGCGGACAGGCCCTTGATCGACGCGATCCAGGTGGCGTCGTTCAGCGCCACCTTGCGCGTCAGGTTGTTGTCGATGGCCCAGGCCGCGCAGGCGCCCAGCACCGCCAGCGCGGGCCAGACCGCACCGAAATGCGCCTCGCCCGGCCAGCTCAGCACCACGGCGCCGGCCACGATGGCGAGCATGCCGACGGCGATGCGGCGGTCGAAGTTCTCCTTGAAGGCGAACCACGCCAGCAGCGCGGTGAACACGCCTTCCGCGTTGAGCAGCAGCGACGCGCCCGAGGCCGGCATGCGCGACAGGCCGACCATCAACAGCAGCGGACCGACGACACCACCGGCCAGCACCGCACCGGCCAGCCAGGGCCATTGGCCCGGGGGCAGCCGCACGGGTGCGGCGCGGCGCAGCAGCCGCCAGGCGCCGAGGCCCAGGCCCGATCCCAGGTAGAGCAGCGCGGCCAGCATCCAGGGATCGACGCCGGCCAGCAGTTGCTTGGCGATCGGAGTGCCGGCGCCGAACAGCGCGGCGGCCGTCAAGGCCGCCGCGACACCAGGCTGGCGCCAGGCGGTCATCGACGGGGCGCAAGGGTGTCCATCGCTCACGGCTGTGCCTTCAGAGCGCCCCCAAGGCCGCCGCCATGCGGCGTCCGCCCCCCCGAGGGGGAGGAGAAACACTTGGGGCGGCCCGGCGGGCCCACGGGTTTGCCCGGCCCCGGCGGCGTCTGCGGGACTGTAGTGGCCGATCGCTGGTGGCTGGCACGTCGAGGGGCCGGTGGCTGTCAGCGGGCGGACCGGGGCGAGTCCAGCGCGGCGCGAAATTGCCGGGCCGCCGGCGGACCGATCGCACGGGCTGCTCTCCCTGATCTCCCTGGTCCACCTGGTCCACCTGGTCTGTCAAGCGCCCTGACGTTGGTGTTTTCTGGGGCCGCCGGCAGCTGCCCAACCGACGCTGCTGCGACCCTCAGCGTGGCGTTCAGCCTGTCTAGTTGCGCTCTTCCCGCTTCTTCGCACCGAAGGGGTAGGCGCCGCCAGGCCTGCCCTTGGGCGGGATCTTGAGCGACAGGATCATCGTCACGGCCAGCGTGACCGCAGTGAAGCCGAGCGAAAACACGACGGGGATCTTGTAGACGTCGATCAGCAGCATCTTCGCGCCGATGAACACCAGGACGATCGCCAGACCGTAGCTGAGCAGGTGGAAGCGCTCGTGCATGTTGGCCAGCAGAAAGTACATCGCCCGCAAGCCGAGGATCGCGAACACGTTCGAGGTGAGCACGATGAAGGGGTCGGTCGTGATCGCGAAGATGGCCGGGATCGAGTCGACCGCGAACACGATGTCGACGATGCCGATGAGCAGGATCACCACCAGCAAGGGCGTCGCCATCTTGACGCCGTTGACCATGGTGAAGAACTTCTCGCCGTCGTAGTGGGGCGCGATCTTGAAGCGGCTGCGAACCCACTTGAGGGCAGGGTTGTTGTCCAGGTCCGGCTCTTGCCCGGCAGCCCACCACATCTTGATGCCGGTGAACAGCAGGAAGGCACCGAACACATACAGGATCCAGTGGAACTGCGCGATCAGCCAGGCACCGACCAGGATCATCACCGCACGCAGCACCAGCGCGCCCAGGATGCCGATCATCAGCACGCGCTTCTGGAACTCGGCCGGCACTGCGAAGTAAGTGAACAACATCAGGAACACGAAGATGTTGTCGACCGCCAGCGCCTTCTCGATCAGGTAGCCGGTCAGGAACTCCAGCGACTTGGCGTTGGCCAGCGAACGTGCGGCCTCGTCCGGGCCGGCGCCGCCGAGGTACCACCACAGCCAGCCCATGAACAGCAGCGACACCCCCACCCAGACCAGCGACCAGATGGCAGCCTCGCGGGTGCTGACGCGGTGCGCACCCTGCTTGCTCATCGCGAAGAAGTCGACGAGCAGCGCCACGAACACAAAGGCCGCGAACAAAGACCACATGAGTGGAGAACCGATGGATTGCATGACCGCCTTAGAAATCAGTTGGAGTGCGCCGCCGCGCCGTTCGCTGATCGGCGAACACCGTGATGACGTCAGAAACCCAAGGCTGGTCTTGCCGTGCCGACGAAGCCGCGGTCGGTGACCGGGTTCGCGACCTGCAGTGCCGGGCCAGGGTGCAGTGCACCGCGGCCGTATTGACGACACTGCAACGGTGCAACATCCTGAGTCCCAGGCATGCACCGGTAGCTACTCCCCAACAAGAGCGAGCGCGAGTTTAGCAGCGTCAGGCGCGGCACGCTGGCGGCGCCTCGACGTGGCCAGCGCGCCGCCACTGGTCACTGTTCTGGCGTGCTGCGGATCCGGCAGCAGCGCCACTGTGGCCGGCCACTGCCGCGGCCCAGGTCTTGGTCGACGCAGTGCGAGGCGTGGGGCATGGCGCTGGATCAATGCGGCGGCGACGCCGGGGGATCAAGGTGCCGGGGCGCTGGTGGCGTCGCCGTCGGGCAGCGCAGTGGCGTGGCTGTCGGGCGGCACAGTGGCGTGGCTGTCGAGCGGCACAGTGGCGTGGCTGTCGAGCAGCGCAGTGGCGCTGTCGTCCTTCAGCGCGATGCCGCTGAACCGGCGTCGCAGCGCCTCGCGCAGCAGCCACGCGAGGCGCTGCGCGGCCGCTTCGGGGGCCAGGCCTTCGGGGCGGATGTTGCTGACGCAGTTGCGCTGCGCATCGCTGCAGCCCACCTGCGGGGCGTGGGTGAGGTAGGCGCCCAGGCTGTCGGGGGCGCTGAGCCCCGGTCGCTCGCCCAGCAGCACCAGCACCAGCCGGGCCTGCAGCAGCGCGCCGACCTCGTCTCCCAGTGCCACGCGGGCCTGCACGGCGACAACCGGTGGCGCCATCGTCAAGCTGCCTGCCAGCGCCGCCGTCAGGGCCGCCAGCAGTGGCGCGGCATGGTGCTGCGCGGCCACCGCCGACAGGCCGTCGGCCACCACCACGGCCAGGTCGACCGGGCCGCACGCCAGGGCCTGCAGCGCATCGGCGCTGGCCGCATCGAGGCGGCGGCCCCAGTCGGGGCGGCGCAGGAAGGCGGCGCGGTCCTGCGCGCGGCTGCGCAGCGCGATCACCGGCCCGCGGCCCGGCGGCAGCACGGCCAGCAGGGCGGCGGTCAGCGCCGGCACGTCCAGCGGCAGGTGCACCGCGTCCCGGGCCTGGGCATGGGCGGCGTCGAAGCGCAGCCACTCGGCGGTCGGCAGGCTGGTGCCGGCGCGGCCCAGAGCAATGCGCGCCGGTGTGTGGCGGCGCAGCTCGACCCAGGGGTCGGCGGCGGGCGCCTCGTCGGCTGCCGTGCCGGGCGCCTGGCCGGCCTTGGGCGGACGCGTCATCTCGCCGGCCCTGGCAGCCAGGCGCCAAACGACGCGGCCAAGGCCGGCCGCACCGGCGCGGGCAACAGGCGGCCATCGGCGTCGGTCAGGCCCAGGCGCTGCAGCCAGGCCTCGAACTCGGGCGCGCGCTTGAGGCCCAGCAACTGCCGCACGAACAATGCGTCGTGGAACGAGGTGCTCTGGTAATTCAGCATGACATCGTCGGCGCCGGGCACGCCCATCATGAAGTTCAGCCCGGCGCTGGCCAGCAGCACCAGCAGGTTGTCCATGTCGTCGCTGTCGGCCTCGGCATGGAAGGTGTGGCAGATGTCGCAGCCCATCGGCAGGCCCAGCAGCTTGCCGCAAAAATGGTCTTCCAGCCCGGCGCGGATGATCTGCTTGCCGTCGACCAGGTACTCGGGCCCGATGAAGCCGACCACCGTGTTGACCAGCAGCGGCCGGTAGCGCCGCGCCACGGCGTAGGCGCGGGCCTCGACCGTCTGCTGGTCGATGCCGTGGTGGGCGTTGGCCGACAGCGCGCTGCCCTGGCCGGTCTCGAAATACATGGCGTTGGCTTGCGCAGGATCGCCCACGGTGCCGCGCCGCAGCGACAACACCGCCGCATGTGCCTCGTCGAGCAGGGCCAGGTTGACGCCGAAGCTGGTGTTGGTGGCCGCTGTGCCACCGATGCTCTGGAACACCAGGTCGACCGGCGCGCCCTGGCCCATGGCCTGCAGCGTGTTGGTGACATGGCTCAGCACGCAGCTCTGGGTGGGGATCTGGTGGCGGTCGATCACCTCGTCCAGCAGGTGCAGCAGCCGCAGCTGCGCGGCCACGCTGTCGGTCGCCGGGTTGATGCCGATCACCGCGTCGCCGGCGCCGTACAGCAGGCCGTCGAGCAGGCTGGCGACGATGCCGGCCGGGCTGTCGGTCGGGTGGTTGGGCTGCAGCCGCACGGCCAGCGTGCCGGGCAGGCCCAGGGTGTTGCGAAAGCGCGTGACCACCCGCACCCGGCTGGCCACCAGCATCAGGTCCTGGTTGCGCATCAGCTTGCTCACCGCCGCCACCATCTCGGGGGTCAGGCCCGGGGCCAGCGCCGCCAGGCTGGCCGTGGTCGCGGCCGCCGACAGCAGCCAGTCGCGAAAGCCGCCTACCGTCAGGTGCGCCACCGGGGCAAAGGCCACCGCGTCGTGGCTGTCGATGATCAGCCGGGTGACCTCGTCGGCCTCGTAGGGCACCAGCGCCTGTTGCAGGAAGGTGGCCAGCGGCAGGTCGGCCAGCGCCTCGCGGGCGGCCACGCGCTGGCCGGCGCTGCTGGCGGCGATGCCGGCCAGCTGGTCACCCGATCGCACCGGCGTGGCCTTGGCCATCAGCTCGCG
Organism: Burkholderiales bacterium; assembly: GCA_038211805.1. GTDB lineage: Bacteria > Pseudomonadota > Gammaproteobacteria > Burkholderiales > Burkholderiaceae_C > Pseudaquabacterium. The sequence continues at coordinate 12,974 of JBBQVF010000079.1, read as the reverse complement.
CAGATCGGCGAAGTGGTAGGTTTCCCCAGCCAGGGCGGCGCGGTAGCCCATGGTCGCTAACGGGGGCTGGTTGCGCAGCAGGTCAGGATGCGGTCGCGCTGCAATCGAGTCTCCGGCAAGGGTCGATGGATCGTCGGACCGTGAATGTCCATGGCTCACTGTAGCGACAACAGAACTACCGTCGAGCGCAGCGGTACCGGCCAGCGACAACAGAACTCACCCTCGAGCGCAGTGGCACCAGTGGTACCAGTAGTACCGGCGGTACCGGCGGTACCGGCGGTGCCGGGCCGCAAATGTCGCCCTTCGGTGTGGGCCCAGCCTGAGGCCGCGGGGGGGTTGACCAGCGGCATGTCGCCGTGGGTCGGCGGGCTCGAATCCGTGCCAGCAGCCACGCACAATGCCCCGCTGAGATGGAAGGCGAACACCGTGCGACAAACCATCACCGTGAACGGCACCGAGGTGCAGATCGACGGGCCCACGGAACCGCAGGCTGCGCAGAGCGGGGCCGCCCGAATCGTCCAAACCGCCCAAACCGCCCAAATCGCCCAAATCGTCCAAACTGCCCAAGCCGCCCAAACCGCCCAAGCCGCCAAGGTGCCCTGCATCGTGCTGCTGCACGGCTGGCCCGACACCCTGGTGCTGTGGGATGCCACCGTGGCCTGCCTGGCGCCGCGCTACCGCTGCGCGCGATTCACCTGGCCGGGTTTCGGCCCGGCTGACGAGGCCGGTGCGCCGTCGCTGGCCGATCAGGTGGCGCTGCTGCACGCGGTGGTGCTGGCGGTCGGCGGCGGCCAGCCGGTGACGCTGCTGCTGCACGACTGGGGCTGCTTCTTCGGCTACCAGTTCGCGATGCGGCACCCTGGCCTGGTGACGCGGCTGGTGGGCGTGGACGTCGGCGACGCCGGCTCGCCGGCCCACCGCGCGGCGCTGAGGCCCAAGCAGTTGCTGATGCTGGCGGGCTACCAGCTTTGGCTGGCCATCGCCTGGCGCCTGGGTGGCGCGCGGGGCGACCGCATGGCACGCTGGATGGCGCGCGCCATGCACGTGCCCACGCCGCCTGCGCAGGTCCGCGCGGCCGCCGGCTACCCGTACTGGCTGACCTGGACCGGCGCCTACCGTGCCGCCCGGCCGTTCGTCGCCACGGTACCGATGCTCTACCTCTACGGCCGGCGCAAGCCCTTCATGTTCCAGAGCCGCGCCTGGTGCGACGCGCTGGCCCGGCGGCCCGGCAGCCGCGTGCAAGGCTTGCAGGCGGGGCATTGGGTGATGTTGGACGCAGCCCCGGCGTTCCAGGCAGCGCTGCTGGACTGGCTGCAGGTCACCGATCCGCCGGCCCGCTGAGCCCGTCGGCCGCACGACCTGCCGCACGGTGCCGGTCGACGGCAGCGTCACGCCAGGATCAGACCGGCATCACACCAGCGTCACACCAGCGTCACCAGCACCAGCCAGGCCAGGCCGACCATCCCGTGGGCCGGATGGCGCTGCGGCGACCGCAGCAGCGCCACGAACAGGAACAGGTTGTACGGCAAGGGCGCAAAGTGCACCGACGCAGCCATCGCCGCCCCCGATCCCTTGGCCGCCAACATCAATGCGACGAAAGTGGCCAGCAGGTTGATCGCGCTGCCGGCCAGCAGCATGTCGCGCCAGAACAGCCGCCGCACCGGCACCTGGCCATGCCAGCGCCGGCTGAAGAAGTGGCCCGGCGACGGGCTTGGCGTCCAACGCTCTGGGCGGCCGGGCGGAGCGCTCACTGCACGGGCCTCCGCGCGGCGCGCTGCGGTGTGAGCGCTTTGGAGCGGCCACGCGCGCTCACCGGTGCACCCTGGGCGCTGCGCGCCGTCCCGCCAAGCGGGAGCGAGCCCTCCTTCGGGCGGCCGGGCGGAGCGTTCATGCAAACGCCTCCCGCAACAAGTAGATGCCCGCTTTGAACAGCGCGAACACCACGCCCGAGACGACGACGGCCGAGATGACCGCGGCGACCAGGCCGGCCAGCGCCCAGAGGCCGTCGCGCTCCAGCACGGCCAGGGCGATCAGGCTGATGGCCAGCGCCGGCAGCATGTTGCCCAGCGGGATCGGCAGCACCAGCACCAGCGCCAGCAGCAGGCAGACGGCGCCGAGCGCGTATTCCATCGGCGGCCCTGCGGCCCACGACAGGCGGGGCCGCAGCAGGCGCTCGGCACGCTGCAGCCAGGGCACCACCCGCCGTACCAGGACGGCGAAGTCGGCCTGCAGCAGCGAGCGCCGCGACACCACGGCCGGCAGCCAGGGTGTGCGGCCCAGCATCAATTGCGCCGCCAGAAAGACCAGCGGCGCGCCCAGCAGCGTGGACGTGCCCGGCGGCACCGGCAGCACGTTGGGGAACGCGAAGATGAAGATCAGCGCGCCCAGCGCCCGGTCGCCCAGCGCAGCGAGCAGGTCGGCAACCGAAATGCGCTCACGGTCGGTCTGCGCGGCCAGGTCCAGCAGCACGGCCGACAGGGTCTGGCCGCTGTCGTGCGGGGGGGGATCAGGGTCGGAACCCGCAATTGGCAATTTCAAGGTATCCGCATCCTACGGGCTGGCGCTGACCGCAGGCCGGGCCGGCCCTGGCCCGGACAGCGCCGAAGGCATCGGCCCGCGGACATCTGGGTGACAGGTTTCACGGCGGCTGCCGCTTAACCTGCGGGCCTTGTCGTCGTGGCGCCGGCTTCGTCCGTATCGCCACGCCCCGGCACCTTGCAAGCCGACTGATCGAATCAAACCGTGAGCTGAACCCGATGAACCCGACCCTGTCCTCGCCTGCGCTACTGGCCGACCCCCTGGCCCTGGCCCGCGGGCCGGCGTTGCGCAACCGCATCCTGCTGGCGCCGCTGACCAACTGGCAAAGCCATGCCGACGGCACGCTGGGCGAGGATGAACACCACTGGCTGATGATGCGGGCGCAAGGCGGCTTCGGCCTGACCATGACCTGCGCCGCCCATGTGCAGGCCTGCGGCCAGGGCTTTCCCGGGCAGTTGGGCATCTGGTCCGATCGGCACCTGCCCGGGCTGGCCCGGCTGGCCAGCGGCATCGCCGCCGCCGGGGGCGTGTCGTCGTGCCAGATCCAGCACTCGGGACTGCGTGCCGATCGGGCGCTCACCGGCCTGCCGCTGGTGGCGCCCTGGGACGACGCCGAGACCGGCGCACGCGCGCTGAGCACGGCGGAAGTCGAGCAACTGGTCGAGGATTTCATCGTCGCCGCGCTGCGGGCCGAGCGGGCGGGTTTTCACGGCGTGGAGATCCACGGCGCGCACGGTTACCTGCTGTGCCAATTCTTGGACGGCCAGCACAACCAGCGCACCGACCGCTACGGCGGCCCGTTCGAGAACCGCACGCGCATCCTGTTCGAGATCATCGACGGCATCCGCGCGCGGGCCGGCGCCGGCTTCCAGCTGGGCTTGCGGCTGTCGCCCGAGCGCTTCGGCATCACGATGACCGAATCGCTGGCGCTGGCGCAGTCGGTGCTGGCTGGCGGCCAGCTCGATTACCTGGACATGTCGTTGTGGGACTGCTTCAAGGAGCCGTTGGAGGCCGACTACAAGGGTCAGCCGCTGATCGACCACTTCGCGGCACTGGAGCGCGGCAGCACCCGGCTGGGCGTGGCCGGCAAGATCATGGACACCGCCACCGCGCAGCGCTGCCTGCAGCACGGCGCCGATGTCGTGCTGATCGGCCGCGGTGCCATGCTGCACCATGATTTCGCCCGCCTGGCGCTGGCCGACCCCGGTTTCCAGGCCATCGCCCGGCCGGTCACCCGGGCCTGGCTGCAGAAGGAGGGCATGGGCCCGGCCTTCATCGGCTACGTGGCCTCGACCTGGAAACACTTTGTCACCGACGAGGAAACCGCTGCATGACGACCCCCACCGCCACCCCCACCACCGCCACCCCCACCACCCCCACCCCCACCCCCGGCAGCCCCGCCTGGCTGGACCTGGTGCGTGAAGCGCCGATCGACCCCGACCGGCCCATCATCGACCCGCACCACCACTTGTGGCATGCGGTGGGCGGGCGATCGCGCTACCTGCTGGCCGACCTGTGGGGCGACACGGGGTCTGGCCACCACATCGTCAAGACGTTGTTCATCGAGTGCCGGGCGAACTACCGCGAAGACGGCCCCGAGCACCTGAAGCCGATCGGCGAGACCGACTTCGTCGCCCGCCTGGCCCGCGCCAGCCGCGAGGGTGGCGGTGGCGCGGTGATCGCCGGCATCGTGGGCCATGCCGACCTGCGCGGCGGCCCGCTGCTGGTGGCGGCGCTGGACGCCCATGAAGCGGCCGCCGACGGGCTGTTTCGCGGCATCCGCCATGCCGGCGCGCGCGATCCGCACCCCGAGGCGCTGAGCATCCCCGGCCGCGGCGCCGACGGGCTGTTCTCCGACACGCAGTTTCGCGCCGGCCTGGCCCTGCTGGGCGAACGCGGCTACACCTACGACAGCTGGCACTACCACCACCAGAACGCCGCCTTCGCCGACCTGGCGCGCGCCGTGCCGGGCACCACGATGGTGCTCGATCATTTCGGCACGCCGCTGGGCGTGGGGCCGTATGCAGGTGCCGGCCAGCGCGAGGCCATCTTCAGCCAGTGGCAGCGCGACATCGAGGCCATCGCCCGCTGCCCCAACGTGGTCGCCAAGCTGGGCGGCCTGGCCATGCCCGACAACGGTTTCGGCTGGAACCTGCGCGACCACCCGCCCGGGTCGGACGAACTGGTCGAGGCCCAGGCCCGCTGGTACCACCACACCATCGACTGTTTCGGCCCGGCGCGCTGCATGTTCGAGAGCAATTTCCCGGTCGACAAGCGCTCGCTGCCCTACGGCGTCTACTGGAACGCGATGAAGAAGATCGCCACGCGCTACAGCGCCGACGAGCAGCAGGGCCTGTTCCACGACAACGCGGCGCGCATCTATCGTCTGTGAGCGAGGCGGCAGCCGACAGTCAGTTGCCCGCTGCCCGCTGCCCCGACCGGCCCCGGTGCCCTTCGATCTGGCGCCCGGCTACTGGAGCGCCAACTCCGCCAGACGGAGGGCGCCCTCCAGGCTGCGGGCGCCTCCGATGAACAGGTTCGAGTGGCAGAAAACGCTGTCCGGCACACCCGTCACCGCCGCCAGTTCCTGGCTTCGCAGCCCGGCCCAGGCCTTGGGCAGGTCGCGTCTGGCCACGAACGAGCCCAGCTCGACCGGCACCGTCTTGACCTGGTGCTGGTCGCCCTCCGAATCGGGGTAGACCACGAACAGCACCTCGGGCATCTCGGCCAGCACCACATGCGTCCATGGCATGCCGCCCTCCTGCAGGTGCAGCACCCGCCCGCCCAGCAGGCGCGGGGCCCGGCGCACGATGTCCAGCGACCGGATCTGGGAGATCTTCTTGATGATCGCGCGGTCGAGAAACTGGCGGGTGATCGCGATGGCCGCGCGGAAACGCGTTTCCTGGAGTTCGGCCTTTGCCTGCGCCGCAAGCCCCTGCTCTTCCATCCAGTGGGTGTTGAGCTGCGCGATCAAGGCCGACAGGCCGAAGATGCCGGGGGCGACGTTGCCTTGTCCGGTGTCGACGATGTCGAGGTATTGCACCAGCGAGTGGTCGATCGACCGCACGGCCTCGGCCACGTCGGTCGGCGCCAGCGGCATGCCGAGGCTGAGCGCCACCGCCTGCACATAGGCCGCGCCGTGCACCGACCACACCAGGCCGGCGCTGGCATAGCCCACGCCGGCGGCGGCTTCACCGTCGGTGCCCCGCGCCGGCCTGGCGCCGTCGAAGCCGCGCTGGTGGTGGTCGAAGCGTCCCCGCTCGATGTCCCAGGTGCCGCCGACATCGACGGCAAAGTCGGCCGCGTCGATCAACGCGTCGTGGCGGCTGCGCACCAGGCTGTGGGAGGGATACACGCCCATCAGCACGCCGACGCCAAAAACATCGTCTGCGTGGAAGCTGCCACTGTGCGTGGCGATTGTTTTGTGATCGGACATCGATCGATTCTAGGAGGCTGTCGGGCTTGGGGACGGGCCCGTCCCTCAGCGCGGCGCCATGCGGATCGCGCCGTCCAGCCGGATGCACTGGGCGTTGAGGTAGGTGTTGCGGGCCATCTCCAGGGCCAGGCGCGCAAACTCGTCGGGCTTGCCCAGGCGCTTGGGAAAGGGCACCGATGCGCTCAGGCTGTCCAGCACGTTCTGCTTGGCGCCCAGCATCAGCGGCGTGGCAAAGATGCCCGGCATGATGCAGTTGACGCGGATGCCCAGGTCCGACAGATCGCGCGCCATCGGCAGCACCAGGCCGTTCACGCCGGCTTTGGCCGACGCGTAGATCACCTGGCCGATCTGGCCGTCCTGTGCCGCCACCGACGCGGTCAGGATGATCACGCCGCGCTCACCGTCCTCCAACGCCGCCGTCGCCGCCATGCCTTCGGCCGACAACGAGGCCACCCGGTAGCTGGCCACCAGGATGCCCTGCACGCCGTATTCATAGTCGGCAGTGGGCAGGCGCTTGAGTTTGCCGGCGGCCTTGTCGAAGGCCAGGGTCTTGCCGCGCCGCGAGGTCATCGCGCAATGCACCAGCACGCGCTCTTGCCCATGGGCGGCGCGGGCCTTGGCAAAGCCGGCCACCACGCTGTCCTCGCTGGTGATGTCGACGGCGCAGAACAGGCCGCCGATGGCCTGGGCCACCGCTTCACCCTGGGCTTGGTTGACGTCGAAGATGGCGACCTTGACACCCGCGGTGGCCAGCGCCTGCGCCGTGGCCTGGCCCAGGCCGGATGCGCCGCCGGTGACGACCGCGGCCGTGCTCGAATCGATGATCATGGGTGTGTGCTCCTCAGTGGGTGGGGGTGGGGGCTGCAAAACCGCATGATGATTCGCCCCGGCGGTGCGGGCTGTCGCCAGCGTGCCGGGTTCGCTCACACGTTGTCAGCGGTAGTCCTCTTCGCGCTGGCGCTATGGCGCCGACCTCCCGGAGCAGCGTCATCGCGCCAGATCGAGAGGCCATGCTTTGTCAACAGGCGGGCTACTTCTTGAGTTTGTCCCGCAGCGCTTTGGCAAGCGCTGCTGTAGCGGACAGGCGAGCCATGGCCGACTCGTAGACCACAGCGTTCTCGCGCTTGTCGACGGCCACGACGGTGACCAACAAGTGGTCGTCCTCTGCGGAATAAACCAGACGGACGCCTTGTTGACGCAGCTTTGTCTTGTAGCACCCGGCCAGTGGTCCGTGGACTTCGCCGCCCGGAACATGTGGGTTGTCCAAGCGCTTGGCAAGAAGCTTCTTGAGGTTGACTTGAACAGAACCGTTCAGGGCGCGCCATTCTTCAAGGGCCTCTGGCATGAAGCGTAGCTTGTACTTGTACTTGTATTTGTACTTTGCCTCAGAGATCGTCAATGTCCACCTCGACAGCCCGCGCCTTCTCTGCAAGACGGCTGGCCGCCTTGCGGTACAAGTCCTGGTCCGCCAGTTCCTCCAACATGGCCTCGAAGAGGTGTGGTTCGACCATGTAGAAGGCGGCTCGGTTGTGGTTGAGCACGGCGACAGGGCGGTTGTTCGCCCCCCTCAGCACGGCAGCAGGATTCTTCTTGAACTCGGACATGCTCACTGCGATCTCCGCGAGGATGGTTTCCATATTTGGCTCCGTATTTGGCGCTAAATATAGCTACGATCTCCTCGCTCCGTCAACCGGGCCCACCCGCGACATCCCAGGCCGTGCGTCGCGGAACCGTGCGTGATGGAAACCGTCGACGACTACACTTCCTGGCTGTATCACTCGCCCTCCGTCGCCATGGCCACCAGCCCCACGCCGCAACCCACCGCGCTGACCTTGCACCAAGCCTCGCGCGTGCTTGAAATCGTCTTCGACGACGGGTCACTGTTCCGCCTGCCGTTTGAATTGATGCGCATCTATTCACCCTCGGCCGAGGTGCAAGGCCACGGCCCCGGGCAAGAAGTGCTGCAAACAGGCAAGCGCGAGGTGTCGATCACCAAGCTGGAGATGGTCGGCCACTACGCCGTGCAGCCCACCTTCAGCGACGGCCACGACACCGGCCTGTTCGCCTGGCCCTATCTGTACAAGCTGGGCGCCGAGCAGGCCGACCTGTGGCAGCGCTACGAGCAGCGCCTGGCCGACGCCGGCATCGACCGCGACGCCGCCATGCCCCAGAAGGGCGGCAGCGCCTGCGCCAGCCATTGACACCGCAGGCACACACACCCATGGCACAAACCGATTTCGGCTATCAAACCGTCGACGAAGCTGAAAAGGCCCGGCGCGTGCGAGCGGTGTTCGACTCGGTCGCCAAACGGTATGACGTGATGAACGACGTCATGTCGATGGGCCTGCACCGGGCCTGGAAGGCCTACACCGTGGCGGTGGCCAACCTGAAGCCGGGCGATCGCGTGCTCGACATCGCCGGCGGCACCGGTGACCTGGCCCGCGCCTTCGCCCGCCATGTGGGCGACACCGGCGTGGTGCTGCACACCGACATCAACCAGGCCATGCTGACCACCGGCCGCGACCGTCTGCTCGACGAAGGCCTGTCGCTGCCCACCGCCGTGTGCGATGCCGAAAAGCTGCCCTTCAAATCCGACAGCCTCGATCTGGTCAGCGTGGCCTTCGGCCTGCGCAACATGACCCACAAAGACCAGGCGCTGGCCGAAATGTGCCGCGTGCTGCGCCCCGGCGGCCGTTTGCTGGTGCTTGAATTCAGCCAGGTGGCCGCACCCCTGCGCAAGCCTTACGACTGGTATTCGCTCAACGTGCTGCCCCTGCTGGGCAAGCTGATCGCCAACGACGGCGACAGCTACCGCTACCTGGCCGAATCGATCCGCATGCACCCGCCCCAGGCCGAGCTGAAGGCCATGATGAAGGCCGCCGGCTTCGGCCACGTCGATGTGCACAACCTCACCGCGGGTGTGGTGGCCCTGCACGCCGGCATCAAGTGCTGACCCGCTGCCGGCGCCCTGGCGGCGCCCGGCACTGCGCGGTCGCACCGCACAGCGCATAGCCCGCCGCACGGCCCACCGTGCAGTCCACCGCGCGGCCCACCGCATGGCCCACCGCGCGGCCCACCGTGCGGCCCATCGCATGGCCCCTGCCGGCAATCCGTCACGCCGGGGCGTTTGAGGGGCACTGGCTGCCCCCTTGCCTGCGGGCTGGCGGTCGCTGACTTGTCATCTGCCGCCATTACACTCCGCTGGTTATTTATGACAGCCTGCCAGCAGCAGCTGGCGGCGCGTGCATCAGGGCATCCCCAGGTGGGGTAGGAGTCGAATCGAACATGAAGACGCAAGAAACACGGGCCTCCCGCCACAGCGCCCTGCGCATCGGCGCCATCGCCCTGGCTGCCTCGGTGGCCCTGCTGGCCGGTTGCGGCGACAAGAAAGAAAAGACCGCCAGCCAGACGGCCGCCAAGGTCGACAAGGCTGAAATCACGGTGCACCAGATCAACTTTGTGCTGCAGCAGCAACGCAACATCCGCCCCGAACAGGCCGATGCCGCCAGCAAGCAAATCCTCGAACGCCTGATCGACCAAGAGCTGGCGCTGCAAAAGGCCGATGACCTCAAGATCGACCGCGATCCGCGCGTGGTGCAGCAGCTTGAAGCCGCCAAGCGCGAAATCATCGCCCGCGCCTACCTCGAGAAAGTGGGTGAGGCCGCGGCCAAGCCCACCGCCGAAGAGATCAAGAAGTACTACGACGAGAAGCCCGCGCTGTTCAAAGAGCGCCGCGTCTACAGCATTCAAGAGATCGGCATCGAGGCCAAGCCCGAGCAGGTGGCCGGCTTGCGCGCCAAGCTGGGTGCGTCGAAGAACATCAACGATTTTGTCGAGTTCTTGAAAGCCAACGACTTCAAGTTCAGCGGCAACCAGGCCGTGCGCGCCGCCGAGCAGCTGCCGCTGCAAAGCCTGGACGCCTTTGCCAAGATGACCGACGGCCAGGCCATCCTGAACCAGGGCCCCAACGGCGTGCAGGTGGTGGTGCTGGCCAGCTCGCGCAGCCAGCCGGTGACCGAAGAGCAGGCCCGCCCGGCGATCGAACAATTCTTGCTGAACGATCGCAAGCGCAAGCTGATCGAAGACGACGTGAAGGCCATGCGCACCGCGGCCAAGATCGAATACGTGGGCAAGTTCGGTGAAGGCGCACCCGGCGCTGCCGCTGCGTCGGCACCCGCCGCCACCGCCACCCCGGCCGCACCCGCAGCCCCCGCACCACCCGCTGCCAGCGCCGGCCTGAATGCCACCGACATCAGCAAAGGGATGGGGCTGAAGTGAGCCAGGCACTGGCAAGCCGCTTGGTTGGCAGTGAGCGGGCGCATGACCGGCAATGAGGTCATCACCAAGCTCAAGGCTGCGGGTTGGTTGCTCAGTCGAATTCAAGGCAGCCACCATATCCTTACCAAAGACGGCATTGCAGTGCCCGTTCCTGTGCACGGTTCACGCGATCTCGGTATTGGCTTGGTCGCAGCGATTCAGCGCCAAACAGGTGTCAAGCTGAAGTGAGGTAACGCCATGGAAATCAGATACCCAGCAACCGTTGAATCGCAGCCGGACGGAACATTCCTGGTTCAGTTTGTAGACCTGCCCGACACATTCACAGAAGGGCACACGATGGACGAGGCGCTTTTCAACGCGTCTGAAGTCTTGTCCGGCATGTTGGCCTGGCGCATTGACGACAGCAAAGAAGTTCTCGGCCCGAGCCTCAACGTGGCAGGCGCTCACTACATTGCGCCCGATGCCAAAACCCAAGCGGCCATGCTGCTGCGGCTTGCGCGTGGTGGCCGAGACTTGTCAGATTTGGCGCGAGCCCTGGATACATCGTGGCCGGCCGCCAAGCGCCTTGAAGACCCGACCCATTGGCCCTCGCTCAAAACGCTGGACCGCGCGGCGGCAGCGCTAGGCAAACGTTTGGTGCTCAGTTTTGAGTAATTGAAGATGACTGCCCCTCATCTTTGCCTGGCACAAGAACTCTCGGAAAGAAGCTCCCCAATGTCTTCAGGTTCACACAACGTCGGTACTGCGGCTCGTCATTGGCTGGCCTTGCCCATCATCGCCCTGATGATGGCCGCCGCCGTGCCCCCGGCTGCCGCCCAAACCGCCCCCACCGCCACCGCCACCGCCACCGCCAACGAATACCGCCTGGGTTCGGGCGACGTGATCCGGGTCAACGTCTACCAGAACCCTGACTTGACGCTGGAAACCCGTGTCACCGAGGCGGGCCTGGTCAGCTACCCGTTGCTGGGCAGCATTCGGCTGGGCACCTTGAGCGTGACGGCGGCTGAAAAGCTGATCGCCGACGGCCTGCGAAGCGGCAATTTCGTCAAGCAGCCGCAAGTCACCATCGTGGTGCTGCAGGTGCGTGGCAACCAAGCCAGCGTGCTGGGCCAGGTGAACCGGCCCGGCCGCTACCCGCTTGAAGTGGCCGACATGCGCCTGACCGACCTGCTGGCCATGGCCGGCGGCGCGGCCACCAACGGGGCCGACACGGTGGTCGTCACCGGCACCCGCAATGGCCAGGCGTTTCGCAATGAAATCGACCTGCCCACCGTGTTTGCCGCCGGCGGCAAAGACAAAGACATCCTCATCCTGAACGGCGACGCCGTCTGGGTCGACCGCCAGCCCATCGTCTACATCTACGGTGAAGTGCAGCGCCCCGGCCCGATGCGCCTGGAGCGCAGCATGACGCTGATGCAAAGCCTGGCTACCGGCGGTGGCCTGACGCAGCGCGGCACTGAAAAAGGCATCCGCGTGCACCGCAAGGGCGCCGACGGCAAAGTGCAGATCATCACCCCCACGCTGGACGACCCGATGCGCGATGGTGACGTGGTGTATGTGAAAGAAAGCTTGTTCTGAACGTCCCGCCACGCGCCGTGTGTCATGCCTGTCATTTCGATGTTTCATGGAATCCTGATTCGCATGTATACGCTTGACACCCAGCATCACAAACTGCCGCACCTGCATCTTTGAGGTGGGCCATGAACAACGACGCCAAATCCATCAAACCGCTGGCGGGCTTCAAGTTGCAGGTTGAACTTATCGACGGCCGCAGTGGTGTGGTGGACATGGCGCCGTTTTTGCAGATGCCTGGGCTGAACGCCCTTTGTGACCCAGCCTACTTTGCAAGGGTGCAGGTGACGTGTGGCGCGGCAACCTGGCCAGAGGGTGAAGACATTGCGCCGGCTACCTTGCTGGCCGAAATGAAATCGCTGGCGTCCGCCTGAAGGCGCTGAAACAGCCCGGTGCAAACGCAGCACCGTGTCGTCGTGAATCAAGAATCAAGGCAATAGGAAAGACTCCCCCATGACTTTCGGACAGTTTCTGTCGATCCTTCGTGCCCGCAAGTGGGCCGCGCTGCTGGTGTTTGTGCTGGTGGTGGCCACCACCGTGGGGGTGAGCCTGGTGCTGCCCAAGCAGTACGACGCCACCGCCAGCGTGGTGATCGACATCAAGCCTGACCCGTTGTCGGCCATGGCCTTCCCCAGCATGGCCATGCCCAGCTTCATGGCCACGCAGGTCGACATCCTGATCAGCGACCGTGTGGCGCTGAAGGTCATCCGTGATTTGAATCTGCTGGACAACCCCGCACTGCGCGAGCAATGGCTGACCGAAGGCGAAGGCAAGGGCACCATCGAGCAATGGCTGAGCAACCTGCTGCAAAAGGGCCTGGACGTGAAGCCCAGCCGCGAAAGCAACGTCATCCAGATCAATTACCGGTCACCCGACGCGCGCTTTGCCGCCGGCCTGGCCAATGCCTTTGCGCAGGCCTACATTGCCACCGCGCTTGAACTGCGTGTCGACCCCGCCAAGCAGTTCAGCGCCTTTTTCGTGACGCAGAGCAAAGACGCCCGCACCGCGCTTGAAGCTGCGCAAACCAAACTGTCGGCCTACCAGCGCGACAAAGGCATCATCGCCGCCGACGAGCGGCTTGACGTGGAAAACGCCCGCCTGTCTGAGCTGAGCAGCCAGCTGGTGCAGATTCAGGCCATCTCCAGTGAAT
>JBBQVF010000078.1:0-20740 GCA_038211805.1 Burkholderiales bacterium | reverse complement strand
CGCCTTCACCGAGGACGCCCACAACGCTGTTCTGGTGGGTGGACCGGGCACGGGCAAGACCCATCTGGCCACGGCTATTGGCGTGTCGGGCATCACCCGGCACGGCAAGCGGGTGCGGTTTTACTCCACCGTCGACTTGGTCAACGCGCTGGAGCAGGAGAAGGCCCAAGGAAAGGCCGGGCGCATCGCCACCAGCCTGCTGCGCCTGGACCTGGTCATCCTCGACGAGCTGGGCTACCTGCCGTTCAGTCAGGCCGGCGGGGCGTTGCTGTTCCACCTGCTGAGCCGGCTGTACGAGCACACCAGCGTGATGATCACGACCAACCTGGACTTCGGCGAATGGTCCAGCGTGTTCGGCGACGCGAAGATGACCACCGCGCTGCTCGACCGGCTGACCCACCACTGCCACATCGTGGAAACCGGCAACGAGTCGATCCGCTTCAGCCGTAGCACGGCCGAGGCCAAGAAGCGCATCAAGGCGCGTGAGCAAGCGCGCAAGGGGCCACCCCCAAAACCGCCTGGGGACGAGCCGTTCTGACAGGCGCCCGCGCGGGGAAAACCGCTCCGGGCTACGCCCTGCACGGCTTACCCCGCGCCCTCAAACCAACCAGGCGGAGGTCGTAGAACCAGCCAAGGACCTAAACTTATCCACAGCCGACCACCTCAAAGTCGGCTCCCACCCTGGCTCAGTATTCGGTCGGCACGGTGGCTCAGATTTGAATTGGCGCCGACACCTAGGTGTGCCGCGACCGCTAGTGAGTTGCCGTATAGCGGCCCGTCGTCAACTTCGCTTCTTGGCCGGCAGGGACCGGTCAGCCGCCGCCCTTGGCGGTCAGCTCAGAACACCGAAGCAGCCATTCAATGTGGAGCGCGACATGGAACTTGTTTGGGGCACCCCGAGTTCTGGCGCATGTCCGCCCCGCGAATCCGGCGTCGTCGCAGACTGGCGAATGGGACGCCTCGATAGGACGTCGCCGCTGCGACCCTAAAACGCAACGCGTGGCAGGAACTTATGGAACTGCGGCGGTCCGCGACCGTCACCCAAGCAGGATTCTTGAACCCTGTTCTTCATACATTTTTCATACCACCAACGAAAACGGCACCCGAAAGTGCCGTAAGTCGTTGATTCTATTGGTGGGCGGTGCAGGTTTCGAACCTGCGACCCCTGCCGTGTGAAGGCAGTGCTCTACCACTGAGCTAACCGCCCGGTTGTACCGGGGTCCGCGGACGGGTCAGGGTCTCCCTCCCTGCAGACAGCCTCACATTGTGCCACAGCTTTTCAAGCCGCCATCGCCCGCCACACGGTCTTGCCGCCACTGGCTTTGTCCAGTTCGGCCAGCACCACGTCGTGGGCAGCGCGCTCATCGTCGCTGGGCGCCAGCACCAGCAGGGTGTAGAGCGACAGGTCGGCGGCGGCCACGGCCTGCCGGTTGCCGGCCGTCTGCTCGTCCTCGTGGATCACCAGCGAGTCCTGGCCCCGGGTCAGCCGGATGTAGACCTCGGCCAGCAGGCCGGCGTCGAGCAGCGCCCCGTGCAGCGTGCGGTGGGTGTTGTCCACCTCCAGCCGGCGGCACAGCGCGTCCAGCGAGTTGGCCTTGCCGGGGAACATTTCGCGTGCCATCAGCAGCGTGTCGGTGACCTGGGCGGCGACGGTGTGGAAGGGCTGGCGCTTCAGCCGCTTCAACTCGGCATTGAGAAATCCGACGTCGAACGCCGCGTTGTGGATGATGACTTCGGCACCGGCCAAGAACTGCAGCATGTCATCGGCAACCTCGGCGAACTTGGGCTTGTCGGCCAGAAAGTCGTCGGTCAGGCCGTGGATGCGGGTGGCCTCTTCGCTGCCCTTGCGCTCGGGGTTCAGGTAGACGTGGCGGTTCTGGCCGGTGAGCCGGCGGTTGACCATCTCGATGCAGCCGATCTCGACGATGCGGTCGCCGCTTTCGGGGTTCAGCCCGGTGGTCTCGGTGTCGAGGAAGATCTGTCGCATGGCGCCCGTCCTATCGATGAAGGGGCGGGAGCGCCGGCGCCTGTCGGCTGGCCCAGGCCCACAACGCCCCGCCGGCCACGACCATCGGCACGCACAGCCACTGGCCCATGCTGAGGCCCAGCGCCAGCGTGCCGAGGAAGGCGTCGGGCTCGCGAAAGTACTCGGCAATGAAGCGGAACAGACCGTAGCCGACCAGAAAGGCGCCCGACACCTGGCCGGTGGCGCGCGGCCGCCGGGCATACAGCCACAGCAGCACGAACAGCAGCAGGCCTTCGAGGGCGAACTGGTAGAGCTGCGACGGGTGCCGCGGCAGCGCACTGCCCGACTGCGGGAAGACCATCGCCCAGGGCAGCGACGGGTCGGCCGCACGGCCCCACAACTCACCGTTGATGAAGTTGCCGATGCGCCCCGATGCCAGGCCGGTGGGCACGCAGGGGGCGATCAGATCGGTCACCTGCAACCACGGGCGACCGCGGCTGCGGGCATAGGCCACCATCGCCAGGATGACACCCAGCATGCCGCCATGGAACGACATGCCACCCTTCCACACCGCCAGGATCTCCAGCGGGTTGGCCAGGTAGTGGTCGGGCTTGTAGAACAGCGCATAGCCGATGCGCCCGCCCAGCACCACGCCGACGACGCCCCAGAACAGCAGATCTTCGACATCGCGCCTGGTCCAGCCGGCACGGGCGTACTGCGGCTGGCGCGCACGCGCATTGGCCAGCCACAGGAACAGGCCGAAAGCCACCAGGTAGGTCAGGCCGTACCAGTGGATCTGCACCGGGCCCAGGGCCAGCGCCACCGGGTTGAACTGGGGATGCACGAGCATCAGCAACACTCCGTATCGTCATCACGCCGGTGGGGTTCACCGGCGACGGATTGTCGCTGCTGTGCAGCGCCGCCCTTGGCGCCACCTGCGGCCGCCGTGCCCGGGGCGGGCGCGACCGCACGCGCAGCCATCTGCGCCAGCACATGCGCGACGAAGCGCGTCACCACCGGCGGTGCGTCGGCCCGCCAGACCAGGCTGGTCTCGCAGTGCAGGCCGGCGCCGGTCACCGCGCGGTAGGCCACGCCGGGGCGCTGCAGCCGGGTCACCGATTCAGGCACCCAGGCCAGGCCCATGCCGGCCGACACCAGGTTGACGATGGTCTGCATCTGGATGGCCTGCTGGCCGATGCGCGGCGTGGCGCCGTGGGCGCGGTAGGCCGCCAGCACGGCGTCGAACAGCGAGGGCGCGATGGTGCGCGGAAAGATCACCAGCGGCTCGCCCGCCACCGCGGCCCAGGGCAGCGCGCCAGCCGGCGTTGCCGCCTGCGACGGATGCGACTCGGGCAGCGCCATCACCAGCGGCTCGGCCAGCACAGTCTTGGCGGCAAAGCCCGGCGGCGCCGCACCGGGCGCATGCAGCACGAAGCCGGCATCGATCTCGTCGGCATCGAAGGCGGCCAGTTGCACGTCCAGCGTGGCCTCGCGCAGTTGCAGCGCCACGTCGGGATGGGCCAGGCGGAAGCTGCGCAGCCAGTCGGGCAGCGGCCCATAGGCGATGTTGGAGACAAAGGCCAGCCGCAACTGCCCGGCCAGGCCGGCCGCAGCGGCCTGCGCCACCCGCGGCAACTCCTCGGCCGCTGCCAGCAGGCGCCGTGCCTGCGGCAACAGCGCCGCGCCGGCTGGCGTCAGGTCCACGCTGCGACGGGTGCGGATGAACAGCGGCACGCCGATCGCGCGCTCCAGGCCCTGGATGGCTTGGGAGAGCGGCGGCTGGGTCATGTGCAGGCGCGCGGCGGCGCGGCCGAAATGCAGTTCTTCGGCCAGCGCGACGAACTGGCGCCACACCCGCAACTCGATCATTGATACGCCCTGTAGATCAATCGGTGCCTACAAATATAATGGACTGGCAGGCCGTGGCCACTTTATCCTCGCGCCGTTCGTTGCAGAACCTGTCCAGCACCTGTCCCAGGAGACCGACCATGAGCTTCAACCGCCGCTCCAAGAACATCACCGAAGGCGTTGCCCGCGCGCCCAACCGGTCGATGTACTACGCCCTGGGCTACCAGGCCGAAGATTTCAGCAAGCCGATGATCGGCGTCGCCAACGGCCACTCCACGATCACGCCCTGCAACTCGGGCCTGCAGCGCCTGGCCGACGCGGCCGTCATCGGCCTGAAGGAAGCCGGCGCCAACCCGCAGATCTTCGGCACACCGACGATCAGTGACGGCATGGCGATGGGCACCGAGGGCATGAAGTACAGCCTGGTGTCGCGCGAGGTGATCAGCGACTGCGTCGAGACCTGCGTCGGCGGCCAGTGGATGGACGGCGTGATGGTCATCGGCGGCTGCGACAAGAACATGCCCGGCGGCATGATGGGCATGCTGCGCGCCAACGTGCCGTCGATCTACATCTACGGCGGCACCATCCTGCCGGGCAAGTACAAGGGCCAGGACTTGAACATCGTCAGCGTGTTCGAGGCGGTGGGCCAGTTCAGCGCCGGCAACATGTCCGAGGAAGACTTCTGCGAGATCGAGCGCCGCGCCATCCCCGGCAGCGGCAGTTGCGGGGGCATGTACACCGCCAACACCATGTCGTCGTCGTTCGAGGCGCTGGGCCTGAGCCTGCCCTACGCGTCGACCATGGCCAACGTCGAGGGCGAGATCGTCGGCATGGTCGAACAGGCCGCCAAGGTGCTGGTCGAGGCGGTGAAGATGGATCTGAAGCCGCGCGACATCGTCACCCGCGAGGCGATTGAAAACGCCGTGGCGGTGATCATGGCCACCGGCGGGTCGACCAACGCGGTGCTGCACTTCCTGGCCATCGCCCACGCCGCCGAGGTGCCGTGGACGATCGACGATTTCGAGCGGGTGCGCCGCCGCACGCCCGTGCTGTGCGACCTGAAGCCCAGCGGCCAGTACCTGGCGATCGACCTGCACCATGCCGGCGGCATTCCGCAGGTGATGAAGCTGCTGCTCAACGCCGGCCTGCTGCACGGCGGCTGCGTGACGATCACCGGCAAGACCGTGGCCGAAGTGCTGGCCGACATCCCCGACGTGCCGCGCGCCGACCAGACGGTGATCCGCACGGTCGCCAACCCGATCTACGCCCAGGGCCACCTGGCGATCCTGCGCGGCAACCTGTCGCCCGAAGGCTGCGTGGCCAAGATCACCGGCCTGAAAAGCCCGGTGATGACCGGCCCGGCGCGGGTGTTCGAGGACGAACAATCGGCGCTGGCCGCGATCATGGCCAAGCAGATCGTGGCCGGCGACGTGATGGTGCTGCGCTACCTCGGCCCCAAGGGCGGCCCGGGCATGCCCGAGATGCTGGCGCCCACCGGCGCACTGATCGGCCAGGGCCTGGGCGAGAGCGTGGGCCTGGTCACCGACGGGCGCTTTTCGGGTGGCACCTGGGGCATGGTGGTGGGCCACGTCGCGCCCGAGGCCGCCGAGGGCGGCACCATCGCGCTGGTGCAGGAGGGTGACTCGATCACCATCGATTCACACCAGTTGCTGCTGCAACTGAACGTCGACGACGCCGAACTGGCCCGCCGCCGCGCAGCGTGGGTGAAGCCGGCACCGCGCTACAAGCGCGGCGTGCTGGCGAAGTTTGCCTACAACGCGTCGAGCGCCAGTTTCGGCGCGGTGCTCGACAAGTTCGAATAGGCGTCCTGCGGTCTTCCCAGGCGGCCGGATACCGCGCTGGGGATGCCGCTCGACCTGGCGGCGCGCATTCAGCCGTCGCCGCGCCGGCCCTTGCCGTTGACGGCGGTGGCTTTGCCCTTGGCGCCCTTGCCGCCCTTGGGTGGACGCAGGCCCAGCGCTTCGAACTGCGATTCGCGACGGTCGGCAGCCCGTTTGTCGGCGCGGGCCATCGCATCACGCTGGGTGATGCCGGTGCGGTCGGCGACCTGCCACCACACCGCCGCCGCCGCAAACGGCGCCAGCACCCACCACCAAGACAGGCCGGCTAAAAAGCCGATGCCCGCCAGCTTCAGCACCACTGCCATGATCCCCACCGCGACCAGCCACATACACGTTTGTCCTTGTCTGCCACCCCTGCAAGCCGACAGGATCGCGTCAACCGGGCAGGGCTAAACTCCGTTATAGCGACTGTAGTCCCGCACCAGCGTGCCAACCCACCTCCGGAAAACCTCACCATGAAGAAATTCGCCCTGATCGCTTCCCTGGCCGCCGTGATCGCCGCGCCTGCCTTTGCCAGCGCCGACCTGGCCCAGAAGAAGAACTGTCTGGCTTGCCACGCCGCCGACAAGAAGCTGGTCGGGCCGTCCTACAAGGACGTGGCCGCCAAGTACGCCGGCCAGAAAGACGCCGTGGCCAAGATGGCCGAGAAGATCCAGAAGGGTGGCGTGGGCGCCTGGGGCCAGGTGCCGATGCCTGCCAATCCGCAGGTCAATGCCGACGAGGCCAAGACGCTCGCCACCTGGGTGCTGGCGACCAAGTGACGGCAGACTGCCGCTAACATCTCAAAGCCCGCCTCGCGCGGGCTTTGTCGCGCCTGGGCCGCCTGCGCTGCGGACCCGGCCTGGCCCGGCGTCTTGGCCACTGCTGGTGCATCCTGATCCGCCCGGCGCCCAGCTGGCCCGGCTGTTCGAGACCGCGGGCCTGGTGCGACGCTGCCACCTGGAATCGGTCAACCAGCTGCTCGACGACACCGGCCTGGCGCAGCTCGACAGCCTGAGGGCAGACGCCTGCGGCGCGCTGGGCACCAGCCGCCACCGCGCCAGCAGCGATGCCCGGGCGCTGCAGTGGGCGCTGACACGGCTGCAGCCCTGAACGCGCCCGCCGGGGCGTGCCAGCCTGTCCGTACCGGCCGGCCAGACAAGAAAAGGGCGCCGAAGCGCCCCCCCCCACCATCAGGCCGCGCGCTTGCGCCGACCCCGGCCTGTCGCTGGCTGTCAGTACCTGTCGCCCAACTGGCCGAGGATGGCCGGGTTCTCCAGGGTGGAGGTGTCCTGGGTGATCGCCTCGTCCTTGGCCAGGCTGCGCAGCAGGCGGCGCATGATCTTGCCGCTGCGGGTCTTGGGCAGGTTGTCGCCGAAGCGGATGTCCTTGGGCTTGGCGATCGGGCCGATCTCCTTGCCCACCCAGTCGCGCAGCTGCTTGGCGATGGCCTTGGCCTCGTCGCCCACCGGGCGGGGGCGCTTGAGCACGACAAAGGCGCAGATCGCCTCGCCCGTGGTGTCGTCGGGGCGGCCCACCACTGCGGCCTCGGCCACCAGCTCGGTGCAGCTGACCAGGGCCGACTCGATCTCCATCGTGCCCATGCGGTGGCCGCTGACGTTCAACACGTCGTCGATGCGGCCGGTGATGGTGAAGTAGCCGGTCTTGACGTCGCGGATCGCACCGTCGCCGGCCAGGTAGTACTTGCCCTGGAAGTCGTCGGGGTAGTAGCTCTTCTTGAAACGATCCGGATCGCCCCAGATCGTGCGGATCATCGACGGCCAGGGCCGCTTGACGACCAGGATGCCGCCCTGGCCCCAGGGCACGTCTTTGCCGGTTTCATCGACCACCGCAGCCATGATGCCGGGGAAGGGCAGCGTGCACGAGCCCGGGATCAGCGGCGTGGCACCCGGCAGCGGCGTGATCATGTGGCCGCCGGTCTCCGTCTGCCAGAAGGTGTCGACGATGGGGCAGCGGCCGCCGCCCACTTCTCTGTGGTACCACTCCCAGGCAGCGGGGTTGATCGGCTCGCCGACCGAACCCAGGATGCGCAGCGACGACAGGTCGTAGCTTTTCGGGTGCACCGCGTCGTTGGCCTCGGCCAGCTTGATCAGCGAGCGGATGGCGGTGGGCGCGGTGTAGAACACCGTGACCTTGTGGTCCTGGATCATCTTCCAGAAGCGGCCGGCATCGGGGAAGGTGGGCACGCCCTCGAACACGATCTCGGTGCCGCCCAGCGCCAGCGGCCCGTAGGTGATGTAGGTGTGGCCGGTGACCCAGCCGATGTCGGCGGTGCACCAGAACACGTCATCGGCCTTGAGGTCGAACGTCAGCTTGGTCGTCAGCGCGGCATGCAGCAGGTAGCCGCCGGTGCTGTGCTGCACGCCCTTGGGCTTGCCGGTGGAGCCACTGGTGTACAGCAGGAACAGCGGGTGCTCGGCGCCCACCCATTCCGGCTCGCAGGTGGTGGGCTGGCCGGCGGTCAGGTCGTTCATCCACTGGTCGCGGCCGGCGGTCATGGCGATGTCGGCACCGCTGCGCTTGACCACCAGCACGTTCTTGACCGAACCGCAGCCACCCAGCGCCAGCGCCTCGTCGACGATGCTCTTGAGTGGCAGCTGCTTGCCGCCGCGCACCTGGTGGTCGGCGGTGATGACGGCGACCGCACCGGTGTCCTCGATGCGGTCGCGCAGCGATTGCGCCGAGAAACCGCCGAACACCACCGAATGGGTGGCGCCGATGCGGGCACAGGCCTGCATCGCCGCCACGCCGTCGATCGACATCGAGATGTAGATGATGACCCGGTCGCCCTTGGCGACGCCCAGGCTGCGCAGGCCGTTGGCGATCTGGCAGGTCTTGGCCAGCAACTCGCTGTAGCTGATCTTGGTCACCTCGCCGCCGTCGGCCTCGAAGATGAGAGCCGTCTTGTCGCCCAGACCACGTTCGACGTTGCGGTCCAGACAGTTGACGCTGGCGTTCAGCGTGCCGTCCTCGAACCACTTGAAGAACGGCGCCTGGCTCTCGTCGAGCACCTTGGTGAACGGCGTCTTCCAGGTCAGCAGCTCACGCGCCTGGCGGGCCCAGAAGCCCTCGTAATCGTCGTCGGCCTCCTTGACCAGGGCGTCGTAGGCGGCCATGCCCTGCACATAGGCGCCGGCCACCGATGCGGCGGAGGGGAGGTAGGTCTTCAGCTCGGTCGGGCCATCGGCGCTCATGGTTGTCTCCTGGATAAAACGGACGGGTGAAAGTGTCGCGGGATACCCCGGACCTTAGGCAGAAGCTCTTACGAAGCGCTTACTCCCCGGCAATCCCGGGCTGCGCGGTGGCGGTGTCATCGAGCTGCCGGCGCCCGACAGCCTCCTAGAATCCAGCGCTCACCTCAAAGGCCCCCGATCCCAACATGGCACCCCCGAAACCCAAGAGCCCGTCGGCGCAGTCGTCGATGCTGCCCAACCTGATTTTCGCCAGCCGGTGGCTGCAACTGCCGCTGTACCTGGGTCTGATCCTGGCGCAGGGTGTCTATGTGTTCCAGTTCTGGGTCGAGCTGGTGCACCTGATCGAGGCCGCATTCGGCAGCCAGACAGCACTGGCCACGCTGGTCAAGAGCTCGGGTTACCAGGCCGCAGCCATCCTCGGCGCCGACGGCAAGGTGATCGGTTACGAGGTCATCACGGCGCTGAACGAAACCGTGATCATGCTGGTGGTGCTGGCGCTGATCGATGTGGTGATGATCAGCAACCTGCTGATCATGGTGATCATCGGCGGCTACGAGACCTTCGTTTCGCGGCTGCGGCTGCAGGACCACCCCGACCAGCCCGAGTGGCTGAACCAGGTGAATGCATCGGTCTTGAAGGTGAAGCTGGCGACTGCGATCATCGGCATCAGCTCGATCCACCTGCTCAAGACCTTCATCAACGCGGCCAACTACACCGAGAAGGTGCTGATGTGGCAAACCATCATCCACATGGCCTTCCTGCTGTCGGCGCTGGCCATCGCCTATGCCGACCGGATCATGCATCCGGCCGGCGCGGACGGTCACTGAGCAGGCAGCGGCTGACGCCATGACGCTGCTCTTCTTCGTGGCCGGCCTGGCCCTCCTGGTGCTGGGCGCCGGACTGCTGGTGCGGGGCGCGTCGAAGCTGGCGCTGTCCTTCGCCATCTCGCCATTGGTGGTGGGCCTGACGGTGGTGGCCTTCGGCACCGGCGCGCCCGAGGTGGCTGTGTCGGTCGGGGCGGTGCTCGACGGCAAGACCGACATCGCGCTGGGCAACGTGGTCGGCAGCAACATCTTCAACGTGCTGTTCATCCTGGGCGTCTCGGCGCTGATCACGCCACTGGTGGTCAACCTGCAGCTGATCCGGCAAGAAGTGCCGATCATGATCGGCGCCTCGCTGTTGCTGCTGGCACTGTCCCTCGACGGCCGGCTGGGACTCGTCGACGGCGCCCTGCTGATGGGCCTGCTGGTGGCCTACACGGTGTTTCTGGTGCGGCAGTCGCGCGCCATCGGTGCGGCGCCACAACTTGTTGTGTCAGCCAGCTTCGGCGTGCAGCCCGTGGCTGGCTGGGACGCCCGCTTGCCGGCTCAATGGCTGCTGATCGGCGCCGGCCTGGGCTGCCTGGTGCTGGGCTCGAACTGGCTGGTCGAGTCGGCGGTGGTGTTTGCCAGGGCGCTGGGGGTCAGCGACGTGGTGATCGGCCTGACCATCGTCGCCGCCGGCACCGCGCTGCCCGAACTGGCCACTTCCATCACCGCGGCGCTGAAGGGCGAGCGCGACATCGCGGTGGGCAACGTGGTCGGCAGCAACACCTTCAACATCCTCGGCTGCCTGGGCCTGTCGGCGCTGGTGGGCGGCAACGCCGGCTTGGTGGTGCCGGCCTCGGTGCTGCACTTCGACCTCTGGGTGATGGTCGCGGTCGCCCTGGCCTGCCTGCCGGTGTTCATCACCGGGCGCCAGATCGCCCGCTGGGAGGGTGGCGTCTTCCTGGCCTGTTACTTGGCCTATGTCACCTACCTGGTGCTGGCCACGCAGCAGCATTCGGCACTGGGCGCGATGTCGACGGCGATGCTGGGCTTCGTGATCCCGATCACCGTGGTCACGCTGCTGGCCGTGCTGCTGCGCCCGGCCGGCCCGCCCGACCGCCGCCCATGATGGGCAGCGGCGCGCTGCCGCTGCTGGCGGCGTTGCCGTTCGCAGCCGCCGCGCTGCTGCTGGTGCTGGTGCGCAATGACCAGCCGCGGCTGGCGGCCGCGCTGGCCGGCGGCGCCGCATTGGCCGGTTGCGGCTTGCTGCTGCTGCTGGCACCGGCCGTGTTCGGCGGCGAGGTGCCGCGCTGGTCGGTCGCCTGGCTGCCGGCGCTGGGGCTGCAGTTGGGCTTTCGACTGGACGGCCTGGCCTGGTTGTTCGCGCTGCTGGTGCTGGGCATCGGCGCCCTGGTGGTGCTGTACGCCGCCTGGTACATGGACGCCAAGGATCCGCGGGCACGCTTCTTCGGCTTCCTGACGCTGTTCATGGGCGCGATGCTGGGTGTCGTGCTGGCCGACAACCTGGTGCTGCTGGTGGTCTTCTGGGAGCTGACCAGCCTGTCCTCGTTCCTGCTGATCGGCTACTGGGGCACCGAGCCCGGCAAGGGCCAGGAGGCGCGCGAAGGCGCCCGCATGGCGCTGACGATCACCGGTGCCGGCGGCCTGTGCCTGCTGGCCGGCGTGCTGCTGATCGGCCACATCGTCGGCAGCACCGATCTCGATGCCGTGCTGGCCGCCGGCGACCGGATCCGCGCCCACGCGCTGTACCTGCCCGCGCTGGTGCTGGTGCTGCTGGGCTGCTTCACCAAAAGCGCGCAGTTCCCTTTCCACTTCTGGCTGCCGCACGCCATGGCCGCGCCGACGCCGGTGTCGGCCTACCTGCACTCGGCCACCATGGTCAAAGCCGGCGTGTTCCTGCTGGCCCGGCTGTACCCGGCGCTGGGCGGCAGCGAGCCCTGGTTCTGGATCGTCACCCTCACCGGCGCGGCCACGCTGTTGCTGGGTGCCTACACCGCGCTGTTCAAGCATGACTTGAAAGGGCTGCTGGCCTATTCGACGATCAGCCACCTGGGGCTGATCACGATGCTGTTCGGGCTCGACGAGCCGCTGGCGGTGGTGGCCGGCGTGTTCCACATCCTGAACCACGCGGTCTTCAAGGCGTCGCTGTTCATGGCCGCCGGCATCATCGACCACGAGACCGGCACGCGCGACATGCGCCGGCTCAATGGCCTGTGGAAGTTCATGCCGCGCACAGGCGCACTGGCGATGGTGGCGTCGGCGTCGATGGCCGGCGTGCCGCTGGTCAACGGCTTCCTCAGCAAGGAGATGTTCTTCGCCGAAACGCTGAGCAAGCAGAGCAGCCCGGCGATGGAATGGCTGCTGCCGGTCTGCGCCACGCTGGCAGGCGCGTTCGGCGTGGCTTACAGCCTGCGCTTCATCCACGACGTGTTCTTCAACGGCGATCCGGTGGGGCTGGACCGCGTGCCGCACGAGCCGCCGGCGCTGATGCGGGTGCCGGTGGAACTGCTGGTGCTGCTGTGCCTGGCCATCGGCCTGGCGCCCGGCCTGGTGGCCGGGCCGCTGCTGGCGGTGGCCGCGAAGGCCGCGCTGCTGGGGCCGGGCGCCGGCAGCCTGCCCGACTACACGCTGGCGCTCTGGCATGGCTTCAACCTGCCCTTGCTGATGAGCGCGGCGGCCGTGATGCTGGGCTGCGCGCTCTACGCTGTGCTGCACCAGCGGGTGAACCTGCACCGGCTCGACCGCGTGCCGGCGTCGCCACGCCAGGGCGGACGCGAGCTGTTCCTCGGCCTGCAGCGGCGCGGCGTGCGCCGCGCCGACCGCACCACCGCGCGGCTGGAGACCGGCCACCTGCAGCGCTACCTGATGGTGCTGGTGCTGATGGCGGTGGCCGCCGGTGCGCTGCCGTTCCTGCGAGGCGTGGCGCAGAGCGGGCCGGTGCTGCTGTCGCCCGACGCCGAGCCGGCCTTCGTCATCGTCTGGGCCATCGGTGTGGCGGCCACCGCGGCCACGGTGCTGCTGTACCGCCAGCGGCTGGCAGCGCTGCTCGCGCTGGGCGCGGTGGGGCTGGTCGTCAGCCTGGCCTTCATGCACTTCTCGGCCCCCGACCTGGCGCTGACCCAGTTGCTGGTGGAAGTGGCCACCGTGCTGCTGATGATGCTGGCCCTGCACTGGCTGCCCGAGACCTCGGTCGCCGCGCCGCGCGACACCCCGGGCCGGTTGACGCGGGACGCGCTGGTGGCCGTGGCGGCCGGGGCCGGCCTGGCCGCGCTGGCCTACATGGTGCTGGGCCGGCCTTTCGATTCGATCTCGCCGTTCTTCCTGCAGCACAGCAAGACGCTGGGTGGTGGCGACAACGTGGTCAACGTGATCATCGTCGACTTCCGCGGCTACGACACCCTGGGCGAGATCACCGTGATGGGCATCGCCGCGCTGGTCATCCACGCCCTGCTGGCCGATTGGCGGCCGACCGACCGCCAGGCGCTGCCGCCCGACCCGGAGAACAGCCATCCGCTGATGCTGGCGCTGGTGGCGCGCCTGCTGCTGCCGATGGCCAGCCTGGTGGCGATCTACCTCTACCTGCGCGGGCACAACCTGCCCGGCGGCGGCTTTGCCGGCGGCCTGGTGCTGGCGATCGCGCTGATGCTGCAGTTCGTGGCCAACGGACAAGACCATGCCGGCCAGCGCCTGCGCACCGACTTCCAGCCCTGGGTCGGCTGGGGCCTGCTGGTGGCCGGACTCAGCGGTATTGCCAGCTGGTTCTTTGGCGCTCCGTTCCTGACCACCACCTACGACTACCCGCTGTGGCCGCTGGTCGGCGAAGTGCCACTGGCCAGCGCCGCCGTGTTCGACCTGGGCGTCATGCTCACCGTGACCGGGTCCACGATGGTGGCCTTGCTGGCGGTGGCCCGGCTGTCGGCCGCTGCCAGCCGGGCCGCTGTTGCCGCCGCGCCGCTGGCGGCCGGGCGCGGTGGCGGGGCGCTTGCGGGTGACGCGGCGGCACCGGCAGCGGCGGCTGCTGAGGGAGGCACCGCGCGATGACCGCCCTGCTTGTCTCGATCGCGCTGGGCGTGCTGTGCGCGGGCGGCGTGTTCCTGATGCTGCGCCCGCGCACCTTCGACCTGGTGCTGGGCCTCACGCTGCTGTCGTATGCGGTCAACCTGTTCATCTTCTTCATGGGCCGGATTCGTGTGGCGGCGCCGCCGATCCTGGACAAGCACCGCCCGCCCGACCTCGGCGCTTACGCCGACCCACTGCCGCAGGCGCTGGTGCTGACGGCCATCGTGATCAGCTTCGCGATGACCGCGGTGCTGCTGGTGATCGCGCTGCGGGCTCGCGAAGCCACCGGCACCGACCAGGTCGACGGCCGCGAACCCGGCGCCGGCGGGCCCGGGCCGGAGGGGCCGCGGTGAGCTGGCCGCACCTGATGGTGCTGCCGGTCGTGCTGCCGCTGCTCGGCGGCGCAGCCCTGGTGCTGGTGGAGCGGCGCCTGCCGCGCCTGGTGCGGCCGTTGTCGGCGATGCTGATGCTGGCCGGGCTGTGGATCGCCATGGCGCTGCTGGCGCAGGCCGACCGCGGGGCCGTGCAGGCCTACCTGGTGGGCAACTGGCCGGCACCGTACGGGGTGGTGCTGGCCCTCGACCGGCTGGCCGCGCTGATGCTGCTGCTGACCGCGGTGATCGGCTGCGCCAGCCTGCTGTATGCCAGCGGCGGCGACGACCGGCGCGGCCGGCATTTCCACAGCCTGTTCCAGTTCCAGCTGATGGGGCTCAACGGCGCCTTCCTCACCGCCGACCTGTTCAACCTGTTCGTGTTCTTCGAGGTCTTGCTGATCGCCTCGTACGGCCTGCTGCTGCACGGTGCGGGCACGCAGCGGCTGCGTGCTGCGCTGCACTACGTGGCCTTCAACCTGGTCGGGTCGGCGCTGTTCCTGGTGGCGGCCAGCCTGCTGTACGGCCTGACGGGCACGCTGAATTTCGCCGACCTGGCGCAACGCCTGCCGCTGTTGCCGCCCGACCGCCACGCGCTGGTGCAGAGTGCGGCGCTGCTGCTGCTGCTGGTGTTCGGCGTCAAGGCCGCCGTGCTGCCGCTGTACTTCTGGCTGCCCGCCGCCTACGGTGCGGCCAGTGCGCCGGTGGCTGCGCTGTTCGCGATCATGACCAAGGTGGGCGTCTACGCGGTCCTGCGCAGCACCACGCTGGTGTTCGGTGCGGCGGTAGGTGCGGGGGTGGGTGCGGGCACCGATGGGGCAGTGGGCGTGGCTGCGACGGCCGGCGTAGCCTCGCCCTGGCTGGACGGCCTGGCGCTGGCCACGCTGCTGCTCGGCGCCGTCGGTGCGCTGGCGGCGGTGCGGCTGCGCGCGCTGATCGGCCAGTTGGTCATCGCATCGGCCGGCACCTTGTTGCTGGCGGTGGCGCTGGCGCGGCCCGACACCGTCTCCGCCGGCCTGTTTTACCTGGTCAACAGCACGCTGGTGGTGGCCGCACTGTTCCTGCTGGCTGATCGCCTGCGGGCACGGCGCGGCCATGACGGAGACGCCTTGGTGCCAGCCGGCCTGGGGCCGGCCCGGGTACCGCTGGGGGTGCTGTTCTTCGTGCTCGCAGTGGCGGCCGCCGGCATGCCGCCGCTGGCCGGGTTCCTGGGCAAGGCGATGTTGCTGCAGGCTGTCGGCCAGACCGCCTGGGCGCCGCTGATCGTCGCCGGCGTGCTGGCCAGCAGCGGGCTGTTGATGGTGGCGCTGGCGCGCGCGGGCAGCCAGCTGTTCTGGAAGCCGGTCGACCCTGCCGGCGCCACCGACCTCCAGGCGCCCGCGATGTTCGACACCGACCCGCGCGGCGCCGACCGACCGGTGGCCAACCACGGCCGCCACACCGCCAGCCTGGCGCTGCTGACCACGCTGCTGGCGGCCTGCGCGGTGTTCGCCGGCCCGCTGGCGGCCTACACCCAGGCCACCGCGCAGCAGCTGTTCGACCGCGGCGACTACCTGCGCGCCGTGCTGCAGGCCCAGCCGGTGCCCGCCGCCATCGACCTGCGGCGAGAGATGCGCGAGCGGCGTGGCAGCACCGGAGCGGCGCAGTGAGCCCGCCGGGCCGCCCCAAGGGCGAACCGCGCAGTGCGCAGCACGACGCTGCCACAGCGCACCCGCCGGGCCGCCCCAAGGGCGAACCGCGCAGTGCGCAGCACCAAGCTGCCGCGGCGAGCCTGCGCCGCCGCCTGCTGCCAGCGCCCGGCCTCAGCGCCGTGCTCGCCGTGCTGTGGCCGGTGCTCAACCAGTCGTGGTCGCTCGGCCAGCTGCTGCTGGGAGCGGCGCTGGCGCTGGTGCTGCCCCACTGCACCGAAACACTGGGCACCGGCCGGCCAGCCTTGCGGCGCCCGGCGCTGGCCCTGCGGCTGGCCGGCCGGGTGCTGGGCGACATCGTCACTTCCAACCTCAAGGTGACCGTGCTGATCCTGGGCCCGACGGCCCGCGCGCGCCCGGCCTTCGTCTGGCTGCCGCTGCGCATCTCCGACCCGCACGGCATCGTCACGCTGGCCGGCATCATCACGATGACGCCGGGCACGCTGTCGGCCGACCTGTCACCCGACCGCCGTCACCTGCTGATCCATGCGCTGAACGTGGACGACGAGGCCGCGCTGGTGGCCGAGATCCAGGTCCGTTACGAGGCCCCCTTGATCGAGATCTTCGAATGAACTGGCTGGCACTGGTGCTGCCCTGGGCCGTCGGCGGCTTCACCCTGGCGATGGCGCTGAGCGCCTGGCGGCTGCTGCGCGGCCCGGGCTTGGCCGACCGCATCCTGGCGCTGGACACGCTCTACATCAACACGCTGGCCCTGCTGGTGCTGCTGGGCCTGCAGGCGGGCAGCGCGCTGTACTTCGAGGCGGCGCTGCTGATCGCGCTGCTGGGCTTTGTCGGCACCGTGGCGGTGGCCAAGTACGTCGTGCGCGGCGACATCGTCGAATGAGCGCCATGACCGCGAACCTGCCCGGATGGCTGGACCTGCTGCTGGCCGCGCTGGTGGTGGCCGGCACGCTGTTCTCGCTGGTCGGCTCCTGGGGGCTGGTGAAGCTGCCCACCTTCTTGATGCGCCTGCATGGCCCGACCAAGGCCACCACGCTGGGCGTGGGCTGCGTGCTGATCGCCTCGGCGCTCGGCTTCGGCGTCGCTGGCGGCGGCACCAGCCTGCATGAGTTCGTGATCACGCTGCTGCTGTTCATGACCGCGCCGGTCTCGGCCCACCTGCTGGTCAAGGCGGCGTTCAGGCTCGATCCGTCACTGCGGCCCCCACCGCCACCGGCGCTGCCAGATGCACCGCCACCGGCGCTGCCAAATGCACCGCCACCGCCACCGCCACCGCCACCGTCACTGCCACCGCCAACACGGTCGCAGCCGCAGCCGGCAACGCCGCCGCCGGCCCCCTGGCGGTAGCGCGCCGCTGTCAGCCCGGCCGAAGACCGCGCCGCTAAACTGCCGGGCTTCATCGTTTCGAGACCGGCCATGACCACGATCCGCCAGACCGATTTGATCGACAGCGTTGCCGCCGCGCTGCAGTACATCTCGTACTACCACCCGGCCGACTTCATCGCCCACCTGGCCCGCGCCTACGAGCGCGAGCAGGGCCCGGCGGCCAAGGACGCGATCGCGCAGATCCTGACCAACTCGAAGATGTGCGCCGAAGGCCACCGCCCGATCTGCCAGGACACCGGCATCATCAACGTGTTTCTGAAGATCGGCATGGACGTGCGCTGGGAGGGCTTCAACGGCAGCATCACCGATGCAGTGAATGCCGGCGTGCGCAAGGCCTACCTGGACCCCGACAATCTGCTGCGCGGCAGCGTGCTGGCAGACCCGATCTTTGCCCGCAAGAACACCTCGGACAACACGCCGGCGGTGATCCACATGGAAGTGGTGCCCGGCAACAAGCTCGACGTGACGGTGGCCGCCAAGGGCGGCGGCAGCGAGAACAAGAGCAAGCTGCAGATGCTCAACCCCAGCGACAGCATTGTCGACTGGGTGCTCAAGACGGTGCCGACGATGGGCGCGGGCTGGTGCCCGCCGGGCATGCTGGGCATCGGCGTGGGTGGCACGGCCGAGAAGGCGGTGCTGCTGGCCAAGGAGGCCTTGATGGACGACATCGACATGTTCGAGTTGCTGGCGCGCGGGCCCGCCAACCAGCTCGAAGAGATGCGCATCGAACTCTACGAGAAGGTCAACGCGCTGGGCATCGGCGCGCAAGGGCTGGGAGGCCTGACCACCGTGCTGGACGTCAAGATCAAGACCTTCCCGACCCACGCCGCCAGCCTGCCGGTGGCGATGATCCCCAACTGCGCGGCCACCCGCCATGCGCACTTCGTGCTGGACGGCTCGGGCTCGGTCTACCTCGACCCGCCCTCACTCGACCTGTGGCCCGACGTCACCTGGGCCCCTGACTACAACAAGAGCAGACGGGTCGATCTCAACACCCTGACCGCCGCCGAGGTGGCCGGCTGGAAGCCCGGCGACACCCTGCTGCTCAACGGCAAGATGCTGACCGGGCGGGACGCCGCGCACAAGCGCATCCAGGACCTGCTGGCCAAGGGTGAACCGCTGCCGGTGGACTTCACCAACCGCGTCATCTACTACGTCGGCCCGGTCGATCCGGTGCGCGACGAAGTGGTCGGCCCGGCCGGCCCGACCACCGCCACCCGGATGGACAAGTTCACCGAGATGATGCTGGCCCAGACCGGCCTGCTGAGCATGGTCGGCAAGGCCGAGCGCGGCCCGGTGGCGATCGAGGCGATCAGGAAGCACAAGAGCGCCTACCTGATGGCGGTGGGCGGCGCGGCCTACCTGGTGGCCAAGGCCATCAAGGGCGCCGAGGTGGTGGCCTTCGCCGATCTGGGCATGGAGGCGATTTACGAGTTCGACGTCAAGGACATGCCGGTGACCGTGGCGGTGGACAGCCAGGGCACCAGCGTGCACGACACCGGCCCCAGGGAGTGGCAGAGCAGGATCGGCAAGATCCCGGTCAAGGTGGTCTGAGGCTGCGGCGCAGCCGCCGGCATCAGGCGCCGTCGGCTGCCGCTTGGACGGCGGTCGGTGGCGGTGGCCCCAGCGATGGCCCCGCTGGGGCGGTCGAGGCAACCACGGCCTCAACCGGCGCAGCAGCGGCCACCGGCCCATGCACCACCCGCTGCGGGAACGGGATTTCGACGCCCGCTGCATTCAGCAGCCGCAGGATGGCCAGGTTGACGTCGCCCACCGCATTGACCTGGCCGTTGACCGGGTCGCCGATCCAGAACACCACCGTCAACTCCAGGCCGCTGTCGGCAAAGGCCGACAACCTGACGCCCGGGCCGGGGTCGGCCAGCACCCGCGGCACCTGGGCCACCGCCGTCACCAGATGGGGCATCAAAGCCTCGACATCGGTGCCATAGGCCACCTGCACCACCGTGGACAGCACCAGCTGGCTGTCGGCATAGGTGAGGTTCTCGACCCGCTGGGTGATCATCATCTCGTTCGGCACGATCGATTCACGGCCGCTGGGCGCGCGGATCAGCGTGTAGCGGGTGGTGATGTCGCTGATGCGGCCCTCGAAGTTGTCGACCTTGACCAGGTCGCCGATGCGCAGCGACTGCTCGGCCAAGATGACGAAGCCCGAGACATAGTTGGCCGCCAGCTTCTGCAGGCCCAGGCCGATGCCCACGCCGACCGCGCCACCCATCACGCTGAGCGCACCCAGCGGAATGCCCGCCGCCGACATCGCCACCAGGATGCCCACCAGCAGCAGCACCGCGCGGGTGCCGTTGGCGGCGATCTTGCGCACGCTGATATGCACCTTGCTGGCGCGCATCAACCGCGCCTCCACGGTGGACGACAACCACAGCATCAGCAGCATCACCGCCACCGCCGACAGCCCGCCCTCGATCAGGCTGCGCAGCGAGACTTGCGCGCCACCGATCTTCCAGCTCAAGGCCTCGGCTTCGACCAGCACCATCGGCAGCAGGCCGGTGATCCACAGCACGGTGCCGATCCAGACGCCCCAACTGAGCGTGCGCTCCAGCGAGCGCACCAGGGCCGACGTGGGAAAGGCTGCATGCAACACCCGCACCGACACCCGGATCAGCGCCAGGCTGGCCAGCATCGGCATCGCCAGCTGGAACACCGCCACCGGCACATGGCCGCGCAGCGCCACCCGGGCCAGCCCGGCCAGCAGCAGCGCCAGCAGCGGAAAGAGCACGCCGTCGAAGCCCCGCTGGCCGAACCAGATGCCGGCGTCGCCCGGCGCGTTGCGGGGTCGCATGCGGGCGACCACGGCCCAGGCCAGGCCCAGGCAGACCACCAGCACCGCGACCTGCACCAGCGCCGCGGGGCTGATCAGCGCGCGCAGCGGAACCAGCAGTTCAGACAGCAAAGCGGCAATGTTCATGGTGGCCGGATTGTCTCAGCTGCCGTCAGGCGACCCTGGCGGCGCCCGGGGCCGCGCCATCGCAGCTGGCTTGCCGCGGTGGCGGCCGACAGCCGGCTTGCGGCTCGTTGCTGCCGTTGAGGTCCTGCTCGGAAGCGGGCGTTCGAGTGCTGCGGTTGACCTGTCGGGCCGGCCGACCGCCACAGTTTGTCGCGGGCGGGGCTTCGGAGCGGCCAGGCCGCGGCCGTGGCGCCGTTCAGGGCGGGGCCCGCGAGCACACGGCGAGGATCCGCGCCACCGCCACGATCGCCTCCGCGCCTCGCGCACCCCGCCCTGCCCGACCCCACAGCCCCGGCCTGGTGCAGCAGGGTTTGTCGCCGCCCAGCCGGCGCCACGGCCGCCCGGCGTGGGTCTCGCTCACCTGGCCGGCGGTGGTCTCGGCGTTGTCTTGTCGCCCGCCCCCCACCGCTGTTGCCGCCAGGCCGGGGCTGGGGGGTGGGGCGGGGTGGCCCCCGGGGGGGGCGGGCCCTTGGCGGCCCGGGCACCGGCCTGTGGCGGGTGGTCGGGGGCCGCGCCCTGCCCGGCGCCACGGCCTCGGCCTGGCCACCACCACGCCCAAAGGCGGTGGTCTTTGCAGCAGACCGTCGCAACGACAGCA
>JBBQVF010000077.1:0-20969 GCA_038211805.1 Burkholderiales bacterium | reverse complement strand
CACAAACAGTCCTGAGGACTGTTTGTGCCTGGCGAAGGCCCGGGGCCTCTGGCCACGGGCCACAGCGGAGTCGGTGCGCAGCGCCGACCGACCCAGCCAGCGACGCTGCCGGGTACCGCCTGGCGCGTCGCGCAGAACAGTCAGAAGCGGGTATTCGGCAACGACAGCAACGAGCCGATTGCAGAAGACCGATCCGTCCAGGCTGCTGGGAAGTCGCCCTCAATCCAGCACGGGTCGGTGCAGCGTTAGCGCTTCCAGCACCAGCGGCATCAGCCCTTCGCCGCCGTGTTGGTCGATGTGGGCTGCCAGTGCATGGCGCGTCGCTGGCCTCCGAGCTGTCGGCCGAGATCGCGCAGGTGATGGCGACGCAGCCCGCGGTGCTGCGGCTGCAGGCCCCGCACGGCTTCGCGATCGAGCGGCTGATCGAGGCGCTGGGCCGCGCCGGCGTGGCGGTGGAGCACCGCTACGGCAGCAGCACCGAGGCGGTGGCGGCGCTGCACGATGGCGCCTGCGACGTGGCCGGCCTGCACATCCCGTCGGACGTCGCGCAGGATGCGGCGCTGGCCCACTACCGGCGCTGGCTGGCGGCCGACGACCTGGTGGTGGTCGACGTCGCCACCCGCCGCCAGGGCCTGGTGGTGGCCGCCGGCAACCCGCGCAAGGTCTACGAACTGGTCGATCTGCTGCGGCCCGACCTGCGCTTTATCAACCGGCAGTCGGGCTCGGGCACACGCTTGCTGCTGGAAACCCTGCTGGCGCAAGCCGGCATCGCGCCGGCCGCCATCGCCGGCTACGAGCAGGGTGACTTCACCCACGCCGCGGTGGCGGCCTTCGTGGCCAGCGGCATGGCCGATGTCGGTTTCGGGCTGGAGACGTCGGCGCGGCAGTTCAAGCTGGATTT
The DNA here is from genome assembly GCA_038211805.1 of Burkholderiales bacterium. Lineage (GTDB taxonomy): Bacteria > Pseudomonadota > Gammaproteobacteria > Burkholderiales > Burkholderiaceae_C > Pseudaquabacterium. The sequence goes on along the minus strand of JBBQVF010000077.1, from coordinate 20,068 downwards.
CATCCCGCTGGCGACCGAGCGTTACTTCCTGCTGTGCCGGCAGGCCACGTTGTCGTCTACAGCGATGCAGCCGCTGCTCGACTTGCTGCGCAGCGAGGCCTTCCGCGCCGCGGTCGACGCGCTGCCGGGCTACAGCCCGACCCACATCGGCCGCGTGACACCGCGGCGCGAGGCCTTCGGTGCGGCAGCCGGCGGGCGCTGACCGCCCTCTGGATCGCCCTGCGGTTCGCCATGCGGTGCCTTCTGCGACGCCCCGTGCGGCGCCCCGTGCGGGGTGCCGCGTTGCACAGCGTCAGTGCTTGTGCCCGGCCATGTCGCCGGCCGGCATGTTGCCCAGTGCCTTGACGGGCGCCTTCACGGCGACGGTTTCCTTCTTGCCGTCCTTGCCTTCGACCACCAGCATGACGTCGACGGTCTGGCCGGCGGACAACGGCGCCTTCAGGTCCATCAGCATCACGTGATAGCCGCCGGGCTTGAGCTCGACGGCCTTGCCCGCCGGCAGCTCGATCGCCGGCACGGCGCGCATCTTCATCGTGCTGCCGTCCATCACCATCTCGTGGATCTCGACCACGCCGGCCGCCGGTGACGAGGCCGACAGCAGCTTGCTGCCACCCGCCGAAGTGATGCTGAAGAAGGCGCCAGTGGCCATCTGCTGCGCGACGGTGCCGCGCACCCAGGCGTCTTTGACGGTGGTCTGGGCCAGCGCGGGCAGGGTGAGCAGGGCGCAGGCGGCGGTGGTGGCGGTGACAGTGATCAGGCGTGAGAGGGTCATGTCCAGGGTCCTTGGGCGGGTCTTGTGAAGGATCGATGCGGCGGCAGCCCGCCGGTTGCCACGTGGTGTGGAGCTTATCGCGGGGTTGCTGATGCCGCTGCAGGCTGCCGGGGCCCGCGCGCTGCCGGTAGCGCCGCCTGCGGCGCCAGCCGGTGACACCACCGTCAAGCCGGGGCCCAGGCCCAGGCCGGTCGGCCGGCCATGCAGAGGGCCGGCTCGCCCGTATCCCGGGTCGGCGGGTAAGCCGGCTGACCGGCATGCCGGCATCACTCCGGCAAGCGTCCGACAGTGCAAACATGACAAACGTGGCACATGAAGGGTTCGCAAGCGTCACCGGGGCCCGCCCCCTCAAACCGGGGCGCGCGCTTGCGGGGCCGAGCCCGCCTGCGCGGCGCTTTGGTCCGTTTTGGCCGGCCTGCGGCTTACACTGACCGCCTTGAATGAATGTGATTGCTTTGCTGGCCATCGGTGGATGACGCCGGCCACGCGCCCCCGCCCATGGACCTGCTCTACAGCTACACCGCTTTCTTTGTCGCCTACTTGATCGGCTCGCTGTCGTTCGCCGTGATCGTCAGCAAGCTGATGGGCTTGGACGATCCGCGCCACTACGGCTCGAAGAACCCCGGCGCCACCAACGTGCTGCGCTCGGGCAACAAGAAGGCGGCAGTGCTGACGCTGCTGCTCGACGCACTGAAGGGCTTTCTGCCCGTGTTGCTGGTCGAGCATTTTTCGTTCGAGCTCGGCTTCGAGGACACCACCATCGCCTTCGTCGGCGTCGCGGCCTTCCTGGGCCACCTGTTCCCGGTGTTCTTCCGCTTCCAGGGCGGCAAGGGCGTGGCCACGGCCGCTGGCGTGTTGCTGGCCTTCGAGCCACTGTTGGGACTGGGCGTGCTGCTGACCTGGATCGTGGTCGCCGCAGCCTTCCGTTATTCGTCGCTGGCCTCGGTGGTGGCGGCGGCGGTGGCGCCCTTCGGCATGTTGATGTTCTTCGACCGCCCGATCGTCGCACTGGCCGTGTCGGTGATGAGCCTGCTGCTGGTCTGGCGCCACTGGCGCAACATCGTCAAGCTGCTGACCGGCAAGGAATCGCGCATCGGCGACAAGACCGACGAGGCCGACCCCAAGCGCAAGCGCCGCCGCCGGGTGCGGCGCCTGCATGAAGACGTGTCGCCCGACACCCACCCCCCTTCACGTTCCAAAGAAAGCTAAATCACCATGGTCCAGCGATTCGATGTCGGCGTCCGCATGTCCGAGATGGCCGTGCACAACGGCGTTTGTTACCTGGCCGGCCAGGTTGCGGTGGAGGGCGCACCCGACATCACCGGCCAGACCCGCGAGGTGCTGGCCAACATCGATGCCCTGCTGGCGCGGGCCGGCACCGGCAAGAGCCGTATCTTGCGGGCGGAGATCTACCTGGCCGACATCGCCGACTTTGCGGGCATGAACGCGGTCTGGGACACCTGGGTCGAGCCGAACCACACGCCGCCGCGCGCCACCGTGCAGGCCGCCCTGGCCAAGCCCGGGTGGAAGGTCGAGATCGTCATCACCGCGGCGCTGTAGACAACTCGGTCCGCCGGCCGCCGCTTCAGCATCAGTGCGCGCCATGGGCTCACCCTCGCGTGGTTCGCTGATCAGCCTGGTGCTGCTGGTGCTGGTGGTCAGCGGTGCGGCCGAATGGTGGCGCGAGCACCAGGCACAGCAACGGGGTCTTGAACTGGCGCAACTGGCGCGGCCCGGCGACATCGCCATGGTGTCGTCGACCACTTGTGTCTTCTGCACCCGTGCTCGCCAGTTCATGACGCTGCATCAGGTGCCTTTTTCCGAGTGCTACATCGAGACCGACCCGGTTTGCGCGCAGCGCTACCAGGCCCTGGGCGCCCAGGGCACGCCCACGCTGCTGGTGCGCGGCCAGGTGCAGCTGGGTTTCAGTCCGGCCGCGGTGGGCGAGGCACTGCGCACCCGGCCTTCCCGGCCCGGCGCCTGACGCGCTGCACGGAAGCCTCTACAGCCCCAGGCGAGCCAGGTCGCCGCGGCCTTGCCGAACCAGGCGGGGTTCGTCGTCGCTGAGATCGACCACGGTGGTCGGCTGCATCGGGCAGGCACCGGCGTCGACCACGGCGGCCACCAGTTTCTGGAAGCGCTCGCGGATGTCTTGCGGGTCGTTCAGCGGCTCGGTTTCACCCGGCGCGATCAGCGTGGTGGCGAGCAGCGGCTGGCCCAGTTCAGCCAGCAGCGCCTGCGTCACCTTGTGCTGCGGCACACGCAGGCCGATGGTGCGGCGCGACGGGTGCGACAGGCGCCGCGGCACTTCCTTGGTGGCTTCCAGGATGAAGGTGTAAGGCCCCGGCGTGCCCAGCTTGAGCAGCCGGTACTGGCGGTTGTCGACGCGGGCGTAGCTGGCCAGTTCTGACAAGTCCCGGCACAGCAGCGTGAGGTGGTGCTTGTCGTCGACCTGGCGGATACGGCGCAGGTGCTCGGCAGCGGCCTTGTCGTCGAGGTGGCAGACCAGCGCATAGCTCGAGTCGGTGGGCACCGCGCACACGCCGCCGCCGTGCAGCAGCGCTACCGCTTGCTTGATCAGGCGGGGCTGCGGGTTGTCGGGATGGACTTCGAAATACTGCGACATGGGGCGGTGGCGGGCGGGGTTCTGGACAGCCGGACACTCTAACCCTTCCGCCCCGCGGCCTGGCTCTCCGGCGGCAGGCTAGCCAGGGTGCGGGCGGGTCGGATCAGGCGGCCACAGCCGTGCGTTGCCGCAGCAGTTGCCACACCGGCTGCAGCGTGCCGGGCAGGTCGGGCAGCCGACCCAGGTCGATGCGGCTTTCTTCGGGCGAATGAAAGTCGCTGCCACGCGAGGCCGACAAACCGAATTCCTGGGCCATCGCGGCGTACTTCAGGGTATCGGCGGCACCGTGGCTGCCGGTCAGCACTTCGACACCCTGACCGCCATGGGCCTTGAACTCGGAGAACAGCGCGAACTCTTCATTGACGCTGAACTTGTAACGGCCCGGGTGGGCGATGACCGCCACGCCGCCGGCGCCGGTGATCCAGCGCACCGCGTCGCCCAGGCCGGCCCAGCGGTGGGCCACGAAACCCGGCTTGCCGTCGGTCAGGTAGCGGCGAAAGACCGAGTGGGTGTCGGCACAAACGCCGGTCTCCACCAGCCAGCGGGCGAAATGGGTGCGCGACACCAACTCGGGATTGCCGACGTAGCGTTGGGCGCCTTCGTACGCGCCGGCGATGCCCACCTGGGCCAGGCCGTCGGCCATGGCCTGGGCCCGTGCCAGCCGGCCGCCGCGGGTGCGGGCCAGGCCGGCGGCCAGATCGGCATCGCCGGCATCGAAGCCCAGGCCGACGATGTGCACGGTTTCACCGGCGAAGGTGACCGAGATCTCGACCCCGTTGACGAAGGCCAGGCCCAGTTCGGATGCGGTGGCCGCAGCTTCGGCGAGGCCGCCGATCTCGTCATGGTCGGTCAGGGCCCAGAGCGCGACGCCGTTGGCGTGCGCGCGGCGGGCCAGAGCGGCGGGGCTCAAGGTGCCATCGGAACAGCGGGAATGGGAATGCAGGTCGGCGTTGAGTAGGTGCACGCCGGTATTTTCGCAGCCCGCGGCTTGCCTTGCTGTCGCAGGGGAAACGCGGCGAGCAGTTGTGCGCGCCGCTTGCCACTGGCTGCAAGGAGGCCAACCAACCCTTGCCACCCCGCACCGACCGAGGCGGCGGCATCCAGCGGGTGTCGATCGCGCATCGGTGATGCATCAGCGGCGCATCAGCCGGCAGATCAGCCGGTCTAAATCAGCCGGCCCATCGGCAACGCATCAGCGTTGCATCAGCCAGCGACCACCCTCACGGCTGCGCGCTGCGGCTCGGGTTCGGAATCGAAGCGGTCGAAGCCGGTGTAGCAAAGAAAGTGCCGGTTGGCGGCGCGGCCGAACAAGGTCATGCCCAATTGTTCGGCCAGGCCATGGCCCATGGCGGTGACGCCGTTGCGCGAGACGATGATCGGCACGCCCATCTGGGCCGACTTCATCACCATCTCGCTGGTCAGGCGGCCCGTGGTGTAGAAGGTTTTGTCAGCGCCGTGCACGCCGTGCAGGCCCATCCAGCCGGCGATGGTGTCGATGGCGTTGTGCCGGCCCACATCCTCGACGAACATCAGCAGTTCACGGCCCTGGAACAGCGCGCAGCCGTGCACCGACCCGGCCTTGCGGTGGATGCTGTTGCGCTGGCGCATCTGCTCCAGCAAGGCTTGCAACGTGCTCTGGCGTATGCGCGCGGTGGCTGCATCGGGCAGCTTCACCGTCTGCAGTTGCGACACCATGTCGCCATAGACGGTGCCCTGACCGCAGCCGGTGGTGACCACCCGGCGTGCGGTCTTGGATGCCAGATCGGCGATGCCGCCGTGGGTCTTGACCGCTGCAGCGCCGACCTCCCAGTCGACGGTGATCGATTCGACCTCGGCCACGTCGGCCACCAGCCGCTGGTTGAGCAAGTAGCCCAGCACCAGCAACTCGGGTGAGGCGCCCAGCGTCATCAGGGTGACCAACTCGCGCTTGTCGACGAACACCGTGAGCGGCCGCTCGGCCGGGATGTGGATGTTCCGCCGCTCGCCGTATTCGTCGAGGACGCCAATCTCGCGCAGCAACTCACCCTTCGCAGTGGTCAACCGGGGCGCGCCGGGCACGGTTTGCGGTTGGCCGGGCACGTCGAAGGCCTGGGGTTCCGCGGGCTGGGGTAGCAGGGCAGGCATGACGGTCAGTGGCAGGCGGGTGGGATTGAGACGCAGTGCGGGCGCAGTGGCGGCGCGGTTGGTTCGCAGTGGCGGCGCGGTTGGTGGGCGGTTGGTGGGCGGTTGGGGGCGGTTGGGGGCGGTTGGTGGGCGGTTGGGGCGCGGTTCGGGCACCGGTGCTGCGGCGGTGCGGCGCCAGCGTTTGCGGGGTCAGGTCACTTCTTGGCCACGGCTGCCGGTGCGACGGGGGCGGCCGGAGTGACCGCAGCGACGGTGGGTGCGGCCGAGGCCGCCGCTGCCACCGGTACGGCCACGGCCGGGGTGTGGACAAACGGGCCCGGGTCGGCGCAGGCAGGGGTTTCGGTCGGCGCCGAAGCCGGTTTGCCGGTCTGCTTGGCTGCCGCCTGGTAGCGGGCCGCCAACCGGTCCATCGACAGGCACAGCTTGTAGTTGTCGACCTTGCCGGCGTGCGCGGTCTTGGCGGCGGCCTCGGCCGACTTGGCCTTGGCCTCGTCGCTGGGCGCGGGCAGCTTCGCGCACAGCGGTGTGGCCACCAGGGCTGCCAGCAGGCCGATCAAGGCATAGGAATTTGACTGTTTCATCGCGGTCTCCCGGCCGGTCAGGATGTTGCCGCCGCACCGCCCACCGGGCCGGCGGCCAGTGGGGTCGAGCGCTGCGCGGGAATCTTGCCGGCTTTCACATCGTCCAGCCACAGGGCGTGGTGTTCCTTCGCCCAGCCTTCGTTGACATAACCGGTCTTCATGGCCTTGAAGGCGCCCCGGGTGCCGATGGTGCCCATGTAGATGTGGCCCAGCAATGCGGTGGTCATCAGCACCGCCGCCACTGCATGGATCATGTGGGCCACCTGCATGTCGCCCCGCAGGTAGTCCAGCCCGGGCACCAGCTTGTCAAGGATCAGCCCGGTGCCGACCAGCACCAGCCCGGGCACACCGGCGCCCCACCAGAACATGCCCTTCTCGGCCGGGTTGAAGCGGTGCGAGGGCAGTTCTTCCTTGCTGAACAGGCCGCCGCCCTTCATCAGCCACTTGAAGTCGGCGGCGCTGGCGATGTTGTCTTTCAGGAAGGTGGCCAGCACGATCACCAGCGACACGGCGAACAGCGGGCCGACGAAGTTGTGCGCGGTTTTCAACACGTAGGTGAGGCCGCCGAACAGCGTGCCACCCAGGATGGGCAGCAGGAAAAACTTGCCAAAGGCCATCACGATGCCCGACACCGCCAGCGTGACAAAGGCGATCGCGTTGGTCCAGTGTGCAGCGCGCTCGAGCGGGGTGAAGCGCTCGATGATCAAGCCGGTGTCCGGATGGTCGTGACCCAGCGCGCCGCGCCTCCAGTAGAACAGGCCGAGTGCGATGGTCACGATCAGCAGCAGCGAGCCGCCGTACGGCAGGATCCACTGGTTGCGGACCTGGCGCCAGGCCTCGCCGGCACTGGCCAGGCGCGAGCCGGGATACTGCACGAAGGGCTGGATCAGCACACCCTGCTCGGCGCCAGGCAGGTTGCTGACGCCGGGGGTGTTGCCCGATTCGCGCACCGCACGCCAGAACGGCGTGTTGTTGCCGGGTTGGCTGACGGCGCGCTGGGCATTGCTGTCGCCAGGCTGGGGACTGGCCGGTGCGACGAAACCGGCTGGCGGCCCCTTGGACGGCTCGGCAACCGTCGCAGCGGCGGGCGCAGCCTCAACAACGGGCGTGGTGGCCTGGGCACCGCAGGTGCTGGCGGCGAGCGCCAGCGTGGCAGTGGCCAGCAGGTGTCGGAACAGGGCGGGCATGGCGGCTCCTGGGGTTCGGCGGGGCAACGGTGAACGGTGAGCGGCGCTCAAGGCTGGGCCGGTGCGCGCGAGTACTCGTTCTGGCCCTGCGAGCGGGTTTTCAGTTGCTCCTCCCAACTGGCCTGGTCGCCAGCCTTCCAGCCGGGCGACGCGTAGCCGGTCTGGGTGCCTTCCCAGGGTTTGCTGTCGAATTTCTTGGTGGCAGCCGTCTGCGGCTTCTCGGCACAGGCCGACAGCAGCAGCGTGCCGACCAGCGTGCTCCAGGCCAAGCAGCGGATCTTCATGACTTGTTGGCTCCGGCCTTCGTTGCCGCGGCGCCTGCGGTGGGTTTGCCATAAGCCGTGCCCCAGCCCCAGACCTCGCTGCCCTTGCCGCGGGTCAGCACCCGGGTGCGGAAGATGTCGGCCACCACGTCGCCGTCACCGCCGATCAGCGCCTTGGTGCTGCACATCTCGGCGCAGGCCGGCAGCTTGCCTTCGGCCAGGCGGTTGCGGCCGTACTTCTCGTACTCGGCCTCGCTGCCATTGGCCTCGGGCCCGCCGGCGCAGAAGGTGCACTTGTCCATCTTGCCGCGCAAGCCGAAAGTGCCGTTGGTCGGGAACTGCGGTGCGCCGAACGGGCAGGCGTAGCTGCAATAGCCGCAACCGATGCAGACATCCTTGTCGTGCAGTACCACACCCTCGTCAGTGCGGTAGAAACAGTCGACCGGGCAGACGGCCATGCAGGGCGCGTCGCTGCAGTGCATGCAGGCCACCGAGATGCTTTTTTCGCCGGGCACGCCGTCATTGAGCGTGACCACGCGGCGGCGGTTGACGCCCCAGGGCACTTCGTGCTCGGCCTTGCAGGCGGTGACACAACCGTTGCACTCGATGCAGCGTTCGCTGTCGCAGATGAATTTCATGCGGGCCATGGTCGGGACTCCTTAAGCCGAAGCTTTTGCGATCTGGCAGACCGTGGTTTTTGACTCTTGCATCATCGTCACGCTGTCATACCCGTAGGTGGTGGCGGTGTTGATGGCCTCGCCGCGGATCACCGGCATCGCACCGGCGGGGTAATAGCGTGCCATGTCCATGCCACCCCAGTGGCCGGAAAAGTGGAAGGGCATCCACACCGTCTCGCTGTCCACCCGCTCGGTGACCATGGCCTTCACGCGCAGGCCCTTGAACTCGGGCAATGCGGCCATCGGCGGCGTCTTGACCCACACCCAGTCGCCGTTGCGGATGCCGCGGTCGTTGGCGGCCTTCGGGTTGATCTCGACGAACATCTCCTGCTGCAGTTCGGCCAGGTAGGGGTTCGATCGGGTTTCTTCGCCACCACCCTCGTACTCGACCAGACGGCCGCTGGACATGATCAACGGAAACGTCTTGCCGATGTCCTTGTTCTTCTCCTGCACGCTCTTGAACAGCGTAGGCAGGCGCCAGAAGGCCTTCTTGTCGTCATGCGTGGGGTACTTGGCGACCAGGTCGGCGCGGGTGCTGTAGAGCGGCTCGCGGTGCTGCGGCACCGGGTCGGGGAAGTTCCAGACCACCGCGCGCGCCTTGGCGTTGCCGAACGGGTGGCAGCCGTGCACCTGCATCGCGACACGGATGATGCCGCCCGACGGGTCGGTCTTCCAGTTCTTGCCCTCGGCGGCCTTGGCTTCGGCTTCGGTCAGATCGCTCCACCAGCCCAGTTTCTTCAGCAGCAGGTGGTCGAACTCGGGGTAGCCGGTGGTCAGGTCGGCGCCTGCGCTGTGCGAGCCATCGCCGGCCAGCAGCGACACGCCCTCACGCTCGACACCGAAGTTGGCGCGAAAGTTGCCGCCACCCTCCATCACATGCTTGCTGGTGTCGTACAGGTTGGGCGATCCGGGGTGGCGCAGTTCGGGCGTGCCGTAACAAGGCCAGGGCAGGCCGAAGTAGTCACCGTCGAGCTTGTAGCCGGTTTCCTTGTCGATGCCGCCCTTGGCCTTGAGCGTCTTGACGTCGAAGACGTTCATGTTGCGCATGTGCGCCTTCAGCCGCTCGGGGCTCTGGCCGGTGTAGCCAATGGTCCAGACGCTCTTGTTGATCTCGCGCAGGATCGATTCGGGCTCGGGCTCCATGCCGCCCTTGCCTTGCACCATCTTGAAGTTCTTGACCAGTTCCTTGTCGAAGCCCAGCTTGGCGGCCAGCTGGAACATGATCATGTGGTCGGTGCGCGATTCCCACAGCGGGTCGATCACCTTCTCGCGCCACTGGATGCTGCGGTTGCTGGCCGTGCAGGAGCCACTGGTCTCGAACTGCGTGGTGGTCGGCAGCAAATAGACTGCGCGATTCGGGTTCAGGTCATCCTTGTTGCCGGCCATCGCCGCCATGGCTGCGGTGGCCGACGGGAACGGGTCGATCACCACCAGCAGGTCGAGCTTGTCCATCGCCTTTTTCATCTCGAGACCGCGGGTCTGCGAGTTGGGCGCATGGCCCCAGAAGAACAGGCCGCGCAGGTTGCTGTCCTGGTCGATCAGTTCGTTGTTCTCGAGCACGCCGTCGACCCAACGCGAGACCGTCATGCCGGGCTTGCTCATCATGCCGGGCGCGTACTGCTTCTTGATCCATTCGAAGTCGACGTCCCAGGCCTTGGCGAAGTGCTTCCACGAGCCTTCGGCCAGGCCGTAATAGCCCGGCAGGCTGTCGGGGTTGGGGCCGACGTCGGTGGCGCCTTGGACGTTGTCGTGGCCGCGGAAGATGTTGGTGCCGCCACCGCTCTTGCCGACATTGCCCAGCGCCAGTTGCAGCAGGCACGAGGCCCGCACGATCGCGTTGCCGATGGTGTGCTGGGTCTGGCCCATGCACCAGACGATGGTGCCGGGGCGGTTCTCATTGAGGATCTTGGCCACCTTGTAGCAGGTGGCTTCGTCGACGCCGCAGGCTTCTTCAACCTTGTCGGGTGTCCACTTGGTCAGACACTCCTCGCGCACCTTGTCCATGCCGTAGACCCGGTCGTCGATGTACTGCTTGTCTTCCCAGCCGTTCTTGAAGATGTGGTGCATCACGCCGAACAGGAACGGGATGTCGCTGCCCGAGCGGATGCGCACGTACTCGTCGGCCTTGGCGGCCGTGCGGGTGAAACGCGGGTCGACCACAATCATCTTGCAGCCGTTTTCCTTGGCGTGCAGCATGTGCAGCATCGACACCGGGTGCGCCTCGGCGGCGTTGCTGCCGATGTAGATCGCCGCCTTCGAGTTCTGCATGTCGTTGTAGGAGTTGGTCATCGCGCCATACCCCCACGTGTTGGCCACGCCGGCCACGGTGGTGCTGTGGCAGATGCGCGCCTGGTGGTCGGTGTTGTTGCTGCCCCAGAAGCTGATCCACTTGCGCAGCAGGTAGGCCTGCTCGTTGTTGTGCTTGCTGGAGCCGACGACGAAGATCGAGTCGGGGCCGCTGGCCTTGCGCAGGTCCAGCATCCGGGCACTGATCTCGTTGAGCGCCTGGTCCCAGCTGATGCGCTCGTACTTGCCGCCGACCAGTTTCATCGGGTACTTCAGCCGGTATTCGCCATGGCCGTGCTCGCGCAGCGCGGCACCTTTGGCGCAGTGCGCGCCCAGGTTGATGGGCGAGTCGAAGACCGGCTCCTGGCGCACCCAGATGCCGTTCTCGACCACCGCGTCGACCGCACAGCCGACCGAGCAATGGCCGCAGACCGTGCGCTTGACTTCGATCTTCTTGGCCGTGCCGTCGGCCGCCTTGGTCGCATCGTTGGCCTGCGCTTTCTTGACCATCAGCAGTTGCGACACAGCCATGCCGGCGCCCACGCCCAGGCCCGAGCGGCGCAGGAAGGCGCGGCGGTCCATCGTGGGGATGGCGCGTGCCATGCCTCGGCCGAGGCCGGCCACCAGGCTGGACGGAGCCGAGTGCAGATGCGAGGAGGGGGCGGATTTTCGGGTCAGCAACATGGGGCCTCCGCGCTCAGACCTTGGTGGTCTGGTAGTACTGCTTGACGTGGGCGGTGAGCTGGTAGCCCCCGCCGGCTTCGGGCACTGGTTTCGGCGTGGCGGCCGCCTCGGTGGCGGCTTCACGCTGCAGGGGCAACACGGCGGCGGCAGCGGCCAGCGCACCAGCGGTGCCCGCACCGGCAAACAGGCGGCGGCGCGACAGGGGGGATTTGGTGGGGCTCATCGAGGTCTCCAGACAAAGCGGCTCATGAAGACAGCTTCATAGGCCCTCCTATTAGGGTGCGGCCAGCAATCGACGGCAATCAGGGGCCGCCCGGGTCGAAGCGCGACAAGTTGTCGCAAACCTGAGGTGCAGCCCGACAGGCTGCAGGGGCGGCCGACACGATCAGCCTCTGCCGGCGCCTGGTGCCGGTCTTTTCTACAATCAGCCGGACTGAGCGCCGCCACCACAAGACCCTCTCCCGATGCCCTTGACCACCGAGACGTTGCCCTCGCCTGCCGAGCGCTGGCCACTGGCCACCGTGTTGGTGGTCGATGACGAGCCCGGCATGCGCAACTTCCTGGTCAAGACCCTGGCGACGCGGGTGGCTCAGGTGTTCGAAGCCGAGACTGCCGAGGCCGCCGACGAGTTGGTGCGTCACCACCGTTTCGACCTGGTGGTGCTCGACATCGCCCTGCCCGGCATCAGCGGCATCACCTGGCTCAAACAGCTGCGCGAGCGCGGGTTTGCCGGCGAGGTGGTGCTGATCACCGCCTTTGCCGATCTGGACACCGCGATCGAGGCGCTGCGCGCCGGCGCCAGCGACTTTCTGTTGAAGCCGTTCCGGGTGACCCAGATCCTCAACGCGCTGCGTCAGGGCCTGGAGCGGGCGCTGCTGCGGCGCGAGAACTGGGTGCTGCGGCGGGCCTTGTCGCAGCGCATGCCCGATGGCGACGGGTTGGTCGGCCCGTCGATCGTCATCAAGGGCTTGCAAGCCGCGCTGCAGCGGGTGGCCGCGGTCGACAGCACGGTGCTGTTGAGCGGCGAGTCGGGCACCGGCAAGGAACTGGCCGCGCTGGCGCTGCACCGCAACAGCCAGCGTGCGCGCGGGCCTTTCGTGCCGGTGAACTGCGCCACGATGTCGCCCGACCTGATCGACAGCGAGCTGTTCGGTCAAGCCCAGATCCAGATCCAGATCCAGACTCAGGCCCCGCCAGCACAAGCCGGCGCGCGGGCCGATGCCACGGCCGGCCCGGGCAGCAGCCTGCGCAAGGGCCGCGACGGCTTGTTCGTCTACGCTCAGGGCGGCACCTTGTTCCTGGACGAGGTCGGCGAACTGCCGCTGGCGCAGCAGGCCACGCTGCTGCGGGTGCTGGAGGAGCGCCGCATCCGGCCGGTGGGCAGCGAGCAGGAGATTCCGGTCGACGTGCGCATCGTCGCCGCGACCAACCGCCGGCTGGCCGACGAGGTGGCCGCGGGACGGTTCCGCATGGATCTGTACTACCGGCTGCAGGTGGTCGAGATCAACCTGCCGCCGTTGCGCGCGCACAAGGAGGACATGGCCGCGCTGGTGGCGCACTTCATCAGCACGCTGGCGCCGCGACTGGGCGTGCCGGCGATCGAGGTGACGGCTGACGAATTGGGCTACCTGCAGCAGTACGACTGGCCTGGCAACGTGCGCGAATTGCGCAACCTGATCGAGCGCTCGTTGATCTTGGGCGCGCTCAACGTGTCGGCGCTGTACCAAGGCCTGGCGCGCCAGGGTGGCCGGGCGGCGCAGCGCGGGGCCCACAGCCTGGCCGTGCCGGCCACCACCGACCTGCACACGCTGGAGAAGCAGCACATCCTGGCCGTGCTCGACCGCGAAGCAGGCGACAAGACCCGCGCCGCGCAGTTGCTGGGCATCTCGCGCCGCACGCTGGAGCGGCGCGTCGCCGAATGGGCACAGCCGACCTGAAGACCCGTTGGCCAGGCCGGTTCCAGGCTTGGCCGATCCGCCGCAAGTTGCTGGCCATGGTGCTGCTGCCGCTGGTGGTGGTGCTGCCGCTGCTGGGCGTGGTGCTGCTGGTCTGGGGCAACGCGGCGCTGGACCTGCTGTTGATCACCAAGGTGCGGTCCGACCTGGCGGTTGCCAATGGCTACTTCGAGCGCGTGCTGGGCGAGGTGGCGACCAGCACCGGCGCGGTGGCCGATTCACATGTACTGCACCGTGCGCTGGCGGCTTCCGGCCCGCCGGATCGCTCGGCGCTGCAGGCACTGCTGGCGCGCTACAAGGTCCGGGAGGGCCTGGACTTCATCAACCTGCGCGATGCCGAAGGCCGGTTGCTGCTGGCCGACGTCGACCTGCCCAGCGACGCCGTGCCGCCGGTGGCCCTGCCGCGGGTTTTGCCGCCGCTCTCGTCAGCGTCATCGCTGCCGCCATCGCTGCGCGCTTCGCCAGCCAGTCGGCCCGCCGGTGCCATCGACGACCGCACCACCGCCTCGGTGGCGGTGCTGGCGCCGGCCGAGCAAGGCCTGCTGTCGCCGGCCCTGCGTGCGCGCGTGGCCGTGCCGCTGGTGCCCACCCGCAACGCCCAGCCGACGCCGCGCAGCCAGGAGAACCGGGCGATGGTGGTGTTGGCCGTCGCGCCGGTGCGCTCGGCCGACGGCCGGCTGCTGGCCCATGTGCAGGCCGGCATGCTGCTCAACCGCAACCTGCCGTTCATCGACCACATCAATGAGATCGTCTACCCCGAAGGTGCCTTGCCCTTCGGCAGCCGGGGCACGGCCACGCTGTTCCTCGACGACGTGCGGATCTCGACCAACGTGCGGTTGTTCGCCGGGCGCGATGCCACCGGTTCGGTCGCATCCCCCGGCAGCGACGCGGCTGAGCGCCGCAGCGGCGAGCAGCGGGCCATCGGCACACGGGTGTCGATGGCCGTGCGCGACGCGGTGCTGGGCCGCGGCGAGACCTGGCTGGACCGCGCCTTCGTCGTCAGCGACTGGTACGTGTCGGCCTACCAGCCGCTGCGCGACGCCACCGGTCAGCGGGTGGGCATGCTCTACGTGGGCTACCTGGAGCGGCCCTTCACTTATCTGAAATACGGCGTGCTGGCCGGCATCGGCGTGGTGTTCTTCGGCGTCATGCTGCTGGCGGCGGTGTGGTCGGCGCGCTGGGCGCGGCAGATCTTCCGCCCGCTCGAGCAGATGGCGCAGACCATGCAACAGGTCGAGGGCGGCGCCCTGGGCGCGCGGGTGGGGCGGGTCGACAGTGGCGACGAGGTGGGCGCGCTGGCCGGCCACCTCGACCACTTGCTCGACACCCTTGCCGACAAGACCGATGCCCTGCAGCGCTGGAACACCGAGCTGGACCTCAAGGTGGCCCAGCGCACCGCGGCGCTGCAAGAGCGCACCCGCGACCTGCAGGCTGCCCAGGCCCAGTTGCTGCGATCGGAAAAGATGGCCGCGGTGGGCCAGCTGACGGCCAGCATCGCGCACGAGGTGAACAACCCGATCGCGGTGATCCAGGGCAACCTCGACCTGGTGCGTGAACTGCTGGGCGACGACACCCGGCGGGTGCGGGCCGAGCTGAAGCTGATCGACGAGCAGATCGAGCGCATGCGGTTGATCGTCACCCAGTTGCTGCAGTTCGCCCGGCCGAACGAATTTGCGGGTTATGTCGAGGCGGTCGACAGCGGCCGCGTGCTTGAAGACTGCCTGGTGCTGACCGGCCACCTGCTTTCGCGAACCCGCATCGTGGTCGAACGCGACCTGCGCGCCGGCCGGCCGGCCGGCATCAACCGGCAGGAACTGCAGCAGGTGCTGGTCAACCTGATGGTCAACGCGATCCACGCCATGCCGGACGGCGGCCGGCTGACGCTGC
This sequence comes from Burkholderiales bacterium, assembly GCA_038211805.1. Lineage (GTDB taxonomy): Bacteria > Pseudomonadota > Gammaproteobacteria > Burkholderiales > Burkholderiaceae_C > Pseudaquabacterium. The sequence continues at coordinate 5,026 of JBBQVF010000077.1, read as the reverse complement.
GCACCGAAGACTGGATCGACACGCAAGGCCGGCCAGGTGTCTGCATCGAAGTGGCCGACACCGGGCCCGGGTTGTCCGACGAGCTGTTCCGGGAGTTGTTCAAGCCCTTCGTCACCCGCAAGAAGGACGGCACCGGCCTGGGGCTGTGGATCAGCCGCAGCCTGGTGGAGCGTTACGGCGGCGACATCCGTGCCGGAAATCGGCCGCTGGCGGACGGCACCGGCGCGGTGATGCGGGTGTTGCTGCTCAGCGAGCCCGAGACCGCGGCTTCGGCCACAGGTTGATCCGGACAAACCCTCGGCCGGCGTTTGGCGAGGCGATCGCGACAACCTGTCGCGGGCCCGGCCCGTAGACTTGGCTCCCTATGCAGGCTCGGCCCTATTGTCCCGTCGCGGTGGTGATCGAACGCCAGAAGCAGCCCAATGCCTGGGAGGATTGGCGTTTCCGCGTGGTCGAGGTGCTGGTCGACGAGGGCGGCTTCGGCGCCACGCCGCGGCCGCTGCGCAACGACGGTCAGCGCACCCAGACGCTGTTTCCCGGCCTGGGCGTCACGCTGCACCGCGACGAAGCCGAGGGCTACTACCTGAACCTCTCCTCCGGTTCGCCGGTGTGGTTCGTGATGTGGCGCATCGACGACGACGATCCGTCGCGCGCTGCGCCAGAACTGGTCACCTTGTCCTACAACGAGGCCGGCCGCCTGCTCGACGCGCAGGAGCGGGTGGACAACCTGCCACTGCCCGACGACGTCTGCGGCTGGCTGCAGGCCTTCGTCGACGAGCATTACAAGCCCGAGCCCAAGCAGCGGCGCCGACCGGCGTCGTTCAAGCGGCCCGGCGATCGTTGACCGCGGCTGCCTCGATGGCAACCGACAACGCGCAAGACGGCGACGAGGGCGGCTTTCTGTCGCGCTGGTCGCGGCGCAAGGGGCAGGTGCGGCAGGGCGTGGCGGTGGCCGAGCCGTTGGCGCCGCCAGCGGTGCTGCCACGCGCGGTGGCTCTTGGCGGCGAGCGGACCGCTCAAGCACTCGGCGGGACAACCGCGGCGCTGCAGCCCAGCGTGCCGGTCGCCGTTGCGGACCACGCCGAGCCCGCGCCAGCTGCCGCCGTGCCGGCCGCCGTCGTGCCGCCGCCGCCCACGCTGGCCGATGTCGCCCAGTTGACGGCCGAGTCGGACTACACCCGCTTTGTCGCGCCTGGCGTCGATAGCGGCGTGAAGAACGCCGCGCTGAAGAAGCTGTTCACCGATCCGCACTTCAACATCATGGACGGGCTGGACACTTACATCGACGACTACGGCCTGCCCGACCCGCTGCCCGCGGGCATGCTGCGGCAGATGGCGCAGTCGCACGCGCTGGGACTGTTTGCCGATGACCCGCCGACCCCGCCACCCTTGACACCGCCGCCGCTGCCGATATCCCTGACGGCGCCCGGGGTAGCGCCGGCGGCCGGTTCGTTGCTGCCGGCAGACCTGCCTGATCCGCCCGCGCTGGCGATCGACCCGCACGCTGTGCTGCCGGCCGACGTCGACACCGAATTGCCTGAAACCCTGTCCCCACCGAAGCCCAATCCTGATGAAGACGCTGCTTTGCGACTGCAACCGCACGATGCCGCTGGACCGGCCGGCCCTGGCCCAGGCGCTGGCCCGCACGCCGGGCGCCCGCACTGACGGCATTGCCGACGCCCACAGCGGCCTGTGCCGGCGCGAAGCCGGTGCGTTCCAGCGCGCGGCCATTGCCACCGGTGACCGCGCCGAGCCGCTGCTGGTCGCCTGCACCCAGGAGAGCCGGCTGTTCATCGAGCTGAACGGCCAGACCGAGGGCGCGGCGCCCGAGACGGTGCGGCCGATCCACTTCGTCAACCTGCGCGAAACCGGCGGCTGGTCGCGCGACGCGGCCCAGGCCACACCGAAGCTGGCCGCACTGATCGCCGCCGCGCAGTTGCCCGACGCCGATCCGGTGGGCACCGTCACCTACCGCTCGGGCGGCCGCTGTCTGGTGATCGGCGGCGCCGACGCCGCCGAGCGCGCCGCAGCGCTGCTGGCCGACCGGCTCGACGTCAGCCTGCTGATCGACCGACCCGGCGGCGCGCTGGCGCAGGGCCACCGCCACGCGGTGTTCAACGGCCGGCTGACCAAGCTGAGCGGTTGGCTGGGCGCCTTCGAGGTGCAGTGGCAGAGCCAGAACCCGATCGACCTCGACCTCTGCACCCGCTGCAATGCCTGCATCGATGCCTGCCCCGAAGGCGCGATCGACTTCAGCTACCAGGTCGACCTGTCGGCCTGCAAGAGTCACCGCGACTGCGTGCGGGTGTGCGAGGCGGCCGGTGCGATCGACTTCCAGCGCGCGCCGCAGACGGTGGACGAGCGCTTCGATCTGGTGCTCGATCTGCGCGAGCAACCGCACTTCGCCCAGCACCAGCCGCCGCAAGGCTACTGGCATGTGGGGCATGCGGGCGCCGACGAACGCAAGCTGATGACCGCGGTGCTCGACCTGCGCGAGCGGGTGGGCGAGTTCGAGAAGCCGCGTTTCTTCAGTTACCGGCAAACTTTGTGCGCGCACAGCCGCAACCAGCAGATCGGCTGCACCGCCTGCATCGATGTCTGCTCGGCGCGCGCCATCCGCAGTGACGCCACGCTCAAGGGCAAGTCGCTGGGCAAGAGCCGCGGCCCGATACCGGGCCTGCCGACGCCCACCGCGCCGGGCGGGCAGGGCGGTGGTGTGATCGTCAACCCGCACCTGTGCGTGGGCTGCGGCGCCTGCAGCACGGTCTGCCCGAGCGGCGCGATGAGCTTTGCCTACCCCGGCCCGGTCGACCAGGGCAAACGGCTGCGCACGATGTTGACCGCCTACACCCAGGCCGGTGGCCGTGATGCGGCGCTGCTGCTGCACAGCCAGGGCGCCGGCACCCGCCTGATCGACGAGCTGGGCCGCGCCGCCAGCGTGCAGAAGCGCCAGCCTTCGCAAGCCGCGATCCACGGCGTGCCTGCGCGGGTGCTGCCGGTGGCGCTGTGGCACACCGCCAGCGTCGGGCTCGACCTCTGGCTGGCGGCGATCGCCCAGGGTGCGCGCCAGGTCTGGCTGCTGCTGACCGACGAGGAGGCGCCCGAGTACCGCCAGGCGCTGGCCGAGCAGATGGCGCTGGCCCAGGCCATCCTCAGCGGGCTGGGTTACGCGGGCGCTCACTTTGCGCTGATCGAGGCTCGCGATGCCCGCGACCTGGCCGCGCTGGACGCTGCGCTGCGTGCGCCACCCGCGCAAGGCGTGGCCCGCGCCGCGGCGTTTGCGGCGCAGGCCGACAAGCGCGGCACGCTGGATCTGGCCTTGGCCCACCTGTTGGCGCAGGCGCCGCAGCCGGTTGAGGAGATACCGCTGCCCGCCGCCGGCGCGCCGTTCGGCAGCTTGGCGGTCAACACCGACACCTGCACGATGTGCCTGAGCTGCGTCGGCGCCTGCCCCGAGGCGGCGCTGCAGGACAACCCCGACAGGCCGCAGCTGCGCTTCATCGAGAAGAACTGTGTGCAGTGCGGCCTGTGCGTCACCACCTGCCCTGAGCAGGCGCTGACGCTGCAACCGCGGCTGTGGCTGGCCGACGACGGCAAGGCCCGCCAGGCCGCCCGTGTGCTGCACGAAGTGGCGCCCTATGCCTGCGTGCGCTGCGCCAAGCCCTTCGGCACGCTGCGGGCGATCGAGTCGATGATCACCAAGCTGGCCGGCCACAGCGCCTTCCAGGGCGCGGCAGCCGCGCGCTTGAAGATGTGTGGCGACTGCCGGGTGATCGACCTCCACACCGATCCGAACGAAGTACGAATTACAGACCTGTGAAGCAACGCGACATGGCTGATGCGCAAACACACTCCCTGAATTTCGCCACTGCCGACGACGGCGACGAACTGGCCCGCGCCGAGTTGTACGGCCTGCTGGCCGGCCTGTGGCTGGCGCCACCCGACGAGGCGTTGTTGCAGCAGTTCCGGGTCGCTGTCACCCAGGCGCCGCATCCGGGGGGCTACCTGGAAGCGCCCTGGGGCGACTTGGTTGCCGCGCTGCGCGCCACCACCGTGGCCGAGGCGGCGGCCGAGCATGCGGCCTTGTTCCACGGCGTCGGTCGGCCCGAGGTCTTTGCCTACGGCTCGTTCTACCTGACCGGCTTCCTCAATGAAAAACCGCTGGCCGCATTGCGCACCGACCTGGCCGCCTTGGGCCTGGCGCGCGACGCCGATCGGCTGGAAACCGAAGACCATGTCGCTTTCGTCTTCGAAGTGATGCGCTACCTGATCGCCGGCGACGACCTGGCGGTGTGCAACCTGGAGCAACAGCGCCGCTTCTTCCGCCAGCACCTGCAACCCTGGGTCGCCAAGCTGTGCACGGCAGTCGACGGCCACCCGCGGGCGGCGACCTGGCGCGCCGTGGCCGGCTTCACCCGCGCCTTCGTCGAGGTCGAAACCCAGGCCTTCGACCTGCTGGAGACTTGAGCATGGCCGATCTCGTCCCCCCCGAGCACATCACCGGCCTGATCCTGGCCGGTGGCCGCGGCAGCCGCATGGGCGGCGTCGACAAGGGCCTGCAGAACCACCAGGGCATGCCGCTGGCCCTGCACGCGATGCTGCGGCTGCAGCCGCAAGTGGGCCACCTGATGATCAACGCCAACCGCAACCTGGGCGCCTACGACTCGATGGGCGTGCCGGTCTGGCCCGATGCGATGGCCGGCGGGTCGGAAAGCTACCCCGGCCCGCTGGCCGGCTTCCTGGCCGGGCTGGAGCATTGCGAGACGCCCTACCTGGTCACCGTGCCCTGCGACACGCCCAATTTCCCCACTGACCTGGTCGCGCGCCTGGCCGCCGCACTGGTGGCTGAAGACGCCGAATTGGCGATCGCCGCCACCCTAGAGGACGGCCAACTGCAGGCGCAGCCGGTGTTCTGCCTGATGGCCGCCACGCTGATCGAGAGCCTGGTCGCCTTCACCCAGGGCGGCCAACGCAAGATCGACCGCTGGACCGGGCAGCACCGCTGCGCCACCGTGGTGTTCGACGA
>JBBQVF010000076.1:0-21249 GCA_038211805.1 Burkholderiales bacterium | reverse complement strand
CCTCTTCCGTCGACCCGAAAGACCCTGTTTTTACAAGGGAATTAGAGAAACTACTGAAGACAATGTGAGACTAGACGGTCAGAATTGAACTGAGCAGTTCAAATAGATACCTAAAAGACCATGTCTTTGCCTTTCATGTCCGAGTCCAAGTCCAAGTCCAGATCCACGTCCCCGTCCCCACGTCGGTCGCCATCGGAACCTTTTGAGCGTCGCGGGCTCAACCGCAGGGTAGGCCCGCCGACCGTTTGCCCTGCAGGGGCCGCCGGCGCAGGCCAGGTCAGCGAGGCCGATGCGGTTCGGCCTTCCGATTTAGAGCCGTGCAGCCTTTCGGATTTCCGAAGTGAAATCCTGAGGCCCTTCTCCTCCTCCCTCCTTCCCTGGTTGGTCTCAGGGCGCTGCACGGCCACTTCATTTTTCCGACGACCCGCTGTCGGGCCCACCGGGCGCTTGCGATGATCGGCCATCGGCGTCGCGTCGCGGTGGTCGGTGCCGGCATCTCGGGCCTGGCCACCGCCTGGCACCTGGCCGAGCATGCCGACATCGTCTTGTACGAGGCCGATGGCCACTTCGGCGGCCACGCCCACACGGTCGACCTCACGCTGGATGGCGTGAGCCACGGCGTGGACACCGGGTTCCTGGTGTTCAACCACGCCACCTACCCCGCGCTGGTGAAACTGTTCGCCGATCTGCAGGTCGACACCGCCGCCTCGGAGATGTCGTTTTCGGTGCAGGTGCCCAAGGCCGACGGGTCCCGGGCGCTGGAGTGGAGCGGCAGCAACCTCGACACGGTGTTTGCCCAGCGCAGCAACCTGTTCAAGCCACGCTTCCTGCGCATGCTGCGCGATCTGGTGCGTTTCAACCGCAGCACCACCGCGATAGCCGAACGGGGCGAAGAAGGTGCGCTGCAGCAGCCGATCGGTGATTTTCTGGTCGAACAAGGCTACTCGGACGCCTTCCGCGATTGGTACCTGCTGCCGATGCTGGGTTGCATCTGGAGCTGCCCGACCAACCAGATGTTGCGCTTCCCGGTCGCCACGATGATCCGGTTCTGCCACAACCACGGCCTGATCCGGGTGACCGACCGTCCGCCATGGCGCACGGTGCGCGGCGGCTCGCGCCACTACGTGCAGCGCATGCTGGCGCGCGTTGCCGACGCGCGACTGAACACGCCGGTGCGCGCCGTGCGCCGGGTGCCGCCCCACAGCGCCAGCGCGGGCGTGTGGATCGACACCGACCACGGCAGCGAATATTTCGACGAGGTGGTGCTCGCCGGCCACAGTGACCAGAGCCTGGCCTTGCTGGGCGCGCAGGCCAGCGCCGACGAGGCCGCGGTGCTGGGCGCCATCCGCTACCAGCGCAACCGCGCCGTGCTGCACACCGACGCCAGCGTGTTGCCGAAGCGCCCGAAAGCCTGGGCCGCCTGGAACTATGTGCGCGCCCCCGCCGCCGAGCAGGAGCAATCCGCCGTCTGCCTGCACTACCTGATCAACCGGCTGCAGCCGCTGCCATGGCAGCAGCCGGTGGTCGTGTCGCTGAATCCCACCCGCGAACCGGCCGCCCACACCGTGCACGGTGAATACGACTACGCCCACCCGGTGTTCGACCTCGCCGCCATCGCCGCACAGGCCCGGCTGTCCGAGATCCAGGGCCGGGCGCGGGTGTGGTTCGCCGGCGCCTGGACGCGGTATGGCTTCCATGAAGACGGGCTGCGGTCGGGTATCGCCGTGGCCGATGCCTTGCGCGCACGATGGGCCGCCGAGCCCCAGGCCGACGCACTGCGCAGCGCTGCATGAGCGCCGCCGTTTGCCGTTTGCCGTTTGTCGATCGCCAGGCCGCCGCCTTCCGCCACCCGCCGACCGCCCGCCCAGCCACCGCCGTGAGTACCCGATGACCACCGCCACCCGCCTTGACGCGACACCCGCCGCGCGCCCGCAAGCGCAGCTGGGCATCGGCCGGGTGCGCCACCAGCGGCTGCGGCCGGTGCCGCACGCCTTCGACTACCCGACCTGGTTCTGGCTGCTGCCGCTGCGCAGTCTGCGCCGCGACCCCAACCCGCTGCTCCACCGCAACCGCTTCGGCTGGGCCAGCTTTCATGATGCCGACCATGGCGACGGCCGCGCCGATTGCCTGACCTGGCTGGACGAACAACTGGCGGCCGCCGGCATCGGCGACGCCACTGGTGAAGCCTGGCTGCACACCTACCCGCGGCTGCTGGGCTACGCCTTCAAGCCGGTCAGCTTCTGGTACTGCCACCGCGCGGACGGTTCGTTGGCGGCCATCGTCGCCGAGGTCAACAACACCTTTGGCGGCCGCCACGCCTACTTGCTGGCGGGCGAGCAGTTGGCCCGCGGTGGCTGGGGCCATGAACTGGTGGCCGTCAAGCAGTTCCACGTCTCGCCGTTCTGCCAGATCGAGGGCGGCTACCGCTTCCGCTTCATGCGCACCGGGCTCGACTCGTCTGACGGCTCGGGCCGCACGGTCGCCCGCATCGACCACGACGATGCCGAGGGCCCCTTGCTGCTGACCAGCGTCAGCGGTGCGCTGGCCCCGCTGACCCCGGCACGACTGCGTCAGGCGCTGTGGCGCATGCCGCTGCTGACGCTGGGCGTGGTTGCCCGCATCCATTGGCAAGCGCTGCGCTTGTGGCTCAAGCGCGTGCCGTTCTTCGGCACCGACGGCCGCGCCACCGCGCCGTCCACGTCCACGCCCACGCCCGCGAATCCACCGCAACAAAGTCTCAGGTAACCCGCCATGACCTCAGTCACCACCGCACGCTCCGCGGTCCTGCCGCCGTCTGCGCCGGCCGCCGCACGCGCCGTGTTCGCGATGCTGCGTCGGCTGCAAATCGGCACGCTGGACGTGCAACTGCCCGACGGCAGCCAGGCGCGCTTCGGCAACGGCGCCGCCGGTGAGCCCCACGCCGCCGTGCGCCTGCACAACTGGAAGTTGTGCAATGCCGTGCTGCGCTCGGGCGACATCGGTTTCGCCGAAACCTTCATCGCCGGCGACTGGGCCGCCAACGACCTGGTGGCGCTGCTGCAACTGGTGATCGCCAACCGCGACGCGATGGACTCCATCGTTTATGGCACCTGGTGGGGCAACTTGTTCAATCGGGCGCGCCATCTGTTCAACCGCAACTCGCGGGCGGGCAGCAAGCGCAACATCCACGCCCACTACGACCTGGGCAACACCTTCTACAAGCTGTGGCTCGACGAGACCATGACCTATTCCCGCGCCTGGTTCAACGGCGACCTGGCGCAGGACACGGCCAGCGCGCAGCGCGCCAAGATCCACCGCGCGCTGAGCGAATGCCAGGTGCAGCCCGGCCACCGGGTGCTGGAGATCGGCTGCGGCTGGGGTGGCCTGGCCGAGAGCGCGGCGCGCGATTTCGGCGCGCAGGTCACCGGCGTCACGCTGTCGGCCGAGCAGCTGGCCTTCGGCCAGGCCAGGCTGGCGCGCGCCGGCCTGTCCGACCGGGCCACGCTGCGCTACCAGGACTACCGCGACATCGCCGACGGCCCGTTCGACGCCATCGCCTCGATCGAGATGTTCGAGGCGGTGGGCCGCGAATACTGGGCCAGTTACTTCAAGACCCTGCACGACCAACTGAAACCCGGCGGTCGGGCCTGCATCCAGTCGATCACCATCCACGACGAGCTGTTCGAACGCTATGTCGCGGGCACCGACTTCATTCAGCAGTACATCTTTCCGGGCGGCCTGCTGCCCAGCCCCGGCGCCTTTCGGGCCGAGGCCGCCAAGGCCGGCCTGCAAGTCGAGCGCGAACTGGCCTTCGGCCCCGACTACGCCGAAACCTTGCGCCGCTGGCGGCAGGACTTCCTGCACCAGGACACGCAAGTGCGCGGCTTGGGCTTCGACACCCGCTTCATGCGCACCTGGGAGTTCTACCTGGCGTATTGCGAAGCGGCGTTCACCAGCGGCAACACCGACGTCATGCAGTTCACGCTGCGCCGACCGGCCTGAGCATGGCCACCCTGTGCGCCATCCGCCGGCCCTCCCGCCGGTCGCTGCTGCAGCTGGGCGCGCTGGCGGCCATGGCCGGCACCAGCCCGCTGCTGCTGGCCGTGCAGCCCGACGCGCCCACCGCCCCGCCCGAGCTGGCCGGTGAGCTGCCTGCCGCCCGCTGGCGCGGCACCGGCACCTTGCGCTTCCTGGGCCTGCATGTCTACGACGCCCACCTGTGGAGCGCAGAGGCCGTGGCCGGTGACGGCGCTGCCCAGCCGCTGGCACTGGTGCTGGTCTATGCCCGCCAACTGGTGGGCGAGCAGATCGCCAGCCGCTCGCTGAAGGAGATGACCCGCATCGGCCGCATCAGCGACGAACAGTCGGCCCGCTGGCTGTCCGCGATGACCCAGCTCTTCCCCGATGTGAAAAGCGGCGACCGCCTGACCGGCATTCAGCGGCCCGGTGTGACGACCCGCTTCTTCCTCAACGGCCAATTCCGCGGTGAGGTGGCCGACGCCGAATTCACCCGGCTGTTCTTCGGCATCTGGCTGTCGCCGCGCACGTCCGAGCCGCGCCTGCGCGAGCAATTGCTGGGCAGCCGCCCGTGAGCCAGCGCGGCGCCACGCCACGCGCCGGTCAGCCGGCCAGCCCGGCGGCCTTCGGTTGGCAACAAGGCCTGCGCTACGGTGCGCTGGGCGCACCGCTGGCCTTTGCCGCACTGCCGCTGTACGTGCTGCTGCCCAACCACTACGCGGCGCAACTGGGCGTGCCGCTGGCCGGCCTGGGCGCGGTGCTGCTGGGCACCCGCGCGCTCGACGCCATCGTCGACCCGTGGCTGGGCCGGCTGGTCGACCGCGGCCTGGTGCGCCCGCGCGCCCAGGTGCTGGGCGCCGCGGCCCTGGCCGCACTGCTGATGGCCGTCGGCTTCGTGGCGCTGTTCTTTCCGCCGGCCGTCAGCGCCAATCAGTTGCTGGCCTGGTGCGCAGTGATGCTGCTGCTCACCACGCTGGGCTACAGCGCGTTGGGCGTGTTGCACCAGGCCTGGGGCGCACGGCTGGGCGGCGGCGCAGTCGCGCAGTCGCGCATCGTCAGCTGGCGCGAGGGCCTGTCGCTGGCCGGCGTGCTGACCGCCAGCGTGTTGCCGGCGCTGGCCGGCATCCCGGTGATGGTGGCCAGCGGCGTGGCGCTGCTGGCGCTGGGTGTGTGGGCGCTGAGCACCGCGCCGTTGCGCAGCGCGCCACCGCGCAGCGTGCCCGCTGCCGGTGATCGTTCCGGCGGCCAGCCCCAACCCGACGAGAAGATCTGGGCGCTGCCCTGGCGGGTGCCGGCCTTCCGCGCGCTGATGGCGGTGTTCCTGCTCAACGGCGTGGCCAGCGCGGTGCCGGCCACGCTGGTGCTGTTCTTCATCAAGGACCGCCTGCAGGCGCCGACCTGGGAGCCGCTGTTCCTGGGCAGCTACTTTGCCGCTGCGGCGCTGTCGATGCCCTTGTGGGTGCGCGCCGTCGCCCGCTTCGGCCTGCTGCGCTGCTGGCTGGCGGGCATGGCGCTGGCGATCGCCGCTTTCGTCTGGGCCGCCCGGCTGGGCGCCGGCGACGGCCCCGCCTTCGTCGTCATCTGCCTGCTCACCGGTGTCGCGCTGGGGGCCGACCTGGCCGTGCCGAGCGCCTTGCTGACCGGCGTGGTGCAACGCGCCGGTCACGCCTTGCAGCATGAAGGCAGCTACTTCGGCTGGTGGACCTGCGCCAACAAGCTGAACCTGGCGCTGGCCGCCGGCCTGGCCTTGCCCGCGCTGCAGGCGCTGGGCTACGCACCGGGCGCTCGCGATGAAGCCGCGCTGACCTCGCTGGCCCTGATCTACGCCGCGCTGCCCTGCCTGCTGAAAGCCGGCGCGGCCGCGCTGCTGTGGCACCACCGAACCCTCCTGGACCACCCATGACCCTCCACCCGTTCTACTCCTCGCGCCGGCTCGCTGCGGCCTGCGCCCTGGCCATCGGCCTGGCCACGCCGCTGCTGCTGACCGGCTGTGCCGGCCCGGTGCCCACCGACTACGCCAGCCAGAGCCCCCAGCTCGACCTGAAGCAGTACTTCAATGGCAAGCTGCTGGCGCACGGCATCGTCACCGACCGCAGCGGCCAGGTGATGCAGCGTTTCACCGCGCAGATCACCGGCAGCTGGCAGGGCGACACCGGCACGCTGGACGAGCGGTTCAGCTATTCCGACGGCCGCACCGAAACGCGTGTCTGGACGCTGCAGCGCGGCACCGACGGCCGCTACACCGGCCGCGCCGCCGACGTGGTGGGTGAAGCACAGGGGCAGGCCGCCGGCAACGCGCTGAACTGGCGCTACACGCTGCGCGTGCCGGTGGACGGCCGCAGCTGGGACATCGAGTTCGACGACTGGATGTTCCTGGTCGACGAGCAGGTGATGATCAACCGGGCGGTGATGAGCAAGTTCGGCATCCGGCTGGGCGAGGTGCTGCTGTCCTTCCAACGCCTGCCCGGCTAGAGAGCGCCCGATGGCCCTGAACCCCCGCATCACCGACTGGCGCGGCCAGCATGTCTGGCTGGTCGGCGCGTCCAGCGGCATCGGCCGCGCCACCGCCGCTTTGCTGCACCGCCGCGGTGCGCAAGTCACGCTGTCGGCGCGCAGCGCGGCGCCGCTGGAAGCGTTTGTCGCCGAACACCCCGGCGCGCAAGCCCTGCCGCTGGACGCCACCGACGCCGATGCGATGCGCGCCGCAGCGCTGGCCCTGCTGCAGCAGCACGGTCGCATCGACCTGGCGATGTACTGCGCCGGTCACTACCGGGCGATGACGGCGATGGACTTCGACCTGGCCGACGCACTGCGCCACCAGCAGATCAACGTCGTCGGCGCGCTGAACCTGCTGGATGCCGTGCTGCCCCCGCTGCTGCGCCAGGCCGCCGCCGGCACGCCCGCCCACCTGAGCCTGGTGGCCAGCGTGGCCGGCTACCGCGGTCTGCCCAATGCGCTGGCCTACGGCCCCACCAAGGCTGCGCTGATCAACCTGGCCGAAGTGTTGTACCTCGACCTGCACAGCCGCGGCGCCGGGGTGTCGTTGATCAACCCGGGCTTCGTCGAAACACCGCTCACCGCCCAGAACAGCTTCCACATGCCCGCACTGATCACGCCCGAGGCGGCGGCCGAGGCCATCGTCGCCGGCTGGGAGAAAGGCGAGTTCGAGATCCACTTCCCCAAGCGCTTCACCCGCCTGCTCAAGGTCATGCGGCAATTGCCTGACCGCCTGTATTTCGGCGCGGTGCGCCGGGCGGTCCGTGCCTGAGGCCCTGCCCATGCCGCCAGCGTCCGCGCCGACCCGCCATGCCGACCCGCGCGTGCGTGCGGTGGTGACGCTGTTCGAGAGCCTGTCGCCGGCCGACCTGCCGGGGCTGCGCGGCGTCTACGCGGCCGATGCCCGCTTCAAGGACCCGTTCAACGCCGTGCAGGGCCTGCCGGCCATCGCCCGCATCTTCGACCACATGTTCCGCCAGCTCGATGACCCGCGCTTCACGGTGCGCGACATCGTCGCCCAGGGCGACGCGCTGTTCCTGACTTGGGACTTCGAGTTTCGCACCCGGGGCATGGGCGCGAGGTCGATCTGCATCCACGGCGCCAGCCACCTGATGTTCGACACCGGCGGTCAGGTGGCCCTGCACCGCGACTATTGGGACGCCGCCGAGGAGTTGTACGAAAAACTGCCCGGCATTGGCGCGCTGATGCGCTGGCTGAAGCGCCGCGCCGGCGGCTGAACAAGGCCTGGGTCGGCTAACGACCAGCGGCCACGGCAACGCCGGTCAGTTCTGGCCTTCGGTCAAGGTGTCGAGCTGGAAATTGCCGCCCTTGTGCACCAGCCAGATGTCGGTGTAGACCGCCTTGCCCAGCTTGGCCGGCGGTGGAAAAGGCCCGGCCTTGCGGATCATCGCCACCACCCAGGGCCCGACCTCGGGCGCCGCAGGGGGGCGGCGCACCCGCACGTCGACGATGTTGCCGCCGGCGTCGATCTCGGTGTCGATGATGGCCACGCCGTACAACAGCGGCGGCATGCGGCCCTTGAAGATGCGCATCGGGTAGGCCGCGTAGAGGTGCTTGGCCGCGTCGGCGCGGTACGCGACATCGGAATCAGCTTCACTGGCCTGCGGCGTTCCGAACAAGGGTGCCGGCACCATCGCAAACTGCGCGGTGGCCGGCAGGCAAACCAGGCCGGCCGCCGCGCCCAGCAGCAAGGTGGACAACAAGCGAGGAAGGCGGTGAGCAAGGATCATGGCAACGAAAGTGTAGGCGGGGGCACGGCCGCACCACCGCGGCGCCTGACACGCTAGCACAGGCGGTTGCAATCAGTTACATCCACGCAACGGCACTACCAGGGCCACGACGGCTTGCCGGCTGCTGCCTCAGCGCAACCAGCCCTTGCGCCTGAAGTAGATGAATGGCGCGGCCACCGATGCGGTCATCAGCGCCAGCGCCAGCGGATAGCCCCAGCTCTGGTCGAGTTCGGGCATGTACTTGAAGTTCATGCCGTAGATGCTGGCGATCAGCGTGGGCGGCAACAGCGCCACGCTGGCCACCGAGAAGATCTTGATGATCTTGTTCTGGTTGATGTTGATGAAGCCGACCGTCGCGTCCATCAGGAAGTTGATCTTGTCGAACAGGAAGGCGGTGTGGCTGTCCAGCGAGTCGATGTCGCGCAGGATCTGCCGCGCCTCCTCGAACTGCTCGGCGTTGAGCATGCGGCTGCGCATCATGAAACTCACCGCGCGCCGCGTGTCCATCACGTTGCGCCGGATGCGGCCGTTCAGGTCTTCTTCCTTGGCAATGGCGCTCAGCGCGGCGCCGGCAGCCTGGTCGTTGACGTCCTGCTTCAGCACCCGTGCGCTGACCTTTTCCAGGCTGTCGTAGATGCCTTCGAGCGCGTCGGCGGAGTATTCGGCATCGGCGTCATACAGCTTGAGCAGCACGTCCTTCGCGTCGCCGATCAACGCCACCGTGCGGCGCGCCCGCAGGCGCAGCAGGCGGAACACCGGCAGGTCCTCGCCGTGGACCGAGAACAACACGCCGTCTTTCAAGATGAAGGCCACCCGCACGTTGCGCGGCGTCACGTCGTCGTCGATCAGGAAGTCCGAGCGAATGTGCAGCTCGCCGTTGTCCTCTTCGTAGAAACGCGCCGATTCCTCGAGGTCGTCGTCGACGATGTTGTCTGGCAAGGTCAAACTGAAGCGGGCGGCGATCCAGCCCTTCTCCATCGGCGTCGGCGATTCCAGGTCGACCCAGACCGGCGACCCGGCCGCCAGCGTCTGTGGATTCTCGATTTCCTGCTGAACCAGCCTGCCTTGGGACAGTGTGAATACATTGAGCATGGGGCTCTCCGGCGCTGACCGGGCGGTCGGGCGATCGGGCGATCGGGCGCCGATCGGCCCGCGCCGGGCGAAAAAAACAGGGCGGTGGTGTGTCGACCGTCCCGTTCCGCAGGGCCCGCCAGGGGCGGACATCAGGCGCTGAAGGGAACGGTCACCGAGGGTGACACTGGTCCAACGGAGGGCTCCGCAATGACGATGGCTCGATTATTGCACCCGGTCCGCCACGGTGCGACCGGCGCCGCGTGTGGGGAGGATCAGGCTGCCCAGGCTCGCCACATCGCCACATCGCCACATCGCCACATCGCCTCGGCGAATGCTGCATCGCGCCATGCCTTGCCTGCTGCCAAACCGAGGCAGCGGCCCACTCGCGCCGTGTCGCCCCCAACACACCGCCAAACGGCGTCAGACCGTCGGCATCAAGCGTTCGATGGTTTCGATCAGTTGCAGCGGGCTGAAGGGCTTGATGAGGTACTCATCGGCACCGGCCAGCTCACCGGCATCCCGGTCCTGGTTCTGGCCCCGGGCGGTCAACAGAACCACCCGTGTGTCGCGCAGCGCCGGCTTGGCGCGGATCCTGGCGCACACCTGCAGGCCGTCGAGTTCGCCCGGCATCATGACGTCGAGCAAAACCAGGTCGGGCTTGATCTGGTCGGCCAGACGCAGGCCCTCGGTGCCGTCGCCGGCCTCGTGGATCTCGTAGGGCTCGAACTCGAGCGTCATGCGGATCAGCTTCCGGATGTCGGCCTGGTCTTCGACAATCAGCACGCGTTTCATGGCAAGGCCTCCGAGGGTCAGCCGCTGGACAGGCCGCGCCGGCGTCGCAGCGTGCGCTGCCCCGACCGGCCAGCCGGCGTCCAGCGACAACCGGGTTTTAAACCGTAGACCGTAGCACCCCGGCCACCAGCGCAGCAGCCGAACTGCGCCAAGTTCGTCGCGCTGTTCGAGCGAGCCCGTGCCGATCAGGCGCCGGGCGGCCAACGACGCTGCCCGCTCAGGCCGCAGCGCCGAGGACCATCAAGCGCTCGCGCACCAGCAACTCGATCTCGTCGAAGGGCACCGGCTTGTGAAAGACCCGCACACCGGACGGCAAGCCGCCCCGGCGGTCGATCTCGGCGGCCGACAAGCCGGTGACCACGACGATGTCCATGTCGCCGAACGCATCGCCGACACCATGCAGTGACGAGATCATCTTGAAGCCGTCCATGCCCGGCATGTTGAGGTCGGTGACCAACAGGTCGGGGCAATCCTGGCCCATGCGCAGCAAGGCCTCGAAGCCGTTGCCCGCAGGCGTCACGTCGATCGGCAGGTCCCAGCCCGCGATGACCAGCGTGAACAGCCGCAGCAGGTCGGGCTCGTCCTCGACCACCATCAGCTTCAGGCGCACTTCGGCCGGCGCCGAGCTCGGCAGCGGGCTCAAGCCTCCGCGCTGGCTGTCACCGGACAGCGCGGCGCTGCGCTCGTCGATCAGGCGCTCGACCGCGGCACGAGAGATCCGCCGGTGGCCGCCCGCGGTTTTCCAGGCAGGCAGCACGCCGCCTTCGACCCATAGCTGCACCGTCCGCAGGGCCACGCCCAATCGCTCAGCCGCCTCGCGGGTCGACAACACGTCATCATTCGTCGCGCTTTTGCGCATGGCCTCGCCGACACCTTTCCGACAGGCCGCGCCTGGACGTAGCCGGCGATGACCTGGAATCTCAAATCCTGCAGCCGTCCCGATTCCCATGACGTCGGGACTGATCGTCAAGCTTCGCGGCCTATTTTTCACTTTAACGCGTTTGCATCGACCGCCTGGGGATCACCCCTAGGAAAACACCCATGTCAGTACTGACAGGTCGCATTTGGCTACAACAGTTACCGATCCCCGAGCGCGGCCGGTCGTCGGCAGATCCGCACGACGATCGCCCTGTCATCCCCTTGTCATCCGACCTGGAACGGGAGCACACTGGTCGCAGACGGGTGACGCGATCTGACGACGATTCAACAAGTGCCGGAAGCCGCCGTGGCCCGTCTGGTTCCTGAAAAACCCCTTTGAAAGGACGCTCTGATGAACCTGACGATCAGCGGACATCATCTGGATGTGACGCCGGCACTCCGTGAGTACGTGCTCACCAAGCTGGACCGGGTCACTCGGCATTTCGACCAGGTGGTCGACGTCAATGTGCTGCTAACGGTCGAGAAGCTGAAGGAGAAGGAGCGACGGCAGAAAGCCGAAGTGACGCTTCACGTCAAGGGGAAGGACATCTTCGTCGAGCAATCCCATGAAGATCTCTACGCGGCGATCGACCAGTTGATGGACAAGCTGGACCGCCAAGTCTGTCGCCACAAGGACCGCCTGCAGGACCACCACCACCCGGCGCCCAAGCGCCTGGATGTCGGTCTCAACTAGGCGCAGCCGCCTGACAGCCTGATGAACGGCCCTCCAGGGGGCCGTTTTCAATGATGTCGGCACCCGTTGACGCCTCGTGACAACATCCCCGAGTCGCGGGTGGTGTCGAATGTGCACTGCAGCAATCGGTTTCTATAATCATTTTTCTGTCTTCGGACCCGTCGTCAAGCCGGTCATGAACTGTCGTGACACGGGGGAAACACCATGAATCGTCTCGCCGCCATCCTGCCCGCTGCCAATGTGGTGGTGGATGTGGACGTCACCAGCAAGAAGCGTGTGTTTGAACACGCCGGCCTGCTGTTTGAAAACCAGCATGCCATCGCCCGCGCGACGGTGACTGACAACCTGTTCGCCCGAGAACGGCTGGGCTCGACCGGGCTGGGCCATGGCGTGGGCATCCCGCACGGCCGCATCAAGGGGCTGAAGAACCCGCTGGCCGCGGTGATCCGCGTGCAGCAGCCGGTGCCCTTCGACGCCCCCGACGACGAGCCGGTGGGCCTGCTGATCTTCTTGCTGGTGCCCGAAGCGGCGACCCAGCGGCACCTGGAAATCCTGTCCGAAATCGCCGAGATGTTGTCCGACCGTGAACTGCGCGAGCGCATGAAGGGCGCTGAAGACGCCGCAGCGCTGCACAAGCTGATCGCCGGCTGGGCGCCGCTGAAATCGGTCGCCTGAGTCTGGCTTGACATGGCGTTGAATTCGCGCTCCGGGACCGCGGTTTGAAACCGACCTCGATCAGTGCGGAGGCGCTGTTCGAGGCCCATCGCGCGCTGCTGCGCTGGGAGTGGGTGGCCGGCCACGCCCATCCCGAGCGACGCTTCGACGATGCGGCGGTGCGCGATGCCCGTTCGGCCGCCGACCTGGTCGGTTACCTGAACTACATCCATCCGTACCGGGTGCAGATCGTTGGCCGGCGCGAGGTGCAATACCTCTGCGAATCAGCCGCCGACGACCAGGAGCGCCGGATTTCGCGGATCGTGACGCTGGAGCCGCCGGTGCTGATCGCCGCCGACGGTGTGGCGCCGCCCGATCGGCTGGTGGCGATGTGCGACCGCGCCGAGATTCCGCTGTTCGTCACCAGCGAGTCGGCCGGTCAGGTGATCGACATCGTGCGGACCTACCTGGCACAGCTTTTCGCCGAGCGTGTCACGCGGCACGGCGTGTTCATGGACATCCTGGGCCTGGGTGTGCTGCTGACCGGCGAATCCGGTCTGGGCAAGAGCGAACTGGGGCTGGAACTGATCAGCCGCGGCCACGGCCTGGTGGCCGACGACGCGGTCGATCTCTTCAAGATCTCGCAAAGCGCACTGGAGGCCCGCTGCCCGGAATTGCTGATGAACCTGCTGGAGGTGCGCGGCATCGGGCTGCTCGACATCAAGGCGATCTTTGGCGAGACGGCGGTGCGCCGCAAGATGCGCCTGAAGCTCATCGTCCACCTGGTGCGCAAGGAAACCATGGAGCGCGAGTTCGAACGCCTGCCCTACGAGCCGCTGTACGAAGACATCCTCGGCATCCCCGTGCGCAAGGTGGTGATCACCGTCGACGCTGGCCGCAACCTGGCGGTGCTGGTCGAGGCCGCGGTGCGCAACACCATCCTGCAACTGCGCGGCATCGACACCTACCAGGAATTCATCGAACGCCACCAGCGCGCGATGCAGCACGACGACCGTTGATCCGCGGCCGGCCGGCCACCCGGCCACCCGGCCACGCAGCCGTTACTTGCCGCGATGCGGGCAGGCCGGCTTGGTGCAGACGGCGTACAGCGACAGCGCATGGTCCTGCAACTCGAAACCATGGGTCTGGGCAATCGCTCGCTGGCGCTGCTCGATCTCGGGGTCGAAGAACTCCTCGACCCGGCCGCAGGTCAGGCACACGAGGTGGTCGTGGTGCTGGCCCTCGTTCAACTCGAACACCGACTTGCCTGACTCGAAGTGGCTGCGTGACAGCAGACCGGCCTGCTCGAACTGCATCAGCACCCGGTAGACGGTGGCCAGTCCGACGTCGGCGTTGTCGTGCAGCAAGGCCTTGAAGACGTCTTCGGCCGTCATGTGCCGGTCTGCCGTGCGCTGGAAGACCTCCAGGATCTTGATGCGCGGCAGCGTGGCCTTCAGGCCGCTGCTCTTGAGCTCGTCGGCGTGGGTCTTGGGCGGGGCGTCGCGGTGCGGCATGGTGGATGGCTAGAATCAATGGATCATATCCAGCCGCGCGCATCGCGCCCGTCGCAGCGTCCGGCTTCACACCCATGGCAGGCCCATTGAGCAACACTTTTCTTGTTGGACGACCCGCCGGCCGGGCTGCAGCGCTGTTGCTGGCACTGGCGCTGGGCGCTTGTGCCAACCGGGCGAACGACCCCGCGTTGCAGTCGGGTGACGCCTTGTTCGGCGGCTTCATCACGCCCTACCGCATGGACATCGTGCAAGGCAACGTCGTCACGCAGGAACAGGTGGCGCTGGCCAAGCCGGGCATGACCCGGGCGCAGGTGCGCGATGCACTCGGTTCGCCGATGCTGACCGATCTGTTCCACGCCGACCGCTGGGACTACATCTTCACCATCCGCCGCCAGGGCACAGCGCCGCAGCGCCGCGACGTGATCGTCTATTTCAAGGACGACAAGCTCGAGCGGATCGAGGCCGGCGAACTGCCGACCGAACGCGACTTCGTCGCGTCCATCAGCCGCCCGCTCGCCGCGCGCGCTGCGCCGGTACTCGAGATCACCGAGGCGCAGAAAAAAGCCCTGCCCAAGCCGGTGAAGCCGCCCGCCGAGCCGGTGCTGCCGATCGGTGCCGTGCGCAACTACCCGCCGCTGGAACCGTCTTGACCGGTCGACCGCTGCGCCTCGCGGTGGCCGGCGCCTCGGGCCGCATGGGCCGCATGCTGGTCGAGGCGGTGCTGGCAGCGCCCGACTGCGTGCTGGCTGGCGCGCTGGATTTGCCCGGCAGCCCGTCCATCGGCCAGGATGCCGGCGCGTTTGCCGGACATGCCACCGGCGTGGCCATCACCGCCGACCTGGGCGCGGGCCTGGCCGGCGCCGACGTGCTGATCGACTTCACCCGGCCCGAAGGCACGCTGGCCCACCTGGCGGTGTGCCGCGAGCTGCGCGTCAAGGCGGTGATCGGCACCACCGGCTTCAGTGCCGGGCAGAAGGCCGAGATCACCCGCCACGCCGCGCACATCGCCCTGGTGATGGCGCCCAACATGAGCGTGGGCGTCAACGTGGTGCTGAAGTTGCTGGATCAGGCCGCCCGGGCACTGAACACCGGCTACGACATCGAGGTGATCGAGGCCCACCACCGGCACAAGATCGACGCGCCCAGCGGCACCGCGCTGCAGATGGGCGAGGTGCTGGCCCACGCGCTGGGCCGCGACCTGAAAGACTGTGCCGTCTACGCCCGCGAAGGCGTCACCGGCCCGCGCGATCCGTCGAGCATCGGCTTTGCCACCATCCGCGGCGGCGACATCGTGGGCGACCACACCGTGCTGTTCGCCGGCACCGGCGAGCGCATCGAGATCAGCCACAAAAGCAGCAGCCGCGCCGGTTATGCCCAGGGCAGCCTGCGCGCAGCCCGCTTCCTGGCCGGCCAGCCGGTGGGCCTGTTCGACATGAACGACGTGCTCGGCCTGACCTGACTGAAGTGAAACACCCCCTACGCGCTTCGCGCGCCCGCTCAAGGGGGCAACGCCAGCGGCCCGGCAAAGCCGGTTCCGCGGCGTTCGCTTGGCCCCACCTGTTTCATGTGTCGCGAGTGGCGCCTGGCGCCGTGGCGAGCTGACATGAAACAACCCCCACGCTCACTTCGTTCGCTGCCCCCCGAGGGGGCTGTCAGTACCTTCGGAACGGCCGGGCGGTACTGACATGCAGGGCCTGTTCACCTTCTGGACCGAAACCGACGCCATTGGCCGTTTGGTGGTGGCGCTGCTGCTGGCGATGTCGGTCAGCGCCTGGGTGGTGATCTTCTGGAAGGGCTGGGTGCTGACCCGCGCGCGGCGCGACATCGACCGTGCGGTGCCGGCGTTCTGGGCCGCCGACACGCTGGACGCCGGTCGCGCCCGCCTGGCCGGGCTGGACCGCGAACAAGTGCTGCTGCCGCTGCTGCAGGCCGGCACGCTGACCGAAGCGCCGGGCACGCTGGCCACCCGCGCCACGCTGGGCTCGCAACTCACCCGCCGTCTGCGCGACGCGCTGCAGCGCAGCTTGGCGCACCTGCAGTTCGGCCAAGTGCTGCTGGCGTCGATCGGCAGCACCTCGCCGTTCATCGGCCTGTTCGGCACCGTCTGGGGCATTTACCACGCGCTGATCAGCATCGCTGCGGCCGGCGCGCTGACCATCGACAGGGTGGCCGGCCCGGTCGGCGAGGCGCTGATCATGACCGCCGCCGGGCTGGCGGTGGCCATCCCCGCGGTGCTTGCCTACAACCTGTTCGGCAAGTGGGTGGCGGCCTGCGAGGCCGGGCTGGAAGGCTTTGCGCATGATCTGCGCGAGATGGCGCTCGACGCCCGCCCCGGGCTGGCCGTGCCGGCCGCCCAGGCGGCCTGAGCGATGGCCTTCGGCCGGTTCGAGCGCGGCGGCAAGGCGCAGCCGATGAGCGACATCAACATGACGCCGCTGATCGATGTGATGCTGGTGCTGCTGGTGATCTTCATCATCACCGCGCCGCTGATGAGCAGCAGCCTGCGGCTCGATCTGCCCAAGACCGCCGGTGCCAGGCCGACCGACGCACCGACCTTCGTCACCGTGGCGGTCAGCCCTCAGGGCGACTTGTTCTGGGGCGACGAGGCGGTCAATGGCGAGCAGCTGAAGGCCCGCATCCGCGAGGCGGCGCTGCGCAACCCGGCCACCGAGGTGCAGTTGCGTGCCGACCAGGTCGTGCCCTACGGCCGCATCGCCGAGCTGATCGGGCTGGTGCAGGACGGCGGGCTGTCGCGTATCGGCTTCGTCACCGAATCGCCGGCCAAGTAGCCGCGACTGGCCGGGGCGGGCCAGGCCGGGCCGGGCCGGGCGCGCAGCGGGCGCCGCCCACGCTGCAGACACTTGGCAAGAACTTTGAGGCCCGCATCCTGCAGGGCGGTGTTCACAGGCTGTTCAACCCGTTGGCCGACAGGGCGTGGCAGTTGCCCGACGCGCCGCGCGACCCGCTGCGTCTGGATCTGACGGCGTTCAGTGCCGAGGGTTCGGGTTGGTCAGGCACTGATCACCACCCGGTGCCGGCTCACGCCTTGGTCACCGCGATCTTGATGAAGGCGGGCGGCTTGTCGTCGACCTCGATGTCCTGCGCTGGCACCGGCATGATCCCGCTGCCGCCGATCACCAGGCGGTAGCGGCCGGCGGTGACGCCGTTGATGACAAACTTGCCGTCGCTGTCGACCGGGCCGTTGCGCCATTCGATGGGCCGCTCGGACTGAAGCTCGACCCGCACTTTGGCGAAGTCACCGGGGTCGGCGGTGTCCTGCCAGACCAGCTGACCGACCAGATTGGTCATCACCGGCCCGGCCACCTTGGTCACCTCGGGCTTCAGGCCCTCGACCACGCCCCGAATCATGTACAGGATGGTTTCGGAGAAAAACCCGGTGGCGAAAGCCAGGGTGGACGCCGACGCCAGCGTGTTGGGCTCGATCACCTGCATCGTGGCGATGGCCAGAAACGGCGCCGAAATGAGCTGCATGATCTGGAACACGACAGCCTCGCGCACCCGGTAGGGTGGCATGAAGGGCTCTTTTTCGGTCGAGACGTATTGCAGGTCGCTGCGGCGCTGGAACTCCGGGATGCGCCGGGAGATGCTGACCGCGCCGCCGATCAGCGCCATCACCACCACGAACAACGGCACGGCAATGCCGCCCGAGACCTCGACAAACGGCTTGGTGGGGTCGTTGCTGTCTTGCGCCGCGCAAGCAGCGGCAGCGTGAATTTCGGCCTTCCTTTCCAGTTTCTTCAGATCATCGACGAGGGTCTTGGACTCTGCCTTGCCATCCCCTGCCGCCGACGCCGCGGACGCCGCAGAGACGGCCACCCGGTCATGTTGCCCCTTGGCGTAGTCGCATTTGTCAAAGGCCAGCGTGCGCGCAGTGACCCCGCCCACGCTGATGAGCCAGGCATATCGAACACTGGTGGCCCTGATGCCGTCGGGCATCGATGCGGCCGATGCCGGAGGCTCCACCGGGCAGGGCGCCAGTTTCAAGCCCAGCGTTTTCGACCCTTCGGCGTCAGCACGCACGCAGCCGCGAACGAGCCGCAAGGCGCCCTCGTTGTGGTGCCCGGCCTTGTCCGCGCCTGACTGCGCGGCCGTTGTTGGAAACTGGTCCGACAGCACCGGCAACAGCAACAGGGCGAAGGCACCGAAGGTAAAGGCATAGGCGAATGTGAACAGGCTTTCAATCTTGTCGCGGGCTTCGCCGGTCACGCAATGGATGAACCAGAGCGCCAGCGCGCCCAGCAAAACGGCAAGCGCCAGATCGGTCGCCTTCTCGTTGGCGCCCCAAAACGCAACTGCCCCGTAGACAACGAACGCAAGCAACGCAAACGAAGGAAAAAACAGGTTCGGCTGCGCCATCTGACGAACCCTGGCACTCGCTGCGCTGTCACTTGTGTCAGCAGTACCGCCGCCGCCACCTCCACCACCCCTACCGCCCCCACCACCCCCACCGCCGCCACCGCTGCCACCGCTGCCACCGCCACCGCCGGCGCCACTGCCACCACCACTGCCACCACCACCGCCACCGTTCTTGACGGCGGGCTGCATGTCTGCCGACGCCCGGCGTTGGGCCGGTGTTTCCCCGGCGGCTGGGCGCGACTCCATGCCCGCGCCAATGGCAGCGTCCATCCCGGCGGCGCTTGCACCGCTGTGCTCCGGGGCAGCGGGCGGCAGTTTCGGTTGGGCTGGCTGGCCCGGCAGCGCGGGCTGTGGCGAAATCAGCGGCACCGGCACCGGCACCGGCACCGGCACCGGGTCTGGCGAGGGCTCGGGCTGCATCGGCAAGTGCGGCTCTGCGTCCGGCTCGGCTTGCGGCGCGGTGGCCCGTAACGGCTCGGTCACGGCGTCTTGCGGCGTCGTCGGCGGCGACGCCGCCTCGGGTGCCGGTTGCAGTGGTTCACGTTGTTCTGACGCCAGGGCGCCGAGTGGCGGCAAGGGCTCCGTTGACGTGACATCGCGGATGGCTTGCCTGGCGAGCGGCGGCGTCAGCGGCGGCGCTTGATCTATCGAGGCAAACGGTTTGTCGGGGTCTGCCATCTGATCTCCTCGTTGGCTTCGGGCGCCACCCGTGCCCAAGCCGATGATGCAACCGGACTTCGTCCCGGCCTTCGTATTGATTGGGGATGGCCGGCAGCACCCCGCAGCGACCACCACCACGATCCAGCACCGTCCCGGCGGTGCACCTGCCGCGTCCGACCGCAGCCAGTCCGGCGCCGCCGCCACCGCCGCGCCAAGCCGGTGGCGAAGCGGTCGATGGCGCCCCACCAAGCGGGCGCCGGCCGGCGCCGGACCCCCTCCTACAATCGCGGGCATGAACGAGAAATACGCCCCCGCCGAGGTAGAAACCGCCGCCCGCGCCCATTGGGCGCAGCCGCTGTGGGATGGCCACGACGCCTACCGCGTGACGGAAAACGCCCGCGACAGCCACGGCCATCTCAAGCCGAAGTTCTACGCCTGCTCGATGTTGCCGTACCCCAGCGGCAAGCTGCACATGGGCCATGTGCGCAACTACACCATCAACGACATGCTCGCCCGCCAGCTGCGCATGAAGGGCATGAGCGTGCTGATGCCGATGGGCTGGGACGCCTTCGGCCTGCCGGCCGAGAACGCGGCGATGAAGAACAAGGTGCCGCCGGCGCAGTGGACCTACGACAACATCGCCCACATGAAAGGCCAGATGCAGGCGATGGGCCTGGCCATCGACTGGTCGCGCGAGGTCGCCACCTGCACGCCGCAGTACTACCGATGGAACCAGTGGCTGTTCCTCAAGATGCTGGCCGCCGGCATCGCCGAACGCCGCACCCAGGTGGTGAACTGGGATCCGGTCGACCAGACCGTGCTGGCCAACGAGCAGGTGATCGACGGCCGCGGCTGGCGCAGCGGTGCGGTGATCGAGAAGCGCGAGATCCCCGGCTACTACCTGAAGATCACCCGGTACGCCGAGGAACTGCTGTCGGCGGTGAACAACCCCGACGACCCGCACTACCTGGCTGGCTGGCCCGAGCGGGTGCGGCTGATGCAGGAGCACTGGATCGGCAAGAGCGAAGGCGTGCGCTTTGCCTTCCCGCACCGGGTGGCCGATGCCGGCGGCGCGCCGATCGGCGACGGCAAGCTGTGGGTCTTCACCACCCGCGCCGACACCCTCATGGGCGTCACCTTCTGCGCCGTGGCGCCCGAGCATCCGCTGGCCGTGCACGCCGCGGCGTCGCGGCCCGAGGTGGCCGCCTTCATCGCCGAATGCGCCCAGGGCGGCAGCACCGAGGCCGAACTGGCCACGCAGGAGAAGAAGGGCGTGGCCACCGGTCTGACCGTGCAGCACCCGCTCACCGGCGCAGCGGTGGACCTGTGGGTCGGCAACTACGTGCTGATGAGCTATGGCGACGGCGCTGTGATGGGCGTGCCGGCGCACGACGAGCGCGACTTCGCGTTTGCGAAGAAATACGGCCTGGCCATCCGCCAGGTGGTGGCGGTCGACGGTGAGGCCTTCAGCACCGATGCCTGGGCGGACGGTTACGCCGACAAGCAGCGCGGGCACTGCATCAACAGCGGCGCGGGCTTCGCGTTTCTGGATGGCCTGGCCTTCAAGCCGGCGGTGTCGAAAGTGGCCGACCTGCTGGCCGACAAGGGGTTGGGCGAGAAGAAGACCACCTGGCGTCTGCGCGACTGGGGCGTCAGCCGCCAGCGCTACTGGGGCACGCCGATCCCGATCATCCACTGCGACGAGCATGGTGCGGTGCCGGTGCCTGAGCAAGACCTGCCGGTCGTGCTGCCCGAGGACTGCATCCCCGACGGCAGCGGCAATCCGCTGAACAAGCGCGCCGACTTCCTCAACGTGCCTTGCCCCGTCTGCGGCAAGCCGTCGCGGCGCGAGACCGACACGATGGACACCTTCGTCGATTCGTCGTGGTACTTCATGCGCTACTGCGACTCGACCAACCCCGACGCCATGGTGGCCGGTGGCACGCAGTACTGGATGGGCGGCGGCACCGCTGGCGAGGCCGGCACCCCCGGCATGGACCAGTACATCGGCGGCATCGAGCACGCGATCCTGCACCTGCTGTACGCACGCTTCTGGACCAAGGTGATGCGCGACCTGAAGCTCGTCACCGTCAGCGAGCCCTTCACCAAGCTGCTGACCCAGGGCATGGTGCTCAACCACATCTACAGCCGCCGTGGTGACAAGGGTGGCATCGAGTACTTCTGGCCGCACGAGGTGGAAGACATCCGCGACGAGACCGGCAAGGTCACGCAGGCGCGGGTCAAGGCGGACGGCACGCTGGTCGACTACGAGGGCGTGGGCACGATGTCCAAGTCCAAGAACAACGGCGTCGACCCGCAGGCG
>JBBQVF010000075.1:0-21661 GCA_038211805.1 Burkholderiales bacterium | reverse complement strand
CACAGCGACTGGCTGGACGCGGCCGAACAACGTTACGGCGTGCCGGCCGCGTTGGTGGTCGGCATCATCGGCGTCGAGACTTTCTACGGCCGGGTCACCGGCAACTACCGGGTGCTGGACGCGCTGGCCACGCTCAGCCTGGACTTTCCGACCGGCCGCAAGGACCGCAGCGCGTTTTTCAAGGACGAACTCGGCCAGTTCCTGCGGCTGGCGATGACCGAGCAGCTGCCCACCGCAGCGGTCAAGGGCTCGTTTGCCGGTGCCATCGGCCTGGGCCAGTTCATGCCGGGCAGCATCAACCGGTTTGCAGTCGATTTCGACCGCAACGGCCAGATCGACATGGCCAACAGCGCACCCGACGTGATCGGCAGCGTGGCGCACTACCTGGCCGAACACGGCTGGCAGCGCGGCCTGCCCAGCCACTTTGCGGTCAGGCCGCCGGTCGACAGCGCCGCCCGCGCCACCTTGCTGGTGCCCGACATCCTGCCCAGCTTCACGCCCGCACAGCTGACCGATGCCGGCGCCGTGCTGGAGCCGGCGGCCTTGCAACACGCCGGCCTGCTGGCGCTGGTGGAGCTGCAAAACGGCGACGCGGCCCCCAGCTTCGTGGCCGGCACGCAAAATTTTTACGCCGTGACACGCTACAACTGGTCCAGCTACTACGCGCTGGCGGTGATCGAGCTGGGCCAGGCCGTGGCCGCCGCCCGCGCCGCCGGCCGCTGACCGGGCCCAAGCCGGCGATCGGCATGGCGCCGGGCGCAACCGGGTCTAAAAACGGCGGCTGTGCTCTGCTTGCTCGTCCTTTGCGATGCGCCGGCGTACCCGGCGCAGCACCCACCATGCGCTTAAGCCCAGCACCGGCACTGCAACGCCGGTCACCAGATCCGGCGACAGGCCCACGCCCGCTGCCTTCAGCGCCTTGGTGCTGTAGCCGACCAGGCCGACCAGGTAGTAGACGATGGCCGCCACCGACAGGCCCTCGACCGTCTGTTGCAGCCGCAACTGCAGCTTGGCGCGGCGCGCGGTGGCGGCCAGCAGGGCCTGGTTCTGCTGCTGGCGGGCAATATCGACCCGGGTTGACAGCAGGCTGCTGGCTTGCGCCACCCGCTCGGACAGGTCGTGCAGCCGCTGCGACACGGTGACGCAGGTGGCCATTGCCGGGCTCAGCCGCCGGGTCATGAACTCGGCGATGGTCTGCAGGCCCTGGATGCGCTGCTCACGCAGCTCGGCGATGCGGGTGGTCACCAGCGCGTGGTAGGCCCGGCTGGCACCAAACCGGGCCTGGCTGCCGGCCAGTGCGCTCTCGACTTCGGCGGCCAGCGCCATCAGCTCGTGCAGCAGGGCTTCATCGTGGCCGGCCAGCGGCTGGGCGTTGCTGGCGATGCGCGCCGTCAGCTGGACCAGCGTGCGCTCGATCTGCTGCAGCCGCGGCCACAGCCCGCGCGCCAGCGGCAGCGCCAGCAGCGCCATCATCCGGTAGGCTTCGATTTCGAACAGCCGCTGCAGCATGCGGCCGGCCTGGCGCTCGGTCATGTCGCGGTCGATCAGCAGGAAGCGGGCGAAACCGTCGTCGTGGATGACGAAATCGGTGAACGCCAGACCGGTGCCGTCGCCGATGCCGGCGCCCACCGCCACGTTGGCGCCGAAGTGCGCGGCGAGCAGTTCGGCCGATGGCGGCAGGTGGGGGCCGGCGTCGCCGTCCGGCGCCAGCCGGGCATGCGCGGCGAACACCGTGTGGCCCGGCACTGCGCCCAGCCAGCCCGGCGGCAGCTGGCTGACCGCGGGCGCTGCGAACGGCACCGGGCCCAACCCCGGCATGAAGAAGGTGTAGCTGGAAAACTCGCCATGGCGCTCCCACTTGAAACGCAGCGGGCCCAGCGTGCCCGCCCACTGGGTGGCGCCGTCGGCGGGTGGCATGACGCCGAAGTGCCGGCACAGCGTGGCGATGTGGGCCTGTTCGGCGGCACGGGCCGGGTCGTCGATGCGCACCGCCACGTAGCTGGCGCGGCTGGGGGCGGCCAGCGGCTCGGGCGGGCGGGCATGGACCTCGGCGGCCAGCGAGACGCGGTCGGGATGGTCGGGCGGCAGCAGCGGGGGGATGGGCATGGGTCGCAGTCCCGCCAGCCGGTGCCGGCGCGTGGCGGGCAGCTTAAGCGAAGGCCGCCCCGCCTGCCGCCTCTGGCCTGACCGCCACTGCCGCTGCGTCAGCGCCGGTCAGGCCAAGGGCAGGCCGACGTAGTTTTCGGCCAGCGCCGTCATCGCGGCGGGCGAGCTGAACAGGTAGTCCAACTCGGCCAGCTGCATCTTGTGGTTGAACGCGCCGCCGCCGTCGGCTTCAGGGAACCGGTGCATCAGCGAGGTCAGCCACCACGAGAAGCGCTCGGCCTTCCAGATGCGGGCCAGTGCGCGCTGCGAGTAGTGGTCGATCTCGCCCTTGCGGCCGGCATAGAAGCCTTCCAGCGCCTGCCAGAGGTAGCCGACATCGCTGGCCGCCAGGTTCAGGCCCTTGGCGCCGGTGGGCGGCACGATGTGGCTGGCATCGCCGACCAGGAAGAGTTGACCGAAGCGCATCGGCTCGGCGACGAAGCTGCGCAGCGGTGCGATGCTTTTCTCGATCGACGCGCCGGTGACCAGCTGGGTCGCGGTGTCGGCCGGCAGCCGGCGCTTCAGCTCGGCCCAGAAGGCGTCGTCCGACCAGTGTTCCACCTTGTCGTCGAGCGAACACTGCACGTAGTAGCGGCTGCGCACCTTGCTGCGCTGGCTGCACAGCGCAAAGCCGCGGTCGTGGTGCACGTAGATCAGCTCATGCGAGACCGGCGGCACGTCGGACAGCACGCCCAGCCAGCCGAAGGGGTAGACCTTCTCATGCAACGTGATCGAGGGCGCCGGCACGGTGGCCCGGCAGACGCCGTGGAAGCCGTCGCAGCCGGCGATGAAATCGGCCTGCAGCGTGTGGCGCTGGCCGTCCTTCAGATAAGTGACGCTGGGCGCGGCGGTGTCGAAACCGTGCACCGCCACCTCGTCGGCCTCGTACACCGTGGGCTGGTGGGCGGCGGTGCGAGCGGCCATCAGGTCGCGGGTGACCTCGGTCTGGCCATAGACCGTCACCCGCTTGCCGGTCAGGCCCAGCAGGTCGATGCGGTGGCGCCGGTCGCCGAAACACAATTCCACACCGTCGTGCGGCAGGCCTTCGGCATGAAGGCGCTCGGCCACGCCGGCGGTCTGCAGCAGGTCGACGGTGGTTTGTTCGAGCACGCCAGCGCGGATGCGGCCCAGCACGTAGTCGGGGCTGCGCTGCTCGATCACCACGTTGGCGATGCCCGATCGGGCCAGCAATTGGCCGAGCAGCAGGCCCGAGGGGCCGGCGCCGATGATGGCAACCTGGGTTTTCAAGGTGGTGTCTCCAAAGCGGTTTGACAGGTGTCAAAGCGTAGGCGGTCGCGGCCGCCGGTTCAATGGACGGAAAGCGCCAAACACTTCAAAATTCGAACATGCCGCGCTCCCGCCCCGCTGTGCCGCCCGGGCCTTTGCAAACGTCGCTGCCCACGTCGTTGCCCACCTACGCGCTCTACGGCGAACACGGGCGCACCCAGGCCATCGACTGGCTGCACTGCGAGAGCATCGCCGACCGCAGCTTGCAGCACGACTGGGAGATACGGCCGCACCGGCACGAGACCCTGTTTCAAATTCTGCACATCGAATCCGGCAGCGCCGCGGCCTGGCTGGAGACCGGCGCCCTCGCCCTGGCCGGCCCCTGCCTGCTGGCGCTGCCGGCGCTGGTGCCGCATGGTTTCCGCTTCGAGCCCGACATCCGCGGCACCGTGCTGACGGTGCTGGAGCAGCACCTGCTGCAGGGGCTGCAGAGCGCCGGGCCGCTGGCCGCCCGGCTGCTGCAGCCGCTGGTCTTGCACTGGGCCGCGGGCGACGACGCTGCGCTGGCGGTGGCCGATGCGGTGGCACGGCTGCGTGCCGAATTTCAGGGTTCGGCGGCCTGGCGCGACCTGGCGCTGGACGCTGCGCTGCTGCAGTTGGCCGTGCTGCTGGGCCGGCTGGCGCCGCCGCTGGATGACCGACCCGGCGGGTCCGGTGGTGCCGGGGTGGGCGCCGCCCGGTCGACGCGCGCGCTCGGCCATGTGCAGCGATTCCGGGCGCTGGTCGAGGCCCGCTTCCGCCAGCAGCCCACGCTGGCCACGCTGGCCGCCACCCTGGGCATCACACCGACCCAGCTGAACCGTGTCTGCCACCAGGTGCTGGGCCACTCGGCGCTGGGCGTGCTGCACGACCGGCTGGTGCTGGAGGGCCAGCGCGACCTGGCCTACACCCGGCTGGCGGTCAAGCAGATCGCGCTGGCGCTGGGTTTTCACGATGCCGGTTATTTCAGCCGTTTCTTTCTGCGCCACACCGGGCACACGCCCACCGCCTGGCGCGCGCTGGCGGCACGCTGAGGTTGCCCGGCGCTGAAGCAGCGGCGTGCGGGCGGCCGTGACGCTTGTCACGCGCCTGCGCCTCGCGTGCTGCGCAGGGTGTCCGGCGACGCCCCGGCCCACCGGGCGCACCGCGGCGGCGGTTCAAGTTCAAGCCCTCGGCTGCCGAAGTCCAGACCATGCGGGCACTGGCCTGCGCCCCTTGTTGATTGCGGAAGTACCGAGGCCATGGCGATGAAGTTGACTGTCGAGGAGTTGCGGGTCGGGATGTTCGTGCACCTGGACCTGGGTTGGTGGGCGCATCCGTTTGCACTGTCGAGCTTCCTCGTGACGTCGCCTGACCAGTTGGAGACGATCCGCGGC
The DNA here is from genome assembly GCA_038211805.1 of Burkholderiales bacterium. GTDB lineage: Bacteria > Pseudomonadota > Gammaproteobacteria > Burkholderiales > Burkholderiaceae_C > Pseudaquabacterium. The sequence continues at coordinate 16,874 of JBBQVF010000075.1, read as the reverse complement.
CTGGGCCTGAAGCAACTGCGCTGGAGCCCGGAAAAGAGCCGGCTGAACGACCCGGACCTGCTCCCCGGCATCGGCGACCCGGCCGCTGCGATGCTGGCGCCGGCGCTGGCGCCGAACGCGGCCACGGCCGCGACTGATGAAACCGGGCCGCTGGAGGGCGCCACCCCGATCGCGGGCGACTCGACGGCCGCGGCCGTCGCACCGGGCGCCGCTGCCGCGGGCGCCGCGGCCACGGACACCACCCTTAATACCGACACCGACACCGACACCGACACTGCAGTGGCGGCAGTCGACGCGACGCCCGGCGACGCGTCGACAGCGGCCGGGCCACCGGCCACGCTGGCTGCCACCCCCGCTGCCACACCGGCTGCCACCGGTGCCGCCACGGCGACCGCCCCGTCATCGGCCAGCGGCTCGCCGACCCGGCAGCGGGCGGCGCTGTCGCAGCAGTTTGCGGCGCAGCGCCTGTGCGAGCAGCAGTACCGCGAGGCCGGCCAGGCCTGGCACGAAGCCCGGCGCCAGGTGCCGAAGGCGCCCGAGCTGGCGCGCCAGGTCAGCGAGGGCCTGGCCCGCGCGCTGCTCGACAAGCTGATGGTCGACCGCGAGATGTGTGTGCGGGTGATCAGCGACGCGGGCGGCGATCGGGTGTCGGGTCATGCGCTCAACGTGACCGTGATCTCGTTGCTGATGGCGCGGGTGTTCGGCTTCAGCGAGGACGACCTGCTCGACCTGGGGCTGGGCGCGCTACTGCACGACGTCGGCAAGCTCGACCTGCCCGACCGGGTGCACCATGCCGACGGGCTGGGCAGCGCATCCGACCAGCTGGCCTACCGCGAGCACGTCGCATTGGGCCTGGTCCATGGCCGGCGCATGGGCTTGTCGGACGGTGCGCTGTTGGTGCTGGCCCAGCACCATGAGATGGCCGACGGCAGCGGCTTCCCGGCGCGGCTGAAGCTGGACCGCATGGCCGTCGGCGCCCGCATCGTGTCGCTGGTCAACCGCTACGACAACCTCTGCAACCCGGCCAAGGCGGCCAACGCGCTGACGCCGCACGAGGCGTTGTCGCAGATATTCGCGCAGAGCCGCGACAAGTTCGACGCGACCATGCTCAATGCCTTCATCCGCATGATGGGCGTGTACCCGCCGGGCTCGGTCGTGCAGCTGACCGACGACCGCTACGCCTCGGTGGTCAGCTGCAACTCGACGCGGCCGCTCAAACCGCGGGTGTTGGTCTGCGACACCAAGGTGCCGGTCGAGGAGGCGCTGCTGCTCAACCTGGACGGCCAGGCCGACCTGGGCATCCGTCGCAGCCTGAAACCCACCCAGCTGCCCGCCGCCGCGCGCGACTACCTGTCGCCGCGCCAGCGCATGGTGTACTTCTTCGAACCGGTGATGGCCGACGCGGCCGACGCGGCCGACGCGCAGCAGGCGCTTGCAGCGTGAGCGCGCGGCCCGTGATCGATCCGGCGGCGCAGCCGCCACACCCGCCACACCCGCCGCACCCGCCGCACCTGCCGCACCTGCCGCACCCGCCGCACCAGCCGCACGAGGCGCCAGATGCGCTGGCCGCCTGGCGCACGCTGCTCGACGCGCTGGGTGAACCGGCCTGGCTGGTCGGTGCCCGCGACCGCCTGGTGCTGGCCGTCAACGCCGAGGCGCTGGCGCTGCTGGGTCTGGCCGAGGCCGCGGTGCTGGGACGCGGCGCCGACACGCTGATCGCCACGCCCGAGGACATGGCCTTCTGGGACGAGGTGCGCGATGGTCACCCCGGCCGCCTGCAATCGCACACCGTGCTGGTCGACGGCAGCGGCCGCCTGGTGCAGGTGTCGCGGCGCATCCGCCAGCTGGCGCCCGCGGTGGCCGCCGGGCTGCTGCGGGGCCCGGCCCCGATCGAGCCGCCCTACCTGGTGGTCGTGCAAGACCGCAGCGATTCGCAGCGTGAGCTCGACGAGCGCGAGTTGCTGGTGGCCGAGCTGCAGGCCACATTGGAATCCACCGCCGACGGCATCCTGGTCACCGACCTGGCCGGCCGCATCCGCGCCTTCAACCGCCGCTTCGCGCAGATCTGGGGCCTGCCCGAATCGCTGCTGACCGAGCGCCAGGACGACGCCGTCTACGACTGGATGCGGCGCAGCGTGGTCGACCCCGACGCCTACACCCGGCGCCTGTGCGTGATCAACGAGGCCACGTTGCTGCAGGCCAGCGAGCGGCTGACGCTGCATTCGGGCCAGGTGCTCGAACGCGTGACCCAGCCGCAGAACAGCCGCGGCCGGCCCTGCGGGCGGGTCTGGGCGTTCCGCGACAACACCGAGCTGGTCAGTGCCGGCCAGCGCATCGAGGCCTTGTCCAGCACCGATGGGCTGACCGGCCTGTTCAACCGCCGCCAGATGGGCCATTCGCTGACCGACGCGATCCGCTCGGCGCGGCGCGGCGGCGGCACGCTGGCGCTGTTGCTGCTGGACCTCGACCGCTTCAAGCACATCAACGACAGCCTGGGCCACGAGATCGGTGACCGCGTGCTGCTCGAATGCGCCGACCGGCTGAAGACCTGCCTGCGCCAGGGCGACGTGGTGGCGCGCATCAGCGGCGACCAGTTCGCACTGCTGGTGCACCAGGCCGACGCACCCGGTGCCGAGGCCACGGCGCGCCGGGTGCTCGACGCGGTGTCGCACCCCTGCTCGGTCGACGGCCTGCAGTTCACGCTGACCTGCAGCGTCGGCGTGGCGCTGTTCCCGGCCGACGGCAACGACGCCGACATGCTGGTGCGCCATGCCGAGTCGGCGATGCAGCGCGCCAAGCAGGGCGGGCGCGGCTGCTTCCGCTTCCACCAGGCGTACCAGGACGCCGACATGCGCCTGCGCATGCGGCTGGACCACGCCATGCGCCAGGCGCTGGCCAGCCAGCGCTTCCGCCTGCACTACCAGCCGCAGATCGAGCTGAAGACCGGCGCGGTGATCGGCGCCGAGGCGCTGATCCGCTGGCGCGACCCCGAACTGGGCGAGATCTCGCCCGGCCAGTTCATCCCGGTGGCCGAGGAGACCGGCTTCATCATCGCCATCGGCGACTGGGTGCTGGAGCAGGCCGTGCGCCAGGCCGTGCGCTGGCGCGACAGCGGGCTGGTGCTGCCGGTGTCGGTCAACGTCTCGGCGCTGCAGTTCCAGCAGGCCGACTTCAACGACCGGGTGGCCAGCGTGCTGCGCGAGCACGGCCTGGACGGCGCCTTGCTGGAGCTGGAGCTGACCGAATCGATCCTGGTGCACGACGCCAACGAGGCGCTGGCCCGGCTGTCGCAGCTGTCGCAGCTGGGCGTGCGGCTGGCGATCGACGACTTCGGCACCGGCTACTCCAGCCTGGCCTACCTCAAGCGCTTTCCGATCGACCGGCTGAAGATCGACCGCAGCTTCGTCAAGGGCCTGCCCGCCGACGAGAGCGACGGCGCCATCGTGCGCGCCATCGTGCAACTGGCCCAGGCGCTGGGCATGAAGGTCATCGCCGAGGGCGTCGAAACCGAGCCGCAACGCGCCTTCCTGCTCGACCTGGGCTGCGACGAATTCCAGGGCTTCCTCTACGCCCCGGCGCTGGACGCGCTGAGTTTCGAGGAGCGGGTGCGTCCCGCCCGCGAGCGCGGCCCCCGGCCCAAGCTGAGCCTGGTTGTCCGGTAGGCGTTGGGCACCTCCGCCACGTCGCACCGGCCTTCCGGGGTGCGCCCGGCCGCGTTCGGGGCTCGGTGCACAATCTGCAGTGCTCCCTGTCAGGGGGTCTGGAGGCGCAGGTGATCTACAAGTTCAAGAGCAAGGCGGCTGGCGACGTCATCATGATGGGGCCCAACGGCGACGCCTTGCTGCGCCTGCTGGGCCGCGAGCCGGCGGCCAAGGGCATCATCGAGGCGGCGGCTTGCGGCCCGGCGATCGCGGCCATCGAGCAGGCACTGAAGGCCGACGAAGCGGCCCGCGCCGAGGCCGAAGCCGACGCCGCTGCCCGCGGTGACGTTTTGCCGGCGCGAGAAGGCGTCGGTCTTCGCCAGCGGCTGTGGCCGATGGTCGAGATGCTCAAGCGCGCCGCGGCCGCCAGCGAACCCGTGGTCTGGGGTGTCTGAGATGTCGCCCCCACGCTCGCATTGCTCGCTGCCCCCCGTGGGGGTGGCTCAGTCCCTTCGGGCGGCCGGGCGGAACTGAGACGGTCTGAACGAACCCGACCCACCGCGCCCCGTGACCGGAGACCACACGACATGAAGATGCGGAGCGAGGCCTGGGCCAACGGCGAAGCCATTCCCGAGCGCTTCGCCGCCGGCCGGCTGGGTGACAGCGGCGTGGCCTTTTCCGACAACCTGAGCCCTCCGCTGGCCTGGGCCGACCTGCCTGTCGGCACGCAGTCGCTGGTGCTGATCTGCCACGACTTCGACGTGCCCGGCCGTGCTGATGACGTCAACCGGGCCGACCGCGAGGTGCCCAGCGAGCTGCCGCGGGTCGAGTTCTTCCACTGGTTGCTGGTGGACGTTCCCGCCACGCTGAGCGGCTTTGCCGAAGGCCAGTGGAGCCGTGGTTTCACGCCGCGCGGCAAGCCGGGCCCGGCCACCGACGGCGCCGCCCGCCAGGGCCTGAACGACTACACCGGCTGGTTTGCCGGCGATGCCGACCGCGGCGGCCGGTATTTCGGCTACGACGGCCCGTTTCCGCCCTTCAACGATTCGCTGGTGCACCACTACGTCTTCACGCTCTACGCGATCGATCTGGCCCGGCTGCCGGTCGAAGGCGACTTCACCGGCCCGCAGGTGCGCGAGGCGCTGACCGGGCATGTGCTGGGGGCGGCCACCTGGTCGGGCACCTACACCCTGAACCGCCGTCTGAAATGACGCCCCCCCGAAGCGCCTTCGGCGCTCTCCCCAGGGGGCGCCGCTGGCGGCCCGGCAAAGCCGGTTCCGCGGCGGCCGCTGGGTGGCGCGTGATGCGCGTGATGCGCGCGGCGCCGCTCTGATGGAGGTCACCCGCATCGTCGCCATCCGCCATGGCGAGACGGCGTGGAACGCCGCATCAAGGCTGCAAGGCCAGCTCGACATCCCGCTCAACGCGCTGGGCCGGGCCCAGGCGGCCACGCTGGCCGGGGCCTTGCGCGACGAAGGCCTGGTGGCCGTGTACGCCAGCGACCTGGGCCGCGCCTGGCAGACCGCGCAGGCCCTGGCCACGCCGCTGGGCCTGCCGCTGACAGCCGACGCCGGCCTGCGCGAGCGCGGCTTCGGCCTGCTCGAAGGCTGGACCTACACCGAGATCGACCAGCGCTGGCCCGACCTGGCGCGCCGCTGGCGCAGCCGCGAGCCCGGTTTTGCGCCCGAGGGCGGCGAGAGCCTGGACACCTTCCAGGCGCGCTGCGTGGCGGTGGTGTCGCGGCTGGCGACCGGCCATGCCGGCCAGGCCATCGCGCTGGTCTGCCACGGTGGTGTGCTCGATTGCCTGTACCGCGCGGCCACCCGCGTGCCGCTGGATGCGCCCCGCAGCTGGGTGCTGGGCAATGCCGGCATCAACCGCCTGCTGTGCACGCCGCAGGGTTTCACGCTGGTGGGTTGGAACGACGATGCCCACCTCGACGGCCTGGTGCTGGACGAACTGGCTGGTTGATCGCGCCTGCCCGCCCGCTCGTCAATGAGCGGTGACGCCCTCGGGCGCGGTGGCGTTGGCTGCGAAGGTCGGCAGGGCCAGGCTTTCGAAGAGCACCTCGATGCGGATGCGTGACTTCACCACCTCACCGGCCCGTTCTCCGGGCGTGAAGCGCTGGCCGGTGAAGGCCAGGCGGGCGGCCTGGCGCAGCGTGTCGGGCAGGGCCTCGTCGCTGGCCACGTCGACCCGGCGGACCGCGCCGCGCTCGTCGATGTAGAGCGCAAGCGTCAACATGAATCGTCCGACGGCAGGGCCGTCGTCGGGATAGCCCAGCAGGATGTGTTCGCGCGGGCTGGGCCCGACGGACAGTTGCGAGCGCGGCAGATACTGATCCCAGCCGGCGGCGTTGGCGGTGGTATCGGTTTCGGTCACGGTTTCTGTGCCGGTCTCGGTCTCGGTCAGGGTCACGGTCACGGTTTCAGCAGGGGCGCCAGCCTGTGCTTGGCGTCCGGTCTCGGCGGCCGGTTCGGCGGGCGCTTGCGGGTCGGGCAGGTCGTGCTGCGCAGCGGTGGGGGCGTTGTTGGTGGTGGTGGTGGCGGCCGCGGTGGCGGCCCGAAGCGCGGGCGGCGGCAGGCTGGATGGCCGCACGATCAGCCGGCTGTGCAGTGGCGCGAGCGACCGCTCGCCCAGTGCCGCGGCGACCGGCGCCGCGCGCGGCTGCCAAGCGATCGCCAGCGCGCCGTGCAGCGCCAGCGACAGGCCCGCGCAGGCCCAGAACAGCGGTTTCACGCCGACCGTGGAGGCGCCGTCACGCTCATTCCACCAGTTCGCGCCACGAGGTGCGGCGCATCGTGCCCGGCGTGCTGACGGCCGGGTCCATGCCGACCCGCGGCGTGTTCTTGCCGTTCACGCCCTGCACCAGCGTGACCAGCTTGCCACTGGAGCTGACGATGGTCGTGATGCCGGCGGTGAGCGAGTCGCTGACGTAGGTCAGCAGCACCTTGCCGCTGCCGATGTCGAAGTAGTAGAGCCAGGACGTGCCGCCCGACGTGCAGACCGTGGCCGTGGGGATGTTGCTGGCCACGATCAGCTGGTTGAACTGCTGCTCGAAGTCGACGTTGACGCGCTCGCCGCTGCTCAGGCTCAGGTCGACGTACCAGCCGGCCTGGGTGGCCCAGGTCACGGTGGCAGCGCTGTCCAGGCCGCTGCGGTCGGCCTTCAAGGTCTGCTTGACCATCGCCGCGTTGCTGCGCAGTGCGCCCAGCGAGGTCGTCGACAGGTCGTCCTTGAACGAGTAGACCGATTGCAGCGCGGTGTCGCCGATGTCGGTGGTGCCCAGGTAGCGGCCGGTGGCCACCGAGACCACCGGGTACTTGCTGGCACCGACGACGACCTCGGTCAGCACCGGTTTGGTGGTGATCGGCTGGTCGGCAGCCACGCTGGCCAGCAGGAAGGCGTCGTCGCCATCCAGCAGGTCGTCGAAGTCGAAGCGCCAGACCTTGCCCAGCATGTCGCCGGCATAGAAGCGCTTGGCGGTGTTGTCGGTGTCGTCGTCGACCCAGGCGTTGATCTTGCCCAGGTTGCTGGGCGTGCTGGTGCTGCCGTTGCCGGTGTCGATCTTCTTCAGCAGCGCGCCGGTGTAGGCGTTCACCACATAGAGGTGGCCCTCGCCGTCGCCGGGGCTGACGTTGTTGTAGCCCGACGAAAACGCCACCACCCAGGTGCCGGCCTTGTTCTTGGTGACGATCGGGTTGCCGAAGCTGTAGCCCAGGTCGGTCTCGCTGTACTCCCACAGCGACACCGGCGTCGTCGGGTTGGTGATGTCGAGCGCGTAGTAGCCGCGGCCGCCCTTGCCCAGTCCGCCAACCAGGATGGTGCGCCAGGCACCGCCGGCGTAGATGTCGGCCACCACCGGTGCGCCGTCGGCAAAGTACAGGTGCTTGCCGTCGTAGGCGGTGTCGGCCAGCACCGGCATGTTGGGCATCACCTTGGTGGGCACGTAGGCCCACAGCTCGGTGCCGCCGCTGGCATCGTCGCTGATCTTGATGGCATGCAGCATGCCGTCGTTGGCGGCCACGTACAACACACCCTGGCGGCTGGCCTGGCTGCTGACAAAGGTGGCGTGGCCGCTGTCTGCGTACTTGAACGGCGGCTTCTTCACGTAGACCGGCGCACCGTTGACGATGTCGCCCAGCGGCAGCGAGCGGCTGCGGAACAGGCGGTCGTCCTGCGCCGTGGCGCCGGTTTCATAGGTGGCGCCACCGGCCAGAAAGTCCACCAGGTTGGTGCCGGTGACCTTGGCGCGCGCCGCGCTGCTCAGCGCGGCGCATTGCGACAGCTTCTCGGCGCCGCTGGCGCAGGCGTTGTCGAACGGCGCCTGCAGGCCGGCGGTGCTGAGGTTGGCGTGGTTGAACGCGGCCAGCCCGTTGCTGGCGCTGGCGCTGCGGAAGACGATGTTGCGTGCGCCCTGGCCCTTGATGCGCGACGACGCCGACCAGACCGGCGTGTCCGGCGTCAGCACCGCCCCGGTGGCGGTGTTGATCTTGTAGGCGTTGACCGTGCCCTCCCAGGTCATGGTGGTGTAGAGCGGGATGAACAGCCAGTCGTCGCCCGACGAGGGCGTCAGCGAACTGGTGGCCGCTGCCGCCGCGCTGCCGGTGAGGGCTTCGATCTTGCCCAATGCGTCGACCAGGCTGTTGGCCAGGTCGACCGCGTCGCTGGCGCTGTAGTACAGGCCGCGGCCGTTGACGGCGGCATGCCACAGGTCGTCGATGCGGGCGGCGCCGCCGTTGCTGATCGGGTCGGGCCAGGTGGCGCTGCCCTGGCGGATGTTCCAGAAGTCGCCGCTGGTCTGTGTCTCGTAGGCCTTGTTGTAGCCCAGCGTGCCGTCCACGCCCAGGCCCAGCGTGATGGTGGTCATGTGCTGGTAGTTGGCGGTGTCCTTGCTGCCGTCACTGGGCACGTTGTTGTCGCAGACGTCCTGGCCGGCGATCGCGCCGCTGCAATTGCCCAGCGCGGTGCTGCGCAGATCGGTCTCGTAGAAATACATCGCGATGTCGGCCAGGGTGTCGCTGGCGCCGCTGCCGTTGACCTCGTCGCGCAGCGGCCGCGCCACGCCAGCGCCGGCGTCGGGGTTGCCAATGGCGGTGCTGCCGTCGAGCCGCTTGGGCGAGTAGCCGGTGCCCTCGTCGTTGGTGTTCCAGTAACCGTCGGTCGACAGGATGGTGTAGTTGCGCTGGCAGGAGTACTGCACCGGGTCGGTCTGGCCGCTGCGCTTGTTGGCAAAGTACCTGCCGGCGCGCTCCAGCGCCGGCCGCAGCGGGGTGTAGCCGCCGGGCGCGGTGCCGTAGAGGCGGCTGAAGAAGTCGGCCTTCTGGGTGCCGCCGTCGAAGTCGCGGATGTTCAGGAACTCGGTGCCGTCGGTGGCGCCCGAGTTGTGGATGGTCGAGAAGCCGACGCGGAAGCGGCTGGCGTCGATCCGGCTGAAGGCCCGGCCGGCGCCCGAGCGCATGGCCAGCATGCGGGTGCGGTAGTAGGAATACCAGTTGGCGTAGTTGATCAGCTGCGCCGCGGTGAGGGCGGCCGAGTAGCGGGTGACGTCGAAGTCGGTGCTGGCGCAACTGCTGGCCGAAGCGCCGGCCTTGCGCGTGGCCCACAGAAACTGGCCGCCCGGCCCGCGGGTGGTCACGATCGTGCTGAGCTGCTTGGCGCAGCTGTTGGCGATTCTGCGGCTGCACGATCCATAGCCCGGCGCGGCGACCAGGTTCCATTGCAGGTCAGTGGTCTTGAAGTTGGCACCGTCGGGCACGGTGCTGCTGCTGTCGCCGGGCAAGGCGCACGACGGCCCGTTCTTGTCGGCGCAGACGGTCTTGCTGCCCAGCGTGGTGACCGGCCCGCTGAGGATCGGGCCGTCCAGGTTGACCGTGCCGGGGTGGTTGTTGGTCAGGTTGTCGGTGCCGGCCGAGGTCTTGTAGCCGTCCTTCCACGCCGCCGAGAAGGTCGCGTTGGCCATGGTGGTGCCGTCCACCTTGACCGGCGGCAGGTAGCTGCGGCTCGGGTCGTAGAAGATCTTGTTGTAGTCCGCCGAGCCGAAGCAGACCTTGGTCTCCACCACCCCGTCGGGCAGCACCTGTTCATCCATGCTGCCCGAATCGTCGAGGATGAACATCAGGTTGCTGCGCACCGTGGCCGCGCCGCCCGCGGTGGCCAGCGGCTTGTCGGCCAGGTCGGCGGTGCCGGCCAGGGCCGGCGGGTTGAACAGCAGGCCGGCCAGCAAGGCGGCCAGCGCGGCCGCGCCACGCCTCGTGAAGCAGATCATCAGCGCTCTCCTGAACGTCGGCGTCGTCAAAGTTGCACGATGGTTTCGGTGAAAGCCACCGTGCCGCGGGCGCTCTGCGAGCGCACGACGATGCGGTAGTACTGCAGCGTGGTGACCGCGACGGAAGCCTTGCCCGCCTTGTAGTCCACCACCCCCTTGTTGCCACCCGAGGTGGTGGCCGAGCGCATCGGGAAGGCGCAATCCACCGCTGTCGGGTCGCCCTCGCTGGCGCACAACCGGGTGATCAGGTAACGCGCCCGGTTGGCGCCGCTGTTGAGCGACAGTTCGGCCGATGCCCGCACGCAACTGCCGAAGTTGTCCTGGGTGCCGCACTGGTCGCCGGCCCAGTCGACGACGGCCCGGGTGGCAGCGGTCGACCCTTGGCCGGTGACGTCCAGCGCGTCGCGGCTGGCAGCGTAGTAGCCCGACGCGACCTTGTCGGTGTGCAGGTTGGTGCCGACATTGGCGCGCAGCCAGGTGATGGCAGCTTCAGCGCCTTGCGAGGCCGCCGCCGTGGCGTCCTGCTTGAAGCCGATGTTGCCCACCACCAGCGAGCCGGTCTCGACCGATCGGATCAGCGCCACCGCGGCCAGCGACAACGCGGCCAGTGCCAGCAGCGAGAACAGCAGCGACATGCCGCGCTGGCGGGCGCGCTTGAACAGCGGGCGGTTCATGCGCCGCCCCACAGCAGGTTGCGCAGCGGCGCGACGACGTCGAGCACCGTGTAGCGGTAGTGCTTCCAGTCGGCCAGCGCGTCCACCTTCAGGCTCAGGCACTGGCTGGCGCCGCAGGGGGTGGCGCCGGCCACGGTGGCGCTGGTGCCGACGTCCCACAGTGGCTCGGCGGTGGTCACCTCGTTCTTGTCGTAGGTGGTGCTGCGGGTCACCACGGCCAGCCGGATCGCCAGCACCTGGCGCCACAGCGCGTTGCTGGTCGGCGTGACGCTGTTGTAGGTGTCGACGACACCATCGCTGTTGGTGTCCTTGCCGTACAGCGCCTGCAGGTTGACCACCTGCGGGAAGAGTTCCTGCTCGTCGGTGGCCGCGGTCGCCAGGTTCAGCGTGCGCTGGCGCAGCGCGTTGGTGGCCGAGACGCCGAAGCTGCGGTTGATCAGCTGGCCGGCGTTGACCAGCATGGTGCCCGCCGGGTAGCCGGTGGCGGGCATGATGGACCCGGCACCGGCCTGGTTCCAGAGCCCGCCGGCACCACTGGCGTGCACCAGCTGGTTGCTGCCGGCGATGCTGCTGACATTGAACGCGGTGCACCAGTTGGTGGCCGCGTCGTAACCGTCGGGCACGGCGATCAGCAGGTCGCCGGCAGTCACGCCGATCGGCGAGCGCACGACGAAACGGTCGCCGGCCTTGGCATGGTCCACCGTCACCAGCAGCGGCACCGAGAACGGCCGGCTCGCCGACAGGATGGTGATCTGGTCGGGCGCGCCGCCGGCGCCGTCGGTGATGGTCACCGGCGCCAGGGCCCAGCTGAAGGCCGCGCCGGCGTTGCCGAACTTGGCCTGCACCGGGCAGCCCAGCGCCGCCCGGTCGCCCGTCAGGCCGTAGCCGGCCATCTGCAATTCGCGCTGCAGCGTGTACAGCGCGAGCGCGCCGTTGACCTGCGCGTCGCTGCCGCCGCTGGTGATGCGCTTCTGGCCCTCGGCGAAGGACAGCACCTGCGCGACCACCAGGGTCACGACCAAGCCCAGCGCCATGCCGATCATCAGCTCGACCAGCGACACGCCGCGCGAGCGGACCTGTGCCTGTGGCTGGGCCATGGCAAGGGCGGGTGCGCTTGCGCTTCTGGCGTGGCCGGCGTGGCTGGCGCGGCGCTTCAAGGCATTGGCCATGGTCGTGGGCATCAGCTGTTGACGATGGTGGTGGCGGTGGTGAAGCGGTTCGTCGCTTCACCGGGCGCGGTCCAGCGGATCTCGATCGTCACCACGCCGGTGGCGGCGTTGACGGTGACCGTGCTGGTGCCACCGGGCAAGCGGCTGGCGACGCGGTTCTGCCAGTCTTCACAACTGCTGCCGCAACTGGCGGTGGCGTAGGCCGCCAGGTTGGCGCGGTCGACCCACATGCCGCCGATGAGCTGTTGCGCCAGATAGGCGGCTTCGCCCCGGAAGGTGGTCGAGGTCTGGGCGCGGGTCATCGCCCCTTGCAGGCCGACCACGCCGAGCACGCCGACCGAGGTCACCAGCAGCGCGACCAGCACTTCAAGCAGCGCGAAGCCGTGTCGGCCGGGCCGTCGGCGGCCAGGTTTGCGCCACGCGCAGGGGGGCAGAGGTATTGTCATGGTGGGTGGGTCTTCAGCAGCGGCGCGGGTCGTCGGCGCTGGTGACCTTGGGCTCGCACAGGCTGGTGGTGCCACCGGCGCCGATCAGGATGCGCAGGGCGCGGTAGTCGCTGCCGCTGGTGATGTTGTCGACGTCGATCAGCGCGATGCCGGCCGTGCCGACGACGCGGCCGAAGCCGTTGAAGACGACGCTGCCGTTGCTGCCGGCGCCGGCGGCGTTGGACGACTGGATGGCAACCGATTTGCGACCGACGCCGCCGGCCCGCCGCTCGATGATCCGCGCGCCGCCGGTGTCGGAGATGGCGGCGCCGCATTGGCCGGTCGGGTCGTCCAGGCTGACCACCCAGGACGCGCCGCTGGACACCGGCGCGCAGCTGTTGTCCATCACCGCCGAGTCGTCCAGCGCCACCAGCGTGAAGCGCACCGGCTCGTTGCGCCGCAAGGCTTCGCTGCGCGCCCGTTGCAGTCCGGCCTGCACCGACGAAGCCACGCTGCGGATCTGGGTGTTGGCCATCCAGCTGCTGACGCTGGGTTCCAGCGCATGGGTCAGCATCACCAGGATGCTGAGGGTGACCATCAGCTCGATCAGCGTCACGCCGGGGGTGGGGCGGCGGCGCATGCTCAGCACTCGTTGCCGCGGGCCAGCCAGCAGGTCTTGCTCACCGAGCTGCCCTTGAACGTGGTGGTCGCCTGGTTGTTGCTGTGGTCGACGCTGTAGACGTGGCCGGCCGCACCGGTGCCGGTCTTGCCGGTGGCGGTGACGCGGTAGCCCTGGCCCGAATCCAGCACGCTGCAGGCGAACGTGAACTTGCTGGCGCTGCTCGGCGTGAAATTGGCCCAGGCCGGTCCGCTGGCCACGTCGGCACAGGCGCTGCCGCCATAGTTGCGACGGTCCTGGTAGTACTGCTCCATCTTGACGCGGTAGTCCGCCAGGGCCGAAAACGCATCGGGCAGCTGGCCGCGTCGCACGTAGTCGGTGTAGGCCGGCAACGCGGTGCCGGCCAGGATGGCCACGATCGCGACGGTGACCATCAGTTCGATCAAGGTGAAGCCGCGGGTTCTGCGGCCATGGCCGGGCGCGGCGTCGGGCCACCCGCGCTGCAGCGGCGGACGGACGGGCAAGACGCTGGTCATGGTGGCGTTGGGCATGGCGTTGGGCATGGCGATGGTCGGCGGGTGGCCGTCGATCCAGGAAATGGCGTCATACGCAACATCGGCGCGCCGAGCGGGAAGTTGAGCCACCCTTACATTCACTGACCTGGCGTTACCTTCCGCTGCACGGCACGGCACGGCACGGCACGGCAGGGTGGCGCGGCGTGGTGGTCCCGGGCTCAATATCGGCGCGCTGGCGCCGAAATGCAGGGCAGCCCTCCCGCCACCCCACTGATGCCCCGCACCGACCGAGCCCAGCCGCAGCGTCAGCCCCAGCCCCAGCCCGCCGGATTCACCTTGATCGAGGTGCTGATCGTGCTGGCGGTGGCGGCGCTGCTGGCCGGCCTGGCCGTGCCCAGCTACCAGGCCCAGGTGGCCAAGGGCCGGCGGCTGGATGGCCAGCAGGCCTTGCGGGCGTTGGCGCAGCGGCTGGAGCGCCGCTACACCGAACAGGGCAGCTACCGGGGCGCCACGCTGGGCGTGGGCGGCCTGAGCCCGGCGGTGTCGGGTGGCGGCCACTACGCGCTGGCGATCAGTGATTCGAGCGAAAACGCCTTTCGCATCACCGCCACGCCCCGAGGGGTGCAGGCGTCGGACGTCTGCGCCACGCTGGTCTACAACCAGCTGGGCGAGCCCTCGGTCAGTGCGGCTGCCACTCGGCCGGCGGCCCAGTGCTGGTGAGGGCCGTCGCAGAAATCGAGCCCATGGCGCGCCTACAATTTGCTGCACCATGCGACTCAGCCGAACTCAGATCATGCTGCTGCGCAGCGCGGTAGTGCGGCGGTTCGGCGCCGAGTCCGTGCTGTGGCTGTTCGGGTCGCGGGTGCACGACGCCCAACGTGGCGGCGATGTGGACCTCTACCTCGAAACGACCGAAAGCGATGCCGATCGACTGGTAGACAGCAAATTGAGGTTCCTGGCCGATCTGCACGACACGCCCGAATTCGAGGGTGAACGCATTGATCTGGTCATTCGCAGCCCGCTGCACGACAGTGATTTGCCGGTGCACCGCGTGGCCCGAGCCGAGGGCGTCAGGCTGTGACGGTGGAGGGTGCAGCCGCCAAGCTGGCGGCGGCGCTGACTGAATGCGGTTTGCATGTGCAGGTGTTGGCGCAGGCGCTTTCGGAGGTGCAAGCGCTGCTGCCCTTCGATGCCACCGCCGTGGCAGCGATCAACCCCGCGCAACGGCGCCTGCTCGACCAGATCGCCTATCGCTTTGGCAAGTTGCAAGACTCGTTGGGCGAGAAAGTCTTGCCAGGCTTGCTGCTCGCGGCCCAGGAGCCTGTCGCACCTGACGCCACGTTCACCGAGAAACTGCAAAGGCTGGAGCGCCTGGGCGCCGTGCGCAGCGCGGCCGACTGGAAGCTGCTGCGCGAACTGCGCAACGCGCTGGCCCACGACTACCCGGATGTGCCCGAACTGCAGGCAGCCTGGCTCAATCGGCTGATCGGCAGCATCCCAACGCTGCTGGAGATGGCGCAGGTGGCGCAAGGCTTTGCGCTGCGGATTCAGCCGCTGGGTTGAGTGGCATCGGCCTTCTGGCCGAGCGGCAACGTCACGGCCTACTCGCCAAACAACCCGCTTGCGGCCTGCGGCGGCGTCACCCCCAGGTGCCGATACGCTGCCAGCGTGGCAATCCGCCCGCGCGGCGTGCGCTGCAAAAAGCCCTGCATGATGAGGTAGGGCTCGATCACGTCCTCGATCGTGCCGGCCTCTTCGCCGATGGCCGCGGCCACGTTGTCCAGCCCGACCGGGCCGCCGTCGAAGCGGTGGATCACCGCCTCCAGCAGCTTGCGGTCCATCAGGTCGAAGCCCTCGGGGTCGACGTCGAGCATCTTCAGCGCCTTGTCGGCGATGCCGCGGGTGATCACGCCGTCGGCCTTGACCTCGGCGTAATCACGCACCCGGCGCAGCAGCCGGTTGGCGATGCGCGGCGTGCCACGCGAGCGGCGGGCGATCTCGAACGCGCCCTCGGCCTGGATCGGCACGTTCAGCAGCCCGGCCGATCGCTTGACGATCACGCCCAGCTCAGCCGGGGTGTAGAACTCCAGCCGCGCCACGATGCCGAAGCGGTCGCGCAGCGGGTTGGTCAGCATGCCGGCGCGCGTGGTGGCGCCGACCAGCGTGAAGGGCTGCAGATCGAGCTTGATGCTGCGCGCGGCCGGCCCCTCGCCGATCATGATGTCGATCTGGTAATCCTCCAGCGCGGGGTAGAGGATTTCCTCGACCACCGGGCTCAGGCGGTGGATCTCGTCGATGAACAGCACGTCGTTCTTTTCGAGGTTGGTCAGCAGCGCTGCCAGATCTTTCGGCTTCTCGAGCACCGGGCCGCTGGTCTGGCGCAGGTTGACGCCCAGCTCGGCGGCGATGATGTGGCTGAGCGTGGTCTTGCCCAGCCCGGGCGGGCCGAACAGCAGCACGTGGTCGAGGGCCTCCTCGCGCTTCTTGGCCGCGCCGATGAAGATCTCCAGCTGTTCGCGGGCCTTGGCCTGGCCGATGTAATCGGCCAGCAGCTTGGGCCGCAGCGCGCGCTCTTGCGCCTCTTCCTGCGGCGATTGGCGGGCGGCGCCCAGCACTCGGGGTGGTGGCGCGGCGAAGTCGTCGGTCTGGATGCCCATACAGTGCATTGTCCACCGGCGGCACAACGCGGCGCCAGCGGGTTTTTGCCGCCCACGCTTCTAGGACAAGGCCTTCAGCGCCAGCTTGATGCCGTCGCTCACGCCCACGTCCGCGGGCAGCAGCTTCAAGGCGGCGGCGGCGTCGCGCTCGCTGTAGCCCAGCGCGATCAGGGCCTGCACGATGTCGATCTGGGCGTCACTGGTGACTGCCGCGCCGGGCTGGCCCAGGTCGGGTGCCAGCTTGCCTTTCAGCTCCAGCAGCAATCGCTCGGCGGTCTTCTTGCCGATGCCGGGCACCTTGACCAGGCGCGCCGTCTGCTGCAGTGCCACGGCCTGGGTCAGCTCGGCCACGCTCAGGCCCGACAGCAGGCCCAGCGCCATGCGCGGGCCCACCCCCGAAATCTTGATCAGCTGGCGGAAGGTGCCGCGCTCGGCCGCGGTGAGAAAGCCGAACAGCTGCTGCGCATCCTCGCGCACGATGAAGTGCGTCAGCAGCGTGGTGCGCTCGCCGAGTGCGGGCAGGTTGTAGAAGCTGCTCATCGGCACGTCGACCTCGTAGCCGACGCCGTTGACATCGATGAGCACCTGGGGCGGTGTCTTCTCCGCGAGCACGCCTGTGAGTCGTCCGATCATGTTCCGCAGTATCGCTGTGCCCGGCCGGGGTGTCTCACCAAGTAGACGCCGTGGATTTGGCTTCGTCGGGCCACTGGCGGCGCCCCCGGGGGGGGCTGAGGCCGGACACACACGGCGTGCCGTTTGTGCCTGCCGAAGGGCTGGGCCTCTGGCCCGGCGCGGCCTGCAAAGGACGACGACGTCGCTTCGGGGGGGGGTCAAGTAAACGCCGTGGATCCGGCTCCGCCGGGCCACAGGCGTTGCCCCCCTGGGGGGGAGCGCCGAAGGCGCTAC
>JBBQVF010000074.1:0-22220 GCA_038211805.1 Burkholderiales bacterium | reverse complement strand
CACAAACAGTCCTGAGGACTGTTTGTGCCTGGCGAAGGCCCGGGGCCTCTGGCCACGGGCCACAGCGGAGTCGGTGCGCAGCGCCGACCGACCCAGCCAGCGACGCTGCCGGGTACCGCCTGGCGCGTCGCGCAGAACAGTGAAAAGCGGGCATTCGGCAACAACAGCAACGACAGCAACGAGCCGACACCAGCCCCTGACCGGCCTCCGCGCGCAGGGAGCCATGGTCACCCTCAACCGATGCGACGCCCCCATGACGTGCACCGCGCGGCGCTGGCCGGTGCATGCGTGCCCCAAATCAACCCCGAATCGGCCACTGCACGCCGCGCTGGCGGGGGTTTTTCCGGGTCGCCACCTGGCACGCGGGTTGCGTACCATCCTCCAGATTCCTGACCAAACGGTCAGCTTCTTGGTGTCCCCGGGCCACCCGCCGCCCGGTGCTTGCAGGAGCACCCCCGCGTGTCCGCTGCCCCGCACCCCAGTCCCTCGCCCGACGTCCGGCCGGCCCGCCTGGCCGCCGAGCAATACGCCCAGCACTTTGCCGATGCCGCGCCACGGCTCACCCGCACCCAGGCGCTGGTCGAGGCCGAGCGCTGCCTGTACTGCTACGACGCGCCCTGCGCCACGGCCTGCCCCACCGGCATCGACGTGCCCAGCTTCATCCGCCGCATCGCCGACGACAACCTGCGCGGCGCCGCCCACGCCATCCTCGACGCCAACCCGCTGGGCGGCACCTGCGCCCGCGTCTGCCCCACCGAGGTGCTGTGCGAGCAGGTCTGCGTGCGCACCACCCAGAGCGGCAAGCCGGTCGAGATCGGCCGGCTGCAGCGCTACGCGGTCGACGCGGTGATGGACCAACCCCTCTCGGCGCTGTTCCCCCGAGCACCCGCCACCGGCCGCACCGTGGCGGTGGTCGGCGCCGGGCCGGCCGGGCTGGCCTGCGCGGTGGGCCTGGCCCGGCTGGGCCATGCGGTGGTGCTGCACGAGGCCCAGGCCAAGGGCGGCGGCCTCAACGAATACGGCCTGGCGGCCTACAAGGTGGCCGACGACTTCGCCCGGCGTGAACTCGACTGGCTGCTGGGCATCGGCGGCATCACGCTGACCACCGGCTGGAAACTGCAGGACGCCAAGCAACTGCAAGCCCTGCGCGACCGCCACGACGCCGTCTACCTGGCCGTGGGCCTGGCCACCACGCTGGGCCTGGGCGTGCCGGGCGACGACCTGACCGGCGTGCGCGACGCGGTCGACTTCATTGTCGATCTGCGCCAGGCGGCCGATCCGGCGCAAATTCCCATCGGCCGCCGCGTGGTGGTCATCGGCGGCGGCATGACGGCAGTCGACGCCGCGGTGCAAAGCAAGCTGCTGGGCGCCGAGCAGGTGCACATCGTCTACCGCCGCGGGCCGGCGACGATGGGCGCGTCGCGCGCCGAACAAGACTGGGCGCTGACCCACGGCGTGACGATCCACCACTGGCTGGCGCCCGAGGCGGTGCTGGGCGGCAGCGGCGACGCGCAGGGCCATGCGGTGGCCGTGCGCTTCGCGCGCCAGGCGCTGGTCGATGGCCAGCTGCAGGCCAACGGGCTGCACGAGACCATTGACGCCGACATGGTCTTCAAGGCCATCGGCCAGAAGCTGGACGCCGCACGATTGGCCGGCTGCGGCCTGACGCTGCAACAGGGCCGCATCGTCGCCGACGACGACGGCCGCACCGGCGTGGCCGGGCTGTACGCGGGTGGCGATTGCCGCCTCGGCGGCCGCGATCTGACGGTGGAAGCGGTCGAAGACGGCAAGCGCGCCGCGCGCGCCATCCACGCTGAACTCTCGACCCCCGGCTGATGGCCTGATCGCGACACCACAGGAACCCACATGGCCGATCTCCGCAACACCTTCGCCGGCATCCGCAGCCCCAACCCGTTCTGGCTGGCCAGCGCGCCGCCCACCGACAAGGCTTACAACGTGCACCGCGCCTTCGAGGCGGGCTGGGGCGGCGTGGTCTGGAAGACGCTGGGCGAAGAAGGCCCGCCGGTGGTCAACGTCAACGGCCCGCGCTACGGCGCGCTGCTGTCGCCCGACCGCCGCCTGCTGGGCTTCAACAACATCGAGCTGATCACCGACCGGCCGCTGCAACTGAACCTGCAGGAAATCCGCGAGGTCAAGCGCGCCTGGCCCGACCGCGCGATGGTCGTCAGCCTGATGGTGCCCTGCACCGAAAGCGCGTGGAAAGCCATCCTGCCGATGGTCGAGGACACCGGCTGCGACGGCGTCGAGCTGAACTTCGGCTGCCCGCACGGCATGAGCGAACGCGGCATGGGCGCCGCGGTGGGCCAGGTGCCCGAGTACATCGAGATGGTCACGCGCTGGTGCAAGCAGTACAGCCGGCTGCCGGTGATCGTCAAGCTGACGCCCAACGTCACCGACATCCGGTTGCCGGCCGCCGCCGCCAAGCGCGGCGGGGCGGACGCGGTGAGCCTGATCAACACCATCAACTCGATCATGGGCGTCGACCCGGCCACGCTGACGATGAGCCCGTCGACCGCGGGCATGGGCAGCCACGGCGGTTACTGCGGCCCGGCCGTGAAACCGATCGCGCTGAACATGGTGGCCGAGATCGGACGCTCGACCGAGACCGCCGGCATCCCCATTTCGGGCATCGGCGGCGTCGGCAACTGGCGCGACGCGCTCGACTACATCGCACTCGGCGCCGGCAACGTGCAGGTGTGCACCGCGGCGATGGTCTACGGCTTCAAGATCGTGCAGGAGATGAGCGACGGGCTGTCGAACTACATGGATGAGATGGGATTCCAGACAACAGAGGACTTCCGCGGCCGCGCACTGCCCAGCGTCACCGACTGGCAGTTTCTGAACCTGAATTCGATCAGCAAGGCCGTCATCAACCAAGACAGCTGCATCCAGTGCGGCCGCTGCCACATCGCCTGCGAAGACACCTCGCACCAGGCGATCACCGCGGTGAAGGATGGCCAACGCCACTTCGAGGTGATAGACGACGAGTGCGTCGGCTGCAACCTGTGTGTCACCGTCTGCCCCGTGCCCGAGTGCATCACCTTGCGCACACTGGCGCCGGGCGAGGTCGACGCGCGCACCGGCCAGGTGGTCAGCGCCACGCCGGCCAACTGGACGGCACACCCGAACAACCCCATGCGCAAGGCAGTGCCGGCTTGACGCGCCAGCGGCCCCGCGCAACCATCAACGTCCACCCACGCTGGAGCGCCCCATGAAACCCCTGTTGATCCGAGGCGGCACCGTCGTCAACGCCGACCGTGAATGCCGCGCCGACGTGCTGTGCGAAGGCGGCAAGATCACCGCCGTGGGCAGCGGCCTGGTGGCACCGGCCGGCGCCGAGCTGCTGGACGCGAGCGGCCGCTACGTCATCCCCGGCGGCATCGACCCGCACACCCACATGCAGCTGCCCTTCATGGGCACGGTCACGCGCGACGACTTCTACAGCGGCACGGCCGCGGCAATGGCTGGTGGCACCACCACCATCATCGATTTCGTGATCCCCGACCCGCAGCAGCCACTGATGGACGCCTACCGCACCTGGCGCGGCTGGGCCGAGAAGGCGGCGGGCGACTACAGCTTCCACGTCGCCGTCACCTGGTGGGGCGAGTCGGTGCACCGCGACATGGGCACGCTGGTGACCGAGGAAGGTGTCAACAGCTTCAAGCACTTCATGGCCTACAAGAACGCCATCATGTGCGACGACGAAACGCTGGTGAACAGCTTCAAGCGATCGCTCGAACTGGGCGCCATGCCCACGGTGCATGCCGAAAACGGCGAACTGGTGTTTTTACTGCAAGCCGAGATGAAGGCCAAAGGCATCCTCGGCCCCGAGGGCCACCCGGCCAGCCGCCCGCCCGCCGTGGAAGCCGAAGCCGCCCAGCGCGCCATCGCCATCGCCGACGTGCTGAACGTGCCGATCTACGTGGTGCATGTGTCCTGCGCCGAATCGGCCGAGGCCATCGCCCGCGCCCGCGCCCGCGGTCAGCGGGTCTACGGCGAGGTGCTGGCCGGCCACCTGGTGCTCGATGACGAGGTCTACCGCTCGCCTGACTTTGCCTACGCCGCCGGCCATGTGATGAGCCCGCCGTTCCGGCCGAAGGGCCATGGCGCGATGTTGTGGCGCGGCCTGCAGGCCGGTTACCTGCACACCACCGCCACCGACCACTGCACCTTTTGCGCCGAACAAAAGGCGGCCGGCCAGGATGATTTCAGCAAGATCCCGAACGGCTGTGGTGGCGTCGAAGAGCGGCTGGCGGTGCTGTGGCACGAAGGCGTCAACAGCGGCAAGCTGACGCCCAGCGAATTCGTCGCGGTGACCTCGGCCAACGCGGCCAAGCTGTTCAACATCTACCCGCGCAAGGGCTGCATCGTCGAGGGTGCCGACGCCGACCTGGTGCTGTGGGATCCGACACTGAGCAAGACGCTGTCGGTCAAGACGCAGCGCAGCCTGGGCGACTTCAACATCTTCGAAGGCCGCACCGTGCTGGGCCAGCCCACCCACACCGTCAGCCACGGCGTGGTGGTCTATGCCGACGGCGACCTGCGCGCCGTGCGCGGCGCCGGCCAGTACGTCAAGCGGCCGGCGTTCGGCGCGCCCTTCGACGCGCTGGCCCGCAAGGCCGCGCTGGAAGCGCCGACCGCGGTGGTCCGCTGAAGCCAGCCAACGCCACCACACACCCGGAGATCCCCATGGACATGAAGACCAAACCCCTGCCCGAGCGGCTGCAAGGCCTGCGCGTCGACGGCGACCGGCTGTGGGCCAGCCTGATGGAGCTGGCCCAGATAGGCGCAACGCCCAAGGGCGGCGTCTGCCGCCTGACGCTGACCGACCTGGACAAGCAGGGCCGCGACCTGGTGAGCCGCTGGGCCAAAGAGGCCGGCATGACCATCACCATCGACAAGATCGGGAATGGGTTCTTGCGGCGTCAGGGCCGCGACAACACCCTGCCGCCGGTGATGACCGGCAGCCACATCGACACCCAGCCCACCGGCGGCAAGTTCGATGGCAACTACGGCGTGCTGGCCGGCATCGAGGTGGTGCGCACGCTCAACGACGCCGGCATCACCACCGAGGCGCCGATCGAAGTGGCCTGGTGGACCAATGAAGAAGGCTCACGCTTCGTGCCGGTGATGATGGGCTCGGGCGTGTTCGCCAAGGCCTTCACGCTGGAGCATGCCTATGCCGCGAAAGACAGCGACGGCAAGAGCGTGAGAGACGAGCTGGCGCGCATCGGCTACATCGGCGACGAAGAGCCCGGCGACCACCCGATCGGCTGCTACTTCGAGACCCACATCGAGCAGGGCCCGGTGCTGGAAGACCACGACAAGACCATCGGCGTGGTGACCGGCGTGCTGGGCATCCGCTGGTACGACTGCGTCGTCACCGGCATGGAAGCGCACGCCGGCCCGACGCCGATGGCGCTGCGCAAAGACGCGCTGCAGGTGGCCGCCGCGCTGATGCAGGAAGTGGTGGCCTGCGCCCACCGCCACCCGCAGGCCGACGGGCAGAACCATGGCCGCGGCACGGTGGGCATGGTCAAGGTGCACCCGAACAGCCGCAACGTGATCCCGGGCCAGGTGACCTTCAGCATCGACCTGCGCAACGCCAGCGACGCGCTGTGCGACGCGATGGACGCCGACATCCGCGCCGTGGCCGCGAAGCTCAGCGCCGACAGCGGGCTGCCGATCGTCATCACGCCGGTGTCGGCCTACCCGGCGCAACCCTTCGACGAGGGCTGCATCGACGCGGTGGCGCGTGCCGCCGAGACGCTGGGCTACAGCCACATGCGCGCGGTGTCGGGCGCCGGTCACGATGCCGTCTACATGGCGCGGCTGGCACCGGCCGGCATGATCTTCATCCCCTGCAAGGACGGCATCAGCCACAACGAGATCGAGGACGCGAAGCCCGAGCACATCACCGCCGGCTGCAACGTGCTGCTGCACGCGATGCTGGAGCGGGCGGGGGTGGTGGCGGGCTGACGTTCAGCGAGAATCTTCTCAGAAAGCTCCACAGACGGCCCGCTTCGGCGGGCTTTTTCACGAAAAATTGCCAGCAGATTTATCGATCTCGATCTTCTCGATAATCTCCTCATAAATCTACTTATAAATCTCCTCATAATCGCGCTATGCGCGCTGCTGACACCGTCTCCAGAGACCGCCTTCCCAGCCTGATGAGGCGCCTGGGGCCCAGCAGCGCCACCACGCTGGCGGCCGAGCTGGGGGTCAGCGTGGCCACGCTGCACCGGCTGCTGCAAGAACGGGCGGACGACGTGGTATCGGCCGGCCAGGCCCGCCGCAGCCGCCATGCGCTGCGCCGCCCGCTGCGCGATGGCAGTGCTGCGCTGCCGCTGGCCGCCATCGACGCCCAAGGCCGGGCGCACGACGCCGGGCAGCTGGTGCTGGTGCAGCCGGCCGGCTGCTGGCTACCACTGCAGCAGATCGCCGGCGTGCGCTGGCCGCTGCCGAAACCCATGCAAGGCGCGCGGCGCGACCCTTTGCTGGACGCCGCCCGCGACGGCTGGTGGCCCGGCCTGCCCTACCCGCTGCAAGATCTGCGGCCGCAAGGCTACCTGGGCCGGCAGCTGGCCCGCGCCGGCCACGCCGCCTGGGGGGTGTCGCCCGACCCGCAGCGCTGGAGTGACGACGATGCGCTGCACGTGCTGTCACAAACCGGCAGCGATGGCCCCGGCAACCTGATCATCGGCGCGCCGGCCTTCACCCGCTGGCAGGCCCAGCGCCTGGCGGCAACCGAGCCGCTGACGAGCGCCGCGCTGGGCCCCGCCTATGCCGGGTTGGCCGAGTTGGCCGTGGCCGCGGGCGTGGCGGGCTCCAGTGCGGCGGGTGAATTCCCCAAATTTCCGGCGCTGCGCGAACGGGCCGGCGCCAGCACGCCGCAGGTGCTGGTCAAGTTCTCGGGTGCGGGTGATTCGGCGGCCGAGCAGCGCTGGTCCGACCTGCTGGTGTGCGAGCACCTGGCGCTGCAAGCCTTGGCCGCGCTGCCCGGCGTGGTGGGTGCGCGCAGCGCCATCGTGCAGCACGCCGGTCGCACCTTCCTGGAGGTCGAGCGCTTCGACCGGCACGGCCTGTGGGGCCGCAGCCCGTTGGTCAGCCTGGCGACGCTGGACGCGGTGTTCCTCGGCCAGGGCAGCGGTGACTGGCCGCCCCTGGCTGATGCGCTGATCTCGCTGGACCTGGTCGACGCGGCTGCCCTGCCTGCCATCACCCACCTGTGGTGGTTCGGCCGCCTGATCGGCAACACCGACATGCACACCGGCAACCTCAGCTTCCAGCCCGGACTGCCAGGCCAGGTGGGCAGCGCGGGCAGCGTGGGCAGCGTGGGTGACGTGGGTGACGTGGGTGGTGTGGGCGGTGTGGGCGGTGTGGGTGGCATGAGCAGTGCAGGCGCTGCGGGCGGCCTGGCAGCGGCCGGCCCAACAGCACACGCGCTGACCCTGGCGCCGGCCTACGACATGCTGCCCATGGCCTACGCCCCGCTGCCCGGCGGTGAGGTGCCGCCGCGCGCCTTTGCGCCAGCATGGCCCCCGCCCGCGCAACGCACGGCGTGGCTGGTGGCCTGCAGCGCCGCGATCAATTTCTGGACCAGCGCCGCGGCCGACCGCCGCATCAGCGAGGGCTTTCGCGCCACCGCCGCCGCCAATGCACAGGCGCTGGTGGCGCTGGCCGGCCTGGTGTGAGCGGCGGGCCCGCGCGGTGACCTTTGCGACCGTGAACTACTCGCTCACGCCGCACGCTGCCCCGCCCACCGTCACCGGGTCCGTCGGCTATCCGGGCGGCCAATCCACCATCACCTTTATCAGCACACCGGCGCCGTCGAGTGCGGCAATGCCAACGCCGCCGTGCCCGAGCCGCAGGCCCTGGCGTTGATGCTGGCGGGGCTGGCGGGGCTGGCGGGGCCGGCCAGGTTGGCTGCAGTGGCGCGGTGGCGCAACGGCGCAGGGCGGCCCGAGGCCCGGGTGCGCCCGGCCCCCGGGGCGCGCCCGGGCCTGTCGCCCGCCATATCGCCCGCGCTATCGCCGCAGCGACAGCCACCGGCGGCGGGTAGCCCAACACTCGCGAGCCCGATCACCCACCCTGGAGCGCCCATGCCCGTCCCCTTGCACCCCCTGTCTCGCCGTCGATGGCTGCTGGCCGGCCTGACCAGCCTGGTCGGCCTGGCCCTGGCCGGCCCGTTGGCAGCCCAGGGCCTGGCCACCGCCAAGCCTGAGGATGTGGGCCTGTCGGCGCCGCGGCTGGCGCGCATCGGCGACTGGCTGCGCGGCGAGGTGGCGGCCAAGAAAATCCCCGGCGCAGTGGTGATGGTGGTGCGCGGCGGCAAGCTGGCCTATCAGGAAACGGTGGGCCAGCGCGACCCGGCCAGCCCGGCCGCCATGAAGCCCGACGACATCTTCCGCATCTACTCGATGACCAAGCCCATCGTCAGCGTGGCGGCGATGATGCTGGTCGAAGAAGGCAAGCTGGTGCTCGAAGCGCCGGTGGCGCGCTACATCCCGGCCTTCGCCAACGTGAAGGTGGGCGTCGAGAAGACCGACGCCCAGGGCCAGAAATCGCTGGACCTGGTGGCGCCGCGGCGGCCGATGACGGTGCAGGACCTGCTGCGCCACACATCGGGCCTGACCTACGGCTTCTTCGGCGAGGGCCTGGTGAAGAAAGCCTACGTCGAGGCCAGCATCTCGACCAGCGGCCCGCTGACCAACGCCGACTTCGCCGACCGCATCGCGAAAATGCCGCTGGCCTTCCAGCCCGGCAGCACCTGGGACTACAGCAACTCGACCGACGTGCTGGGCCGGGTGATCGAGGTCGCCAGCGGCGAGACCCTGCACCAGCACCTGAAGCGCCGCCTGCTCGACCCGCTGGGCATGGCCGACACCTCGTTCTACGTGCCCGAGCCGGCGCGCCAGGCGCGCATCGCCGAGCCGCTGGCCGACGACCGGGTGTTCGGCGTCAACGCCGCGATGAACGACCCGCGGCAGGTGATGGCGATGGAGTCCGGCGGCGGAGGCATGGTCAGCACCGCACCCGACTACGCCCGCTTCCTGCTGATGCTGCGCAATGGCGGCCAGTTGGACGGCAAGCGCTACCTCAGCCCGGCCACGCTGGCCTACATGACCAGCGACCACCTCAGCCCGGCGGTCACCCGCACGCCGCTGTACCTGCCGGGCCCGGGCTACGGCTTCGGCCTGGGCTTTGCGGTGCGCACCAGCGGCGGCGAGGCCGCCTACCCGGCGGCGGTAGGCGAGTACTACTGGGGCGGCGCTGGCGGCACCTACATGTGGGTCGACCCGGCGCAAGACCTGTTCGTGGTGTTCATGATGCAAAGCCCCAAGCAGCGTGTGCCCTACCGGTCGGCGCTGCGCCACCTGGTCAACGCGGCGATCACCGACGTCAAGCTGCCCGGGGCACGCTGAGCAGGCCTGCTATTTGCGGACGGCGGGCGGCGGGCGGCGGGCGGCGGGTAAGCCCCTCACCAGCCGGCCCGCTTTGTCAACGGCTGGCGCGATCGGCGGGTGGCGCGGCCGGCAGCATCAACACCGGCATGCGGCTGCCCGGGCAGCCCGGCGCGGCGCTGACGGCATCGGGCGGGCAGGCGGCCCGCGCAGCGGCTTCGGCCTTTTCGGCCCGCTCGGCCTTGGCGGCCAGCAAGCGCAACTGGGGGCGCAGCATCAACGCGGCAATCGCCACCACGGTGATCAGGGTCAGCACGACGATCCAGCCGCGCAGCCGGTTCGACACCGGGCGGTAGGGCGGCAGGTTCGGCTCGACCGCCGGCGTCTTGGCAACGGCCGGCACCTTGCGCGTGGCCACCGAGGGCAGGCCGGAGGCCGGCTGGCTGAAATCGGGCAGATCGGCCACCGAGCGCAGCGGCGGGTACAGCCGCGGGTGCGGGTGTGGTGGCGGGTGCGGTGGTGGTGGCGCAGCATGCGGGAGGCTGGGCTCAGGCGGGAGCGAGGGCGGGGGCGGGGGTGTCGGCATCGGGCGGCGACTATCCCACAAAGCGGCCGCGGCGCCAGCAGTGAGGCCACCGGCGCGGCCAACGGCCCGGCCAAGCCCCGCGCCAACCCCTCACATCGGCATCAGCTTGGCGCCAGCGTCCACCGCCAGCACCTCGCCGCTGGTCTTGGTGGCGTCCACGCCCAGGTACCAGGCGGCACGGGCCACGTCCTCGGGCTGGATGATCTCGGCCAGCGCCGCGCGGGCCTTGTAGGCCTGTACGCCGGCGGCGTAGCGCTCGGCGCCCATGCCGTTCTGCAGCCAGGGCGTTTCGACCAGGCCGGGCGCGATGGCGTTGACCCGCACCGCCGGACCCAACGCGCGTGCCAGCGCCATGGTCATGGTGTTCAGCGCACCTTTGCTGGCAGCGTAGGCCATGCACGAGCCGATGCCGGTGGACGCGGCAATCGACGAGATGTTGACCACCGCCGAGGGCGGGTGTTTCCTCAGCAGCGTCTCCAGCGCGCGCACCATCTGGAAGGCACCGACCACGTTGACGGCGTAGATGCGCTGAAAGTCGGCGGCGTCCAGCCCGTCGAGCTGGCGCATGGCGACGAACTTGGTGGTGCCGGCGTTGTTGACCAGCACGTCGCAGCGGCCCCATTGCGCGTCGATCGCGGCGGCCAGCGCGCGGCAGTCGGTGTCTTCGGCGACGTTGGCCTTGAGCACCAGCACCTCGACGCCGAAGGTTTCACCCAGCGCACGGCACTCGACCGCCACCGCCTCGGCGGGCGCCGCCTCGCGCGAGTAGTTGACGACCACGTTCCAGCCTCGGCTGGCGTACAGCCGCGCGGTGGCCGCGCCGATGCCCGACGATGAGCCGGTGACCACACACACCTTGCGTTCCATGCCTGTCTCCTTGGGTTGTCTCGTGCAGTTCTGGTCGGCGGCTCGGTGGCCGTCGGCCGCGCGCCTTACCACCCTTACCACCAGGGGTAGAAATCGGGCAGGCCGTCGGATGCGCGGCCGCTGAAAGCCGGCGCCCGCTTCTCGTTGAACGAAGCCACGCCTTCCTTGCCATCGGCGCGGCTGGTGTGCAACATCGCCAGCGACTCGATGGCGTGGGCTTCGCGCGGGTGCGGCAGTGCGTGGTTGCGCAGCAGCATCTGGCGCATCAGCGCGGTCGACACCGGGCTGCGGCCGTCGATGTACCTGTGGGCCAGCGCGTGGGCCTCGGCCAGCAGCTGGTCGGCCGGCACCACCGCCTTGACCAGCCGGCCGGCCAACGCCTGCTCGGGCGTCAGGATGTCGGCCGAATAGATCCAGTCCAGCGCCTGCTGCAGGCCGACGATGCGCGGCAGGAACCAGGTGCTGCAAGCCTCGGGCACGATGCCGATGCGGCCGAAGACGAAGCCGATGCGGGCCTTGTCGCTGGCCAGCCGCACGTCCATCGGCAAGGTCATCGTGGCACCGATGCCCACCGCCGCACCGTTGATCGCGCCGATGATCGGCTTCTTGCAGTCGTAGGCCGCCAGCGACACGCGGCCGCCGGTGTCGCGCACGCCCGCCACGATGGCCGGGTCGTCCCACAACGTGTTCAGCTGGTCCAGGCTGGGGTTCAGGCCCTCGTCGAGGCCGAACACGTTGCCGCCCACCGACAGGTCCATGCCGGCGCAGAACGCCCGGCCGGCACCGGTGACCACCACCGCGGCCACCGCGTCGTCATCGCTGGCGCGGTTGTAGGCATCGACCAGCTCGTTGGCCATCTCGACGGTGAAGGCATTCAACTGCGCCGGGCGGTTGAGCGTGAGCGTCAGCACACGGTCGTCGATCTGCCAGCCGAGGGTGGAATAGGTCATGGGCGCTCGCTCGAAAAAGTCAGCCCGCAGCATAGGCCGAGGGCGGTGGCGCGGGCCGTCACTTCAGCGACCGGACCAGCGTCATCACCGCATCGGCGAACACCTGCGGCACTTCCTGCGGCATGTTGTGGCCCACCCCCGGCACCACGGCGTGGCTGCGCGAGCCGGTGAAGCGGTGGCCGTGCTGGGCGGCCGTGGCCGGCGGGCGCACGCCGTCGTCGGCACCGTCGAAGGTCAGCGTGGGCACGCTGATGGCCGGCTGCAGCGCCAGTGCGCGCTCGATCTCGGCCAGCGCCGGATCGCCGGGCACCAGGCCGAAGCGGTGGCGATAGGAATGGATCACCACCTCGACAAAGTCGGGGTTGTCGAAGGCCGCGGCGCTGCTCGACGCTGGTCTCGTCGAAGCGCCAGGTCGGCGACCAGGTCTGCCACAGCAGGCGGCACAGCGCGCGCCCGCGCTGTGGAACATCACGCCAGAACTCTGCCATCGCAGGCGGGGGCATCAGCGTGCTGGTGAACGCCAGGTTCCCTGCGATGGCGGGCAGCCCCGTGGTGTAGGCAACAACAACCACCGCCGCCAGGCTCGGCCCGAAGCCGCTGGTTATCGACAGCGCGGTGGCCGCAATCGGCAAGTCTGCCTTCAGCGCGGCTCCGAGCAACCTCCAGGAGCACGACGAGGCAAACGCCAGGGCGAAAAACGTCGCCAGTGACGCTGCAGAGCGTGGCTCACCGCCGTTTGCGACGGGCCGGCGCTGGCAACGACGCGGGCCGACGGAAGCCGCCCCAGCGTCATGGTCGGGCCGCCGGCAACAGCAACGCGACGATGGCCGCGCGCACCGCATCGTCATGCCCGACCCAGGTGTGGCCACCGTCGTCGAAGCCGATGAACCTTGCACCCGGAATCCGGTCCGCTGTGTACCGGGCGCTTGCGAAGGTGCCGTAGCGGTCATCGCGGGCACTGATCACCAGGGTCGGCAGCCGGATCGATTCCAGGGGTGACGGCGACAAATGCTTGCCCACAGCCGTGTCGCTGCGCAGCCCTTCTGCACGCAACGACACCGGCAGGATGTTGACGAGCATCGCATCGATCCGTGCCCGTTCTTGCGGGCTGGCATGTGCCAGCAACTCGGGCGGGGTGGCGAGCACCACCTTGATGACCTGGTCGCGCGCCAGATGCAGCGCTGACCAGAACAAGAAGTCCGATCCGATCAGCCGCATCATCGTCGCCTCGACCCAGGGCGCCAGCGGCGGCGCCGAAGCTGCCTGCGTCGCGGGCTTGTAGGTCAGCGGTACCAGCAGCACCAGCGCGCTGACCCGGTCGGGGTGGCGGATTGCCATCTGCAGCGCCGACGGCGCGCCGGCCGAGCCGCCCATCACGGCGGCCTTGGGGATACCCAAGGCATCAAGCAGGCAGACATGGGCCTCGGCCTGTGCCGCTGCCGACGCATCAGCCGGCATCGGCGTGCGCAAATAGCCGAAGCGGGACATTGCGATCACCCGAACGCCCTGACTTGCCAGAGGTCTGGCGAAGGCCAAGCCCTGGTCATGGCCGCCGCCGCTGCCATGAACGGCCAACAGCGGCACGCCTGAGCCCGCTTCCTGGTATTCGATCGGGCCGCATCGGGTCTCGATCAGCTCGCTGCCCTGGGCGGCCCGGTCTCGGGCTTGGCGCATGTCGCCGTCAAATCGCCACCAGACCAGGATCGCTGCGGCCAGAACCAGCGCGATCACAATCCAGATCGCGCGGCGGCCGGTCGCCTTCATGGCTGTGTCGATTGGCCAGCGACAGTGGGCGCAGCGGACCAGGCGGGTCCTGGCAGCACCAGCAGATGCTCGGCCGCCGGCGGCGGGCGGCTGGCCGCCGGCTTGGCGGTCCTGTCGATGGCCCGCTTGCGCAAGATCTCCTGCACGTTGCGGATCGCAAAGATGTGCAGAAATTTCGTGACCTGCGCACCGGCTGCCAAAGCTGCGTGCTCGCGTTCATAGAGCTTGACGACATCGTCCATCGGCACCTGAGTTTCCTCGGCCAGCAAAGCCACGGCCCGCCGCTGATCGGGCGGTTTCTCGAAAGATGCAGACATGGGTGAGCGGCGACGGGGGTGACGTCGCGCAAACGCTAGCGTTCAATGCCGGGAAATGCCGTGCGCCAGCACACACAAGCAGCCACCGCCTGAAGGCGAAGTCGGCGGCGCAGTCGCTGCGGCAAGCAGTGTCTGGCGCAAAGCGATGCGCACCCTGCGTCGAGGCGGCCGCCGCACACCGGAAATCGGCCGCTGCACCGAGCCGCCCGGCGTAGAGCCAGGTCATGGCGGCGTGTTGAACTGGTAGACCATCGACCTGAGGTTGCCGATGAAGTAGGGCCTGCGCCCTTCCGGTCGCATCCAGGCGGCCTCACCGCGGGTCGGCACCAGCATGCCGCCGCGGCTTTGGTAGTCGGACGCGCCGCATTCCCAAGGCAGCATCACCATGTTCTTGCCCGCCCCGGCGCCGCGCGCGTCGGCATGCACCGAGCTGATCAGCCCGGCAGCGTCGAACCTGAACAGCAAGGTCAGGCTGATCGGGCCGTCCACCAGCGTGGCATGGGCCGATCTGTCGTCCACCGCCTGCCAGCGCACGCCCTGGCTGGGCAGCAGCGCGGTGGGGTACCAGGGCATTTCGGCAAAGTAGCGCATCAACTCACCCCGGGCGGCCTCGGCCCCACCGTGGACATCCACCACCGTGAACAGGCCCAGCAACGCCGCATGCAGCATGCCGACACCGCCGATGTAGCTGTCGTGGACATGGGCGGCCAGGCCCGGCAGCATGACCACCCGGCCGTTCCACAGGAAGCCCGGGCGCTGGGTGACAGCGCGCTGCGACGAGGTGAAGGGTTTCCACTGCTCGCCACCGCTGGCCGACATGTTGAACACGCCGGCAAACTCGAAGGTGGCGGCAGTGACGAAGGGTTGGCCGTCCTTCAACACGGCGCGGAAATAGCGCTGCACTGGCGCAGGTAGGCCGTCGAGTTCGCGGGCGTCATAAACGTTCGTCAGGCCCGTCGGCACCGGCACACGGGCGGCTTCAAGCAGGGCCATCTGCACCCGAGTCGCCACCCGCCAGCGCCAGTCACCCACAGCGATCAGCCCGATGCCAGCGGCCGCTGCCAAGCCAAAACCCAATGCCGTCCATGCCATCGCGTTGTTCATCCGGCGTCCCCGGGTGAAGGTTTCGATACCCGGCGGCGTGGGCCGAGCCTCAGGCCAACGGCAACACCCCACCGGATGAGGAGCGCGCCGGCAGGTCCGACCGTCAGACGAGGACCGCTTGCACGGGCCGCCGCATCGACAGCGGCATAACCTGCCCGCGACCGAAGCGCACCACCAGGTCAGGGCGTTCGCCGGCGGCAAGACCCAGCCAGTTGGCGAACTGCGGCCGGATGGCGCCAACCTCGACCGGTTGGTTCAGGAAGGCATTGCGGATGCCCAAGGCGGTGGCCTGCAGCGCAAAGCGCTCGTAGCAGCGGCCGGCCTCGACCCAATGGGCCTTGTCGTTGCGCTCGGAGACGAACACCGCGATGCCGGCCGAGTTGCGGATCTGCCGGGCGTAGCGTTCGTTCTCGGACTTCGGGGTGAAAAACAGGTTCATCACGCGGCTGCCCAGCCACCGCGGCAGCGCTGGGTTGCCCGACGCGCCGGCGAACAGGCCGTCGCCGGTGCGAAGCGCTTCATCGGCGCTGAAGCGAATCCAGGCCTTGAGTTCGGCGACAAACGCCGGATCGCTCATCTGCACCGTGTTGCCGGCGACCACGTACTCCAGCACGCCTTCGATGGCGGGGCGCGCAGTCAGCAGCCGCACGCTGACGCCATCGCCGGTGCCGGCCTGTTCGAGCTGGCGCAACTCTGCCGGCGCAAGCGCATGGCCGTCGTAGTCGCCGCGCGTGCACTGACGCTGGGCGATGGCGTTGAACATCGGCGTTGCCGACGGCCGTGTGGCAGCCAGGCCGACAACGATGCGGCCGCCAGCGGCGTCAATTCTGTCGGCCTCGAACCGGGCGTCGGCATACAGCCCGTGTGCCAGCGCGGCATGTACCAGGTTCTCGGTGGCGCAGCCCAACGAGACGAAGAGGTGGTGGTCGTCCGGGTCCGCCGCCGGGCAGCGGCGCGCGAAGTCCGGTGCAATCGCGATCGATGCGTCCGCGATGTGAAAGTGCCAGCATTGGGTGTTGTGGCTGGACGGCGCCAGCGTGGCGCAACGCACCAGTTCACGCCTGATGGCGGCGAAATCGTTGCTGGCGGGTGCGGTGCTGCGTCGCAAGGCCAATGCCGCGTCTTGCTCGCGGGCACTGTCCGAACAGGCTGTCACGGCTGGCAGCAGCAGCGCGGCTGCGGCCGCGCCGAGCACCAGCGGCCGGCGCGTCAACATGTGCTGCCTTGCTGATGCGGCGCCGTCCGCCAGGCCACGGAATCGCCGCCCGACCACATCACCACCCGAGCGGTCCACCAGACGCTGCAGCGGCGGTCGGGCTGCCCCGGTGCCAGACCGTTGGCAGCCCGCCAAAAGGCGTCCCCCTTACCCAGCAGGTCGGTCGGCTGACGGTCGGTTTTCACTGGTCTTGGGCCCGCGGCATGGTCGAAACATAGGCCGCGCTGCGCCGCGGGTCTGTGCGTTGAGCCACACGCTACGGGGCTTAGCACGGGCGCGCTGGCGCACGCTGCCGTGCGGCCCGGGGACCCAGTGCCCCGGCACCACAAGCGCTTCGTGCACTGACGGGGGTGGCCCAGGGCCGCGAGACAACTTACCCGATGTTCTGCACCTGCTCGCGCATCTGCTCGATGGCCACCTTCATCTCGACCGAGCTGTTGGTCAACTCCAGCGCGGACGATTTCGAGCCCAGCGTGTTGGCTTCGCGGAGCAACTCCTGGATCGGGAAGGCCCGTTGTGCGGCGCCAGGCGCATGGCGCAGACGGCGGCCCACTTGGTCGACCACGTCATCGCCCACGTGCCGGTGCGCCAGTGGGTGCGGGTTCGCCAAGTTCGGTTGCCGATCCCGCTTCGCCTGCTGCCGGCCGCACAACCCAAGCTGGCGACGCCGGTGCTGCAGGGGGTGCACCGCGTCATCACGCGCCACCTGCTCGGACAGGCCGAGGTCCAGGCCGCCGAGGCCGACAGCGGCGCCGTCACGCTGATTCAACCGAGTTTGTGAATCAACGGCTCAGCGGCCAATCTCAACATTCAACTTCACTGCCTGGTGCTGGACGGCGTGTACCGGCGCGGCGCCGACCGCGCGCCGGTATTCGTCGAAGTACCGGCGCCAACCGACGAGGCGCTGCAAACCATGTTGCACAAGATCTTCACGCGGATGATGAAGCTGCTCACCCGCAAGGGGGTGCTCGCCGAAGAGCAGGGCCAGACCACCATGGCCGACAACAACGCCGATTCAGACGAGGCGCGTGTGCTCAGGCCGTTGCAGGCCGCGGCTGCCTCGTGTCCTGTGCCCTTGCTCAGGCCCTGCGCCGGCGTCCCATCCAGCCCACCACGCCCAATCCAGCGAGCATCAGCGCCCAGGTGCCGGGCTCAGGCACCGCGGCAGTCAGCAGCAGGCCCGAGGCGCTGGTGAAACTCGCGCCCGGCGGCAATTCGAAGTTCAGGTGGGCCGAGTTGCCGAAGTCGCAGTCGGTGCCTCCGTTGCAACCCAAGCTGAAGCCCGTTTCCAGCCCATAGGCCTGGTCGACCCGCACGGCCAGCACGCCGCGGAAGTGCTTCTGGGTTGCAGTGCCGGCCAGCAGTGCCCAGCTGGTGAAGCCGTCGGGCGCGCCGGTGCCGCCCGAGACAGCCCAGCCCACGTAGTTGCGCGGATCCTGCGGCGTGTCGTAGAACTGGGTGGTCCAGCCGACGCTGGCGCCGGAGAATTGGCCGCCCAACTTGAAGTCGTAGAGATAGCCGGCGCTCTGAAACACGCTGATCGTCCCGTTGAGCGTCAGGTCGATCAGCACGTTGAGCACGGTCGGTGCATTGACGCTGTCGTTGCGGAAGGTCACCGTGTCGTACAACCGCGCAGACGCCCTGGCCTGGCTGAAGCCTTCTGTGATGGCGGTAGCACGCAGGCCGCCGGTCGCATAGTCGGCGCTGGCAGTGGCCGACTGGGTGCCGAAGAAGCCGCCGGAGCCTTCGCTGGACGAGGCAAAGGCCTGCGCGATGGGGCCGCCGATCCCGGTGCTGCCGCTACCGTTGCCGGACTGTGCGGTGACGCCTTGGATGGTGTTGTAGTCGTAAACCGACGAGCCGGCATCGGCTCTCGCCTTGAGCAACTGGGCCTGTACCGGCGGCACCGCTGCGAGCAACACGATCGCCGAGGCCAGCAGCGGGCCGTGTCGCGAAAGCGCCGCAGAGGCGGTGGTGATGGCCAGCGCCGCCCGGTGTGGAATTCGCTTCCGATTCATGTGCAGTCCTTTGTCGTCATCGGCCGCTGAAGAGCGTACCTGCTCTGGTTCACGCATTGGCGGGCGCACAACGGACAGGCCGTCGCGCAAATTTGGGCAGAACACCCGCGAATCGGCGGGATGCGCCGGGCCAGGTCGCGCAAAGCGCCCACCCGCCAGCGCGCCCACCCGGTAAATTTGGCTTGATGAGCGAACTCACGCTGCTCTTTGCCCAAGCCGGCGACGGCGACGCTCAGGCCCTGGACCGCATCTTCACGCTGCTGTACGACGACCTGGCCTTGATGGCCCGCGCCCGGCTGCGCCGCGGCGAGCGCATGACGCTCGCCGACACCGGCGCGCTGGTGCACGAAAGCTGGCTGCGGCTGCAGCGGGCAGGCGCGCTGCAGTTCGAGCACCGCGGCCACTTTCTGGCGCATGCGGCGCGGGTGATGCGGTCGGTCATCACCGATATCGCGCGCAAGAGCCTGGCCGAGCGGCGCGGCGGCGACCAGGTCTTCGTCACGCTGGACACTGCCGTCGGTGAATCCGTGGCCGCCAGCGACCCCGATGTGCTGGACGTGGCCCAGGCCGTCGACGAGCTGGCCCGACTGGAACCGCGCCTGGCACAGGTGGTGGAAATGCGCTGGTTCGCGGGCTTGAGCGAAGCCGACATCGCCAGTGCCTTGGGCTTGACCGAACGCACCGTGCGCCGCGATTGGGAAAAGGCACGCGCTTATCTGAGCGTGGCGCTGCGACGCTGAAGTGCCAGCCTGCGGCGTGTGTGTTGAGCCCGCCGATGTCCGCATCCACGAGCGCAATGCGTGAAGGTGTGCAGATGCCAACGACTCTGGATGCCGCCGCCTGGGCCCGCTTGTCGGGTCTGTTCGACACCGCGCTCGACCTGCCGCCCGCCGCGCAGCGGCTATGGCTTGCCCAACTGCCCACCGAGGCGCCCGACGTGCGGCCCTTGCTGCCGTGGTTGCACGACATGTTGGCCGCCCATGCCGCCCACGTCGCCGACGTCGCGAACAACACCGCCGACTGGCTCGAACGCGGTCCGCAACTGCCAGGCCTGAGGCCGGCCGCAGACAGCCACGGCTTGAGCCCCGGCGACCGTGTGGGCCCGTGGCTGCTGCAAGACCTGCTCGGCAGCGGCGGCATGGCAACCGTATGGCGAGCCTCACGCGCCGACGCGCTGCCGGCGCGCGACGTGGCGCTGAAACTGCCGCTGTTGCACCGCGCGGGCTCGCAACTGGTCGAGCGCTTTGCGCGTGAACGCGAGATCCTGGCGCGCCTGGCGCACCCGCACATCGCGCCGCTGTTCGCGGCCGGTGTGGCCGAAGACGGCACGCCCTGGCTGGCCATGGAATGCGTGCAGGGGCTGCCCATCGATCAATGGTGCGACCGGCGCCGGCTGACCCTCGACGCACGGCTGGCGTTGTTTGCCCAGGTGCTCGACGCCGTGCAGTATGCGCACAGCCGGCTCGTCATCCACCGCGACTTGAAGCCCAGCAACATCCGGGTCACCGCCGATGGCCAAGTGCGCTTGCTGGATTTCGGCATCGCCAAGCTGCTGGCCGACGACACCCCCGCCGATGCCACCGCGCTGACGCAAGCCGGTGGCCGGGCGATGACGCCGGCCTACGCGGCGCCAGAGCAAGTGCTCGGGCAAGCCCTCACCACCGCGGCCGATATTTACGCATTGGGTGTGGTGTTGTTCGAGCTGTTGACCGGGCAATCGCCCTACCCACGGGGCAAGCTCGACACTGCGCTGCAGCTTGAAGCGATGGTGTCCAGCGCCCACGTGCAGCGTGCCAGTGTGGTGGTCAACCCGGCGGCCAACCCGGCGGTCATTGTCCAGGTCGCTTCAGCACGAAGCACGACCGCCCGGACGCTGCGGCGGCGGCTTGCCGGCGACCTCGACACCATGCTCGCCAAGGCCCTGGCGCTCGACCCCGTGCGGCGCTATGCCGGCGCAGCGGCCTTTGCCGACGATGTGCAGCGCTTCCTCAGCGGTCGCCCCGTGGCCGCGCAACCCGACGCCTGGTGGTACCGCCTGCGCAAGACCGTGGCGCGCCACCGCTGGCAGGCCGCCGCCGCGGCCGCCGCCGTGCTGTCGCTGACCATCGGCCTGGGCGCAGCGCTGTGGCAGGCCCGCGAAGCGGCCCATCAACGCGATGCCGCGCGCGCCGAGGCCGAGCGCAGCAGCGCCCTCAACTTCTTCTACTCCGATCTGCTCGAAGACGCCGGCCGCAGCGGCCAGGCCATCGACGGCACCGCGCTGGTGGCACGCGCCGAAACCCGGGCCCGCCACGAACTCAAACACAACCCCGACGCGTTGGCCGCCGTGTTTTCGTCGATCGGCATGCTGCACCAGAGCCAGGGCCGCCGCGAGGCGGGCCGGCGCATCACCGAGGAGGCCTACACGCTGGCGCGCGACCCGGCTATCCGTGACGACATCGCCTGCGACCTGGCGGTGATGCTGGACGACACGCCGCGCGCCGTGGCCATGCTGACCGCGGTGGCCGACCAGCGGCACACCAGCGCGCGCAGCCGAGCAGCGTGCCTGGTGTACCTGGGTGGTTTGCTGCGCAACGGCGACGCCGGTCTGGCGCTGCGCCGGTATGAACAGGCGCTGAGCGAATGGCAGCGCACGCCGTCGCGTTCGCCGCACGACCACATCACCATCCTGGGCCGTCTGGCCTTCGTCGCCGCGCTGCAGGGCCGCACGGCCGACGCGCTGCGCGAATACACGCAAGCGCTGGCGCTGGCCGATGGCCAAGGGCGTGACGGCACGACCATGAGCGCGGCCTTGCGCAACCGGCTGGGCCGCACCTGGCTCATCGCCGGCAGACCGGAGCTGGCACAGCCGATTTTCGAGCGCCTGCTGGCCGAGCACACCCAGCGCGACCCCAGCGCCCTGCCACCGACCGACGTGCTCATCAACGCGGGCCAGGCCTGGCTCGACCTGCAACAAGGTGGCGCCGCCCGCACGCCGCTGCTGGCCGCCGTGGCCGCTGCCAGTGCGGCCCGACACGCGCCGCGTTGGACGCAGGCGCAATGCCTGCTGCGCTGGGCTGCGGCGCTGGACGGCGCTGTCCAGCCGCAGATCGCACCGGTCAGCGAAGTGCCGGACACCGTGGCCCGCGCAGCGTGCGCACTGGCACGGGCCCATTGGCTGCGCGCACAAAAGCAATGGACGGCGCTGGACCAACTGCTGTCACCGTTGCTTGCCCAGGCCTGGCCCGAGCCGCAATGGGCCGTCGATGCCCGCTTGCTGCGCGGCCAGGCGCGCCTGGAGCAAGGCCAACGCCAGGAAGCCGCGGCCGACGCGCGTGCCGCAGGCGACGAGGCTCGGCGCCTGCAAAGCGGCGCGGGCGACAGCGCACGCGTTCAAGCCGCCCGCGCGCTGCTGGCACGCGC
Organism: Burkholderiales bacterium; assembly: GCA_038211805.1. Classification (GTDB taxonomy): domain Bacteria; phylum Pseudomonadota; class Gammaproteobacteria; order Burkholderiales; family Burkholderiaceae_C; genus Pseudaquabacterium. The sequence goes on along the minus strand of JBBQVF010000074.1, from coordinate 571 downwards.
CGAAGCCACGGTGGTGCGCACGCCCTGACGCGTCATGAGCACAGACAGCCACTCAGCCTGCCAGCGCTCAAGCGTGCCTGCGCCAACCCCACCTGCAGCGCCACCAACTCCACCGCTGCGCTTTTTGCCGCGCGCCGCCCGACGGGCATAAAACCGCGCCGCTTGCGGCTGTTGGCGACCACCTTGTCGTGCCCGCAGTCACCGCAGCACAGCCGCAGGAAGCCGTGGGCCAGAGGCCGTGTTCAGCCCGGCGGCCGCATCGCGCTGGCGCTGCAGCATCAAGAAAAACCGGCCCGAAGGCCGCTGAAGGGAAGAATCAGGCTGTGCTGGGTGTTATCCGGGAAAACGCGGGGCCGCCTTGCAGGCATCGGACCGGCCCGCGGTCTGCTTGCGTTGGCGCCAGGCCAGGCCCGCCAGGCCAGCCAGCAGCAGCCCCGCCGCGGCGGGCTCGGGCACGGCGCTGATCTGGAAGTTTGCGCCCAGCCAGGCGCCCGTGGCGCTGTCACTCTGTCCAGGGTAGGTGATGGCGAAGAAGCCATCACCAAACCGGTCGCCCAGCAACTGCAGGCGG
>JBBQVF010000073.1:0-22396 GCA_038211805.1 Burkholderiales bacterium | reverse complement strand
TCCGTGACGGTCGAATGACCGGCATGGGCTTGTGGCGCGCAGCGCCGGCGCCGCAGGCGCGCAAGAGGGCGTGGCTTGCGGTGCAGGCTAACTTGGCGAAGCCAAGTCAAGGCGCCTCGCGCCGGCCGAAACCACAAGCCGAGAAACCTGCAAGACGACTCTCTCCACTGCCATCGTGTCCACCTATCTGCTTGATGGACACGATCATTGGCGTCATGCCTTCGTCATGCAAGGTGCCACGCCTGGACGCTAACCTGGGATCAGCGCATCCGGCGCCAGCCCATCCACCCCAGCCCGACCAATATGAGCAAGGCACTGGAGGGTTCAGGCACGGGAGCCGTCGGCAACTGAAGGCCGGCGATCGAGAACTGGAATTCCGGTGGCTGGGCGAGAGAAAACGGATCGACCAGCAGCACATTGGCACGGCCGGTGTACGTCAGTGCGCTGGCGTCGATGAAGGTACGACCGACATACTCGAAAGCAAAAAATTCGCCAGGCTGGAGCACACCGAAATCGAGCGTGCCGCTGAAGGCGTCGAGTGTCACTCCCTCCTCATAGTCGAACGACGCTGGAAGGTAGCCCGACACAAAATGTTCGGTTGGCAAACCGATGCCTTGTTTGTCCACCGACCGGGTGGTCACGACCCCGCTGAGATCAACGGCTCTGAGAATCGACCACGCGTCGGCATCGGCGTCCAGCAGTTGCAGCCCCGTGTCGCTGGCGCGGTGCTCACCACGGATAGACGCTGTCACGAATGCGTTGAAGCTGCCGGTCTTGTACTGCGCCAGGACATGGGCACTCGCGCCAAAGAAATTGAATCTCACCGTCAACGGCGTGTCTGGCTGGTCGGTGCTGACCATTACATGGTAAGTGGTCGTTGCGCTAGCGCTGACGCTGTGGGTGGTGAAATATTCAGTCACGGCGATATTCGACTGATCTCGAAAAAAGCCCGCTTTGTCCTGCAGTGCAGCGCCAAAACTACTGGCCTCCTGCGCTGTCGCAAACAGTGTGAAAGGCAGGCGGTAAGGTTCGGCATCGTTGACAAAGATGTGGGTCCTGCCGGTACGAGAGTCAGCGGCAAGGGCATCTGCGATGACAGCGAACCTGGCGATGCCGAGCCCGGCATGAGCCGGGGTGGTCAGAGCGGCCAGCAGGAGAGTCGCAGCGAATACTTGGCATTTCATCAGTCGCTCCTCATAGGATGAGTGTGCATGGACGCATGACGACTGCGTATGAAAATAACCTAGCAACTCGTCGCGGGTAACGCAATCCCGCAGTCCGTACTGACTCTGCAGCCGCCGGCCCCACCGACGATGAAGAAGTCCCCGCCGGCGCCGCCGATATCCGCCCGTATCGCCGCTTTCTACCGGCTCCGCCGCGTTTCGATTGCGCACAGTCTGCGGTGATGTTCGACGGGGCTTGGCTCAATATGCCGCTGCGCCGCTCGGATCCACAGTGCGTGCCGTCACTCGAAGCACGGGCGCGCGCGATCGCGGTTTCGATGACCACAAGTCAGCGATTGCTGTCGGTGGCCGCCAGTGGGCGAACTCACGTTGACCGAGATCAAGCGGCTTTTGGCGCTGGCGACCGAGCGCAGCGCGAGGGTCAGCTGTACGCGGTTCAGCCGCCGCAATCGGGGAAGTCGCTGCGCGCCAGCCGGCTGTTGGCGTCGATCAGCGGCTGGATGACCTGGGTGTTGATCTTGTCGCCGATGTCGGCCTTGCCCTTCAGCGCCACCATGTCCTTGAAGCCGGCGCCCTGGGGGATGACCACCGGCGGGGCGAAGTCGTCGCTGTTGCCGTACTTGTCGCTGATGTACTTGATGAACAGCATGAACAGGACGTAGTCCTTGTACTGGCTGGCATCCATGCCGCCGCGCAGTTCGTCGCAGCTGGCCTAGCGGGAGGAATAAAGGTCGGACTTTTTGATGGCCATGGGGCGGGTTCAGTGCGGCGAGAAGGCCGGGTCGGTGCGTTCGAGATACTGGCCCAGCGGGCCCAGGTGCACCTCGCCCTCCGGTGTGTTGGCAGCCAACAGTTTGACGGCGTCCACCTCCTGCCCGCGGCGTACGGGTACTGCAGGCAGGGCGTGAAGGCCAGGCGGACCAGCGCTTCCTGCCACTTGTTGGTCAGCGTGGTGTGGTTGCCGTAGCCGCGGCGCAGCACCACACGGCCGAACTGCGCGACGACGCGGAGCGCGTGTTCCAGCACTTCGGGGCTGGGGTTGTCGCAGTCCACCGGCACAGCGACAGCGATTGGGCCTGCAGGGCCTGAGCATTGGCCATCTTTTCCTCTGATTTCGAGGATGGTACGGGCTGCTGAAGGCTTTCGGCTGATGCTCATCAGGGTGTGGGCACGCCGCGCTGCTTGCCTTGGGAGATGGTCGCTGGCTGCCAGCTGGGGTCACTCAGGCCGATGGCGAGGACGCGTCACGGTGCAAGAGGACGGCCTTGGCTGGCCGTCGGCACCCTTTGGCAGGTGCCGCTCAGCCCGACAGCCGCCCAGGAGGCTGTCGGGACTTGTGCCAAGGCCCAGAAAGCCACACCGCGGGTTGCTCAGGCAAGGCAGGCCAGTCAGTTCGGGGGCGACGGCCGAAACATCTCGCGGTGCAAGCCCCAATGCTCGACCGCGGCGACGAGCACAGCCGATTCGCCGACGTCGACATGGGCGTCGGCCTCTGCAATGTCGACACACACGCGCAACAAGGTAAGCCGAAGCGCGGGATCCTGGATCTCGCCCATCAGGGCAGCCAGCGTGCGTTCGTCCACCGGGCAGGCATCGGCCCATTGCAACTGCCCGCTCGAAAGCAAGTCTTCGCAGAAGGTGTCCAGCAGCGCGAGCAACTCATGCCGCGCCAGGCCCAGCTGTTCATGCACGGCCAATCGGTCGAGCCACGCGATCTCGGCGTCTGTGATGTCGCCGTCAGCGACCACGGTCAGGGCGACGATGCGGGCCGCCGCCTGCGGGCTGTTCGCGGGATAACTGCGCATGATGGATCTTCCTTGGATGCTGGAGGTCGCGGGTCAGTTGAAGTGCTTGCTCGGCCGGAACTTCTCGGTGTTGCCTTGCTGGCTTCGGCCATGCCAGTCGTCGGAGTGCGCGAATTGCGGCTGCGGTGGCACGGACGCACTGGCGGCAGAAACTGGCTTCATCACGGTCACGCGGTCTCGTGGTCGCGCGGCCACCTTCGTGGCCGCCGCCACGCCCAACGCGGACCTCTGCCGCCACACGGCGCCCAGCCGGCGCAGCACGAAGCGCACGCGGCGCTGCACGAAGCGCATGCGGCGCTCGGTCAGGTCGCGCAAGTCTGTGGCTTGCGGGTGGCGGGATTTGAAGAGCACTTGCATCACAGGTCTCCAACGGTTGACCAACGGTCGAAATGTGGAGCGGCCAGAGGTTCTGGAAAAGCAGGCTTTTCATAACTCGAACATCGAAAAAACCTGAACATTGGACGGCGCTTTGGCCGCAGACTCATGGGCTTGGCGGCGCCGACCGGCAGGCGTTGCATCACGCGAGCCTTGCGGGTACGTCATCCTCTGGAGAAACACCCGTTGCTCAACACTTGAACTGCGCATGCCGTCCGTCTGGAGTTCGCGCCTGACTCGCTGGTGGAATCCCATCTGTCAGCCGCAGCCGCAGCCGCAGCCGCAGCCGCAGCCGCAGCCGCAGCCGCAGCCGTTACCGGCGACTGGCGTGGGGTGGCGGGCGGCCTGTTGCTGCTCGGCCTGCGCGGCCCGGTGTTGCGGTGACCTGCTGCGCCACGATTGAAATCATCCGCCCCACGGTCTGTCTCAGCCGCCCGGACGAACTGCCGGCGTGACGCAGCAAGCTGCGGCCAGACCGCGGTTCGATGTCACTGTCTGCTCTCTTTCAAGTTAAGGAAATATGGAAAAACTACTTTCAGGGGTCGGGTCGCTGCTCTACGGCATGAGATTCACGATGCTGTTCTTCTACGTGGGTCTGGTCGCGATCATTTTCGGCATCCTGGGGAAGTTTCTGCTGGAAACATACAGGCTGATGAGCACCTTGCTGTTCGGCGAACTCGGGAAGATCGACCTGATCATCAAGGTGCTTGAACTGGTGGACATGACGATGGTGGCGCAGCTTGTCTGGGTGGTGGCGCTGGCCGGTGTCTCGCTGTTCGTAACCACCGGACACTTTGACAAGAAGGACATGAAAAAGCCTGACTGGCTGGACCACGTCAACACCTACAACCTGAAGTTGAAGCTGGCCTTCGCCATCATCTCGATTTCAGGCGTTCACGCGTTGAAGACTTACCTGAGTGGCGATCTGAGTTTGGAGAACATACAGATCGTGACCTTGGTGGCTGTCATTCACTTCACTTTTGTGCTGTCCGCCATCGGAATCTCCTTTGCAGAGCGGTTGACGCGGGAAAAGGCATGAGCGCACCCCGGGCCGTGATCGCGACGGCCGTTCACCGCAATCTCGTGGCCGCTTGCCGGGTTCAAGCCAATCTGACGAGCGCACAGGGCCTGAAATGAGGCTGTTCGCCGCGTCCAGTCTCGACCGCCCGCATGGCCGCCAGCCCTGAAATCGACCGCGCGTCACCGCTTCAGTTCGTCATCAATGCGGCCGCGGGCAGCCGCGACGCGCAGGCCAAGCGCCAAGTCATCGAAGCCGCGCTGCGGGCTGGCGGACGGCAAGGTGACTTGCTGTTCTGCACCCCGGCCGAGTTGACCGGCGTCGCGCAGCAGGCTGCAACCAAGGCCAGCGCTGACCGCACGGCCGTGGTCGCGGTCGGCGGCGACGGGACCCTCAACACGGTGGCGCAGGCCGCGCACGCCTTGGGCTGTGCGATGGGGGTGGTGCCGCAGGGGACGTTCAATTATTTCGCCCGTAGCCATGGGATTCCGGCAGACCCGTCCGAGGCTGTCCGCCTGCTGCTGCGTGCGGCGCCGGCGCCGGTTCAGGTGGCGGCTGTCAACGACCGCGTGTTCCTGGTCAACGCCAGCCTGGGGCTCTATCCCGACCTGCTGGAAGACCGCGAAGCCTACAAAGCCCGCTTCGGCCGCAGCCGCTGGGTGGCGTTCGTGGCGGCCTGTGCAACGCTGCTGCGCGCACAGCGCCGGCTGCGACTGCACATCGAGATGGGCGGCACGGTTCGCGACGTGCAGACCTTGACGCTCTTCGTGGGCAACAACCGGCTGCAGCTGCAGCAGTTCGGCGCCGAACCGGAAGACACGCTGGCCGGCACGCCCGGCGACGGCAGCATGGCCGCGCTGATGCTGCGGCCCATCGGAACGCTGTCGATGATTGGGTTGATGCTGCATGGCGCGATAGGCAGGTTGGGTGAAGCCGCCGGCGTGGAAAGCTTCGAGTTCCAGCACATGGTGGTGCAACCGACGCTTGCGCCCAGCCGCAGAGAGGTCGTGGTGGCGTTCGACGGTGAGGTGGCACACATGCGCCCGCCCATCGACATTCGGGTGCTGGACAAACCCTTGTACCTGCTTCAAGGCACCGGCCAAGCGGGCTTGGCCAACGCGCCAGTGGTTGTGGCATGAGTGTCCTGCTGCAGATCGCCGACACCCACTTCGGCACCGAACAGCCGCAGGTGGCCGAGGCCCTGGTCACCCTGGCAGTGCAGCAGCGGCCGGATGTGGTGGTGCTGTCGGGTGATATCACGCAGCGTGCGCGGCCCGCCCAGTTTCGCGCCGCAAAGGCCCTTGTCGACCAGTTGGCCGCGCCGGTCTTGGCCATCCCCGGCAACCACGACATGGCGTTGTTCGACCTCTGGGCTGACGCTGGCGACTGCTGCCTCATCGAGCGTTGGGACTTTGCCGGTCGCGATCTGGGTTTCGTTCGCGCTGCGGTCACACCCGTGCAGCCTCAGCGCGTCAGATCGCACGGCAGTGCCGTCCACGGAGTGGTGTCGTCGCTGGCCTGCCCACGCCACCGTGCAAGCGGTGTGCACTGGCCGCCTGACACTTCGTACTTTGCGAAGTCAGACTCCCGTTGAGTCTGCTTTTCTCGGCGCTGCGTTGGCGGCAGAGTCCAACTGTCGCAACTTTTCAACGGCATGACCATGAAGATTCACTTTCGCTCCAACGATGTCGAAGGCCAGCTTTGGCAGCAGCGCACTGCGGACAGGCTTCACCAGGCGCTGGGGCGACTGCACGGGCTGGTGGCACGCATCAAGGTCGGGCTTGACGACGTCAACGGGCCTGCAGGCGGCGTCGACAAACGGTGCAGTGTCGAGGTCCTGGTGCACGGAAGCAGCCCCGTGGCCGTCAGTGCCACTGCCCGTTCGTGGCAGGACTCGGTCGACGCGGCGGCATTCCGGATACGTCAGCGGGTCGTCCAGCAACTGCACCAAGCGACCTGGGTGGAGCAGCAACGCAGTGCGCTGGTGCCGGTGCGCGCCCGGGCGGCGACTGCTGCCGCCGGTGACCGCTCGCTGCGCCGGTTGCGGCTCGAACGGCGAACGCTCGCGGCGGCCGAGCACGCCAGCTAGAAAGGGCGATCCTGCGGCGATCCGGCGGCGATCCGGCGGCGAATCTGCTGCGTTGGATCCTCATCACAACTTCACCACCAGAGTCACTTTTCCATGCGCAGCTATCCCCTCAACAGCCCGGAAGCCGCCGCGCGCATCGTCGCACTGGTCCTCATTTCCGACGGTCATGCCTGCTTCTCCGAGTTCGACATCCTCAAGCGGTTGGGCGCGGAGCGCGAACTCGGTCTGGAGCCCCATCTCCTGCCGCACATCGTCTACACCTTGTGTGAAGAGCTGCGGGCAAGCGGGTATGAGGCAGGTTCGCTGAGGGTCAACGCCGATGACATTGCCTTGGCGTCACTGATGGCCGAGATCTCGGATCCGGCGCTGCAAAGGAAGGTCATGCGTCTGTCCTTGGCCGCGGCGCGGGCCGACGGCCACCTGGCCGACGGTGAAACCCTGGTCGTGGAGGCTGCCCGGCGCCATTGGAAGTTGACCGACGGTGAAGAGCCGAGCGCCCCCAGGTCGGCGCACCGCCGTGCCGCCTGAGCCGCTGGCGGCAAACACCGCAAGCAGCGCACTGCCCTCGAACTCTCCAACGATGTGCGGCTGCAGCCCTGGAGCATCGAACCAGCGGCCCGGTCGGAGCCGCAACGCCGATTGCCCCGTGGCCAGCAGCACCGGCAGCGTTGCCAGCGACTGCGGAAAACCAGCCACGGCGGCCTTGTGCACCAGGGCCTGAAGCAGCACTAATGCCGGGAGTGGAGCAGGGTGGCTTCACATCGGAAAATACGAAGTTGATGTCTGTCCACGGCTGGTTTGTTCAAATAGCCATTCGCTTCAAAATCACTCCTCAAATTTCATCTCGGGGGGATTGATCATGTTCTACGCAATCAGCTGGTTTGTCGTGTTGGGCCTGCTGGCGCTTTGGTCGCTGGGCGCCTGGGCCTTTCACGCCGCTGCCGCCTGGGCAGTCTCGAATGCCGGTGCGCTGACGGGCGCCGCATCGGGCGTCGAGGGCCTGCGTCTGCCGGTTTGGTTGGCACCCTGGGTGCCGCCGGAGATCATGCACGCGCTGACCTCGCTGCTGTCTGGCCTGACGCCCGCTGTGGAGGGTCTGCTGCAGGCGGCGCCCTCGCTGGCTGGCGGCCTGAGCGTGGCAACCTGGGTGGTCTGGGGCCTGGGCAGCGTGCTGCTTGTCCTGCTGGGAGCGGGCCTGCACCTGCTCGTGGCGATGTGGCGCCGCCGCGGCGGTGGCTCCGGCCCCCAGCCACGCCCGCCGGTGGCCGCCTGACGGCTTGACTGGCCGCAGAGGGGCGTGACGCGACGACTGCACGCGTGTCAGGTATCGTGGCCGGTTGCGGTGCAGGACAGCGCCGACTGACCAACCTGCCTCGACTACAGCCGGTCCCGGGTCTGACCGTGGCGCCGGCACTCCGACCTGCCGTTGAGCCGCCCAAGTGGCGTTGCAGCCTGCGGTGGGCACTTTTGGTGTATCCGGTGCTCGATCATGAACATACTGATTTTTCTCGGCGGGCTGATCCTGCTGGTTTTCGGCGCCAACCTGCTCGTGCGTGGCGCGTCAAAACTGGCCTTGTCGTTCGGCATCAGCCCGCTCGTCGTCGGACTCACCATCGTTGCCTTCGGCACCAGCGCACCGGAGATTGCGGTGAGTGTCGGTGCCGTGCTCGACGGCAAGACAGACATTGCGGTCGGCAACGTGGTCGGCAGCAACATCTTCAATGTGCTGTTCATCCTGGGCTTGAGTGCGTTGATCGCGCCGCTGGTGGTCAACATCCAGCTGATCCGTCAGGAAGTGCCGATCATGATCGGCGCCAGCCTGCTGCTGCTGGCACTGGGGTTGGACGGCCGACTGTCGTTCTTCGACGGTGGCGTTTTGTTTGTGCTGCTGGTGTCGTACACGGTGTTCCTCATCGTGCAATCGCGGCGCGAAACCCAGGCCGCCAAAGATCAGTACGCCCACGAGATCCAGCCCGCCCAAGCGGGTGCTTGGGATGACCGGCTGCCCGCCCAACTGCTGCTGATCGGTGCTGGCCTGGCGGCGCTGGTGTTCGGATCCGAATACCTCGTGCAGGCCTCGGTGAGCTTTGCCAAGCAAATGGGCGTGAGCGACTTGATCATTGGCCTGACCATCGTCGCCGCCGGCACCAGCATGCCCGAGGTGGCCACCAGCATCACCGCGGCCATCAAGGGCGAGCGCGACATTGCGGTGGGCAACGTGGTCGGCAGCAACACCTTCAACATCCTGGGCTGTCTGGGCCTGTCGGGCCTGGTGTCGGGCGACCTTGGCCTGGTCATGGCGCCGTCGTTGCTGGCCTTCGACATCTGGGTCATGCTGGCCGTTGCGCTGGCTTGCCTGCCGGTTTTCATCACCGGCCGCGAGATCGCGCGCTGGGAGGGCTGCGTCTTCCTGGGCTACTACGTCGCTTACGTGGCCTACCTGGTCCTGGCCGCGCGGCAGCACGACGCGTTGCAGGCGTTCTCGGGCGTCATGTTCGGCTTTGTCGTTCCGCTGACGGTGTTGACGCTGGTGGTGGTGATGATCCGCCGCCCGGCGGCAGCCAGCGCGCTGTGACGGTGTCGATCAGCGCTCAGCGCTGGCATCCGCGCCCAGCAGGCTGTCGAGCTTGGGGACGGGCCACCACCACCACCACCGCCACCATGGGGTTGATGGCTTCCACCGTCGTGATGCCGATCGCCACGACCTCGCTGCCGGTCCCAGCGTGAATGGGGTCAGGCCACGTCGAGATCATGGCGAGGCAGCGCAACCGCGTGGCCGTGAACCTCAGACGCCCGACCCAAACGCTTCCTGGTCGACGAACCGCCCAACGCGCCTGATCAGCGGCAGCAGCAGGCCATCGGCGTAGGCGCAGCCGGTCTGCAGGGGATCGATCTGTCGCTCTTTCGAGGCCGCCTCCGGCCAGTGGCCACCGCCCGCCGACAGCCGCCCGGCCAGGTCGTCGTAGCCCGGCTGCCAGGCTTGTGCGCCGGCAAACACCTCGCGCAGGCTGGCCAGGATCTGCAGCCCCGCAAAATCCAGGTCGCCGAAGAAGCGCACCTGCAACGGCGACAACCCGAACAACCAGGCGCTGACCTGCGTCAATCCGTCTGCCGCGGCGGGATCGAGGGCGATCGTGTTGCCGGGGTTGGCGCGAACGTACAGGCGACAAGACTGGCGCGTGCGCAGGCGCCTGGCGCTGCCCTTGAAGCCGGCGGCATAGACCAGCAGCGTGCGCGACCAGGCCGGCCGGCGCTGGTCGGCCATCTGCTCGAAAGTCACCAGGTTCTCGATGAACAAGGCCTCGTCGAAGCGGGCCGGCAAGTCCAGCAGCAGCTGGATCGGCGCCTCGTGAAACTGCCGCGGCGCGGCGCCCAGCAGGCGCAGCAGCTCCTCGCGGTTGTCCAGCACCTTGGACCGGCCCTGGAACACCCGCGCCGATGCCTCGCGCAGCGGCACCGCCACCCCGGCGCTGCAAAGCCGCTGCAGTGCGGCCAGGCACTGCAGGGCGTCGGCCGGCGGCAGCTCGGCCAGTGCCGACAGCGGGTTGCGCGCCAGGTAATCCAGCAGCGCCGGCTGATCGGTGCCGGGCGCTGGCGCCCAGTGCGCGGCCAGGTGCGCCAGCAATTGCCGCTGCCATTGATCGGCCCGGCGCTGAAACCCGGCCCAGCGGGCCAGCGCGTCGAAGTCCAGCAGTTCGAGTTGCGGATTGCGATCGACCCAGCTGGCGAAGTCGCGGGCCCTGTCCAGGCGCAGGCCCACCCAGCCGGTGGCGCAGCACTCGTCGATCAACAGCTGAAGCCGGCGCAACACCTCGGCATCGACCTGGCCGTACAGCTCGGGCGCAGTGGGCCGATCGAGCTTCAGCCGGGTGCCGTGCGGCGACGCCGACCGGTCGGCCTTGGCCAGCAGGCGGGTGAGCAGCCTGAGCAGGAACGGGTGCGGCGCCAGCCCACCGGCGACTGCAGCCTCACCGGCGCCCGCCGCCTCGTCGGCTGCCGCCTCATCGTCGGTCATCGGTCATCGGTCATCGGTCATCGGCCAACGGGCGCGCGGTGTCGGCGGCAGGCAGGTCCACCGACGCCTGCCGCAGCAGGTCGTGCGCCAGACGGCCGACCGCCCGGGCGCGCAACGCATGCGCCGACCACAGTTGGGCCATCGGCTCGCGCTGCAGCGTTTTTTCCTGCACCTCGCTGATGAACAGCTCGGTGCCGTCGCGCGAGGCCATCACCTTCGAGAAGGTGAACTCCTTGTCGAACTCGGGCTTCACCGCGCCTGATTTCGAGGTGGGCATCGCCACCACCAGCTGCAGGCCCAGCGTCTTCGACAGAAACTGCAACACGCTGCGCGAACGCGATTCGTCCATCTTCGAGAACGCCTCGTCCGACAGCATCAGCCGCAGCGCCGGAGCGCCGCGCCGGTCGCGGCCGAAGTGGCCCAGCGCGTGGGCCAGCACGGCCGAGCGGATGACGTAGAACGGCGTCTCCAGCTCACCGCCCGAGCCGGTGCCCCAGGTCGACAGCTTGGTCTGGCCCACCGGGCTGTGGCGAATGATGTCGTAGCGCCGGTAGTTGCGGTAATCAGCCAGCTCTTTCAAGGCGCGCTCCGATGCGCCCTGGTCGTTGGCCAGCAGCAGGCGCCGTATCTCGCCCGCCGTGGCGCGGTGCTCGTCGCTGAGGCGGGCCGAGTCGAAGATCGAGCCGCGCTCCTTTTCGAAGCTGTCGACCAGGCCTTCCATCGCCTCGAAGAACTCGAACACCTTCTGCAGCCGCGGCACCCAGGTCCATTCGAGCTGGTAGTTGTCGCATCCGAACTGGATGTCCTTCAGGTGCCGGTTGAGCTTCTGCAGCGTGGACGCGCCTTGCCGCACCTCGTCGCGCACCTTGAAGCAAAAGCTGGTGGTGAAGACGGCGTTGAAGCTGCTCTCGGCCTCTTGCAGCCGGGCCAGGTTCTCGGCCAGCCCGATCGACCGTTGGCGGCGCACCTGCTCGTCCACCGTCTTGCACAGCGCCAGCACCGGCGGCAGCAGCTGCTCGATACGGTCGAAGGTCCGGGGTGGGTCGAGGTAGACAAAACGCTCCTGGTCGTTGCGCACGCTCATCAGGTAGCCGTGCACGCTGGCGGCCACTTCGCGCAGCGCGGCGGGCAGGCCGGCGGTCATCACGCCGATGCGCTGGCGCAGGGCGTCCAGGCTGACGTCGGCGCCGTCGGCCAGCGCCCGGGAATCGGCAATCAGCTGGGTTTCGGTGGCCAGCTCGGGCGCGGCCTGCGCGAAGCGCGGCGCCCAGGCCAGGGCGCTGTTGCGCTCGGCCTGCAGCGCCGGCAGCCGGTCCAGCAAGCCGCGTTCGCGCTGGCCCAGGTCCTTCAGCGTCTTGTTGTTCTCGCCGACCTGCAGCAGTTCGGTGTCGTAGCCCTGCTGGGCAACTTGCAGGCGCAGGCCCAGTGCCTGCCGCTCGGCTTCCAGCGCGGCGATCGACGACAAGTCCAGCGCGGCCAGCGACTGGGCGGCGTGGGCGTACTGCAGCTGGCTGGACAACACCGCCTCCATCAGCGGGGCGAAGGCGGTGAAGGCCGCGCCCGAGAACAAACGCGAGACGGCCCCCAATGAGCGCTGCAGGTCGGCCAGCCCGGCCATCGTCTGATCGAGCCGTTGCAATTCTTGTTCGCACCAGACCATGCGGCGCTGGCGGGTGGCTTCGCCGAAGGCCAGGTCCTGGTCGGGTGCGCGACACGAGAACATGCCGTAGCCGCGGCTGCCGATGCCTTCTTCCATCAAGCCCTGTGCGGTGCGTGCCAGCTCGTCCTCGCTGTCGACCTTGCGCACCTTGCCGTACTGGGCCAGCAGAAAGGCCTTGGCCACCGGATGGCTGCAGACCAGCTCGTGCATCACCGCCTGGTGGTCGAGGGTGCGGCCCTGCGTGTCGGCCATCGCCTTGCTGCCCTGCACCACCTTGGGCGAGCGTTGGGCAAACCGGCGCTTCACCAGCCGGGTGCAGGCGGCCTCGAAGCCGGCCTCGACGATCAGCGCAAAGCGGTCGCCGCCCATGTAACCTTCGATCGCGTGCTGCCAGGTCGTGCCGGGCCGCGGCTCGACCAGCTGCGACAGGATGTTCGGTCGGGCCTGCGGCAGCTCGCGCTCCAGCAGGTCCAGCGCCACCCGCACGGCCTCGGGCGCGGGCGAGCGGCCGGCCTGCAGCTGGCGCAATTCGGCATCGCGCTGGCTGCGTTCGTCGTCCAGCAAGGCGCGCTGCTGGCTGGCCTGCGCCAGGGCAGTCACCACCGCGCCCGAGAGCGACTCGTCATGGCCGCGGATGCCCGATTCAAGCCGCACCAGGTCGGCGTCGAAGCTCTCCAGCTCGAAGGCCGGCAGGTCGGCGTCGAGCCGGGCGTCGGGCTGCAGCGCAGCGGCCATCGCCGGCCAGGGCCGCAACACCGCCTGCGCGGTGGGCCGCAGTGCATCGACGGCTGCCGCCAGCGCCGGTGCTGCGGTGAGGTCGAGCGCCAGCAACTGCTGCAACTGCGCCGCCAGCCGCGTCATGCCGCCCGCCGCGTGCACGGTGGCGGCCCAGTGGCTGCGAAACTGCGACTGCAGGCTGCGCACTTCGCTTTCCAGCGCGGCTTTGCGCTGCGCCACGTCGCTGGTCGCCAGCTGGGCCTTCACCGTGTCGAGCTGGTCGGTCAGCTGGGCCTGCTGGCCGCGCAGGTGCTGCAGCCGCGCTTCGAGCAGCAGGTTGCGCTTGACCTGCAAGGCCATCTGCCGCCGCACCGATTCCAGTTCGCCCTCGGCATCGTCGACCGCGCGCAGGCCCTGCGCGAGGGTCGTCACCACGAACCGGCGGGCATCGTCCAGCACCCGCCCGGCCGCCGCGGCCACCGCGTCGAGCCGGTCGATGTTGAGCTGCAGCCGCTCGGCCTCGGCCTTCAGGCCGGCCATCGAGCGCATCAGCTCGCGCATCTTGTCGAGGTCGCGGCTGAAGTCATGCGCATCCAGGATCTCGTCGCGCACCAGGTTGTTGACGTCGCCCAGCTCCTTGTAGGCCATTGCCTTGACGATGGCCTTGGCGGCGCGGAAGGCCTCGGCCTCCGACACCGCGGTCTTGCCCATCATCGCGCCGTACAGGTGGGTGAGGTAGCTGGTCTTGTCCTCGAACCGCTGCACCACCTCGGGCCCCACCCGCATCTGGTGCTGCAGGTGCAGGTACAGGTCTTTCAGCGGCACCGCCACCGGCGGCAGGTCGGCAGCGCCGGGCCGCAGCAGCTGCGGCAAGCCCAGCGCCCGCCGCACGATGAAGAACAGGCTGCGCGACAAGGTGGCCCGGGCCGCGTCCTCGTGGGCCTCGACGCCCACCAGCGCGGTGAACGGCGGCGCTTGCTCACCGGCCGATTCGCTGGCCTCGAACACCAGCGCCACGTAGCTGGTCGAGCGTGGCCGCAGAAACACGCCATCGGCCTGCTGGCCCAGCGCATAGGCGGCCAGCGTGCGCGGCTCCTTGCCACCGCGCCGGCTCTGGGTGGATTCGTCCTGGCCGATGTTGAACTGCACCAGGTGCTGGTGGGCGGCGGTCAGCAGGGTCTGGATCGAATCCAGCAGCGTCGACTTGCCCGAGCCCGATTCACCGGTCAGCAGCACGGTGTCGGCAAAGGCCCATTCGCGGCTCTCCAGCGAGCCCCATTGCCAGGTGATCAGCCGGGCGATCCTCACAGCAGGCTGCCCTGCGCCGGGACCATGCTGTGGCCCGGCGTTGCGCCTGCGTCGGGCGGTGGCGGTTCGGGCGCGGCTGGTTCGGCCGGGGCCGCCGTCGGGGGCACCGCCGGGGGCACCGCCGGATCAAGGGGGATCTGACCTGGCGCCTGCACCACGGCAGGGGCCGATCGCGTCAGCCGGGTGGCTGCGGCCTGGCCGGCCAGCGTCAGGCCATCGTCCAGCGCCTCGTCGCTGACGTAGCTCATCACCGGGCGCAGCACGCTCAGCAGCATCTCCATGCTGCCGGCCGTCTCGCCGTCGTTGAAGCGCACGATGCGGTGCTTGCGCAGGTCACGCAGCAGGGCCAGCCGATCGGCGTTGGAGGCGGGAAGCGAATGCGCCAGCAACGACACCACCGCCTGCGACAGCTCTTCCAGGCTGATCACCAGCACCTCGTTGACCAGCTCGCGCTTGCCGGTGAGGGCTTCGGTGTAGAGAAAGCGCAGCGCGATCGCCGCGGCCACGAAGTCGCGCGACAGCCGGGCTTTCAGCCGCTTGACGCCGTCGTCGTCGCCGCCGTTGCCAGCGCCCCCTGCGCCGCCACCTTCACCCGGCGGGTAGAGCCGAAAGATCATCGCGTCGGCATCGTGAGCCAGCACGAAACCGGTGACGGCAAAGTATTCGCGCAGCAGCTGCTCGCACTGCGCCGCGTCGTCGTACAGCGCGGCCTCGGGCCGCGAAAAATCACGCCACAGGATGCCCGACGCCAGCAAGCGGCCGGCCAGTTCGGCAAAGCGGTCGGGCCGGATGCCACCGGCGCCTTCGCTGTGCAGCCGCTCTTCCAGCACCTGTTGCAGGGATTGGATCATCGCGCGGTGGTTGCGGTGGTTGCGGTGGTTGCGGTGCCGGCGGTGCCGGCGGTGCCGGCGGTGTCGGCGCCCGCCAGCGTCGACAGGTCGGCCAGCAGCTCGAAGTTGTCGGCCGAGAAGTAGGCGTTGCCGAACACCTCGGGCTTCTTGCTGGCCTTGAGAAAGCGCTTGCCCTCGGTCGATCGCGCGGCACCCACCGCATGCAGCACGCGCACGGCTTCGGTGGCGCTGGTCACCGGCAACTCGTCCAGCGACAGGCGGCCAGCCTTGAAGTAGGGCAGCAGCCCGGCCAGCACGTCCTGGTCGCTGAACGCAAAGGCCTCGGCTTCGGCGCGGCGCATCGCAGCCTCCAGCCGGCTGGCTTCGTCGACCACCAGCGGCGCCAGGGCGGCGCGCTCGACGTCGCGGTCTCGCACGGTCCAGCGCAAGGCCGCGCCGGCCAGCCGGATCTCGGCCGTGCCCAGGCGCCGGGCCATCACATCCAGAAAGGCGTGGCGGTCGGCGTCGGGCTGTTCCTTCAGCAGGCTCATCGCGCGGCCCAGCGGCGATGGCGCGCTGTAGTCCAGCGACAGCGCCTGCCGCAGCAGGCTGGTGAAGCGGCGCACGTAGTTGCTCATCTCCGAGCGCAGCATCGGCAGCTTCAGGCTGCAGGCAGCCTCGACCATGCTCTCGATGCGGTCGCTCAGCCACAGCATCGGGCTGCGCTGTTGCACCTGGTCTTCGAGCCAGGCGGCACGCTGCAGCAGGGCAGCGTCGACGGCGCTGCGGATCTCGTCGGGCAACGCCCGGATCTGGTCGAGCTGCTCGACGATGTGGCCGCGGTGCCGTTCGGCCGAATCGGCCACCAGGCGCACCGCGTACTCCTTGGTGAAGCGCTTCTCGATGAACTCGTTGAACTCGCTCCAGGCCACCTTTTGCGCCAGCGCCTCGCGCGTCAGGCTCTGGATCAGCGCGCGGAAGTACTCGATGTCGTCCTGCAGGTCCTGCACCACGCGGGTGGCGAAGTCGTGGCCGTCGAGCAGCTCATCGACATCCTGGCTGGCCACGAAGGCAGCCAATGCCTTCTTGGCCGAGCGCATGTTGCGCTGGCGGGTGCGGGCACGCGAGTTGTCCAGGTTGGACAGCACTTCCGCCATCTCCTTGCCGGCGCGGGTCATCTTCAGCGTCGGTTTGAGGTCGATCGGGTCCTTGTAGTCTTCGAGCCAGCCGTGCTCCTTGAGCTTGCGCACCAGCTCGCCGGCGTAGCTGCGCTCGTCCTCGGCCGAGGCCGTGGCGCCCGGCGCGAACACGGTCGCCCGCAGGGCCGGATCGGCCAGCACCTGGAACACAATGCCCACCACCAACTCGCGGGTTAGCGCCTCGGAATAGTCGGCATTCGGCCCGTGGATGCGGTCGTACAGGCTGCGCAGCACGGCGGCGCAGCACTCGCGATCGCCGTGGGTCAGGGGGCGGAAAAACTGTTCCCGCTTGCCGGTGAAGAAGGCGTTGGCCATGATGGGCGCACTGTAGCCGGCCGCGGTCCGCCGGCCACTGCGGCCAACACGGCCACCGGCGCCGGCACCGGCCGCGCCGTCAGCCCGCCAGCGGCAGCGCGATGGCGTCGATGCGCGCCAGCAGCTCGGGCGTCAGCTGGTCCTGCAAGGCCAGCGCCCCCAGGTTGGCCTGCAGTTGCGACAATTTCGACGCACCGGTGATCACCGAGGTGACGCGCGGGTTGTGCGCCGCCCAGGCCAGCGCCAGCTGCGCCACCGTGCCGCCCAGCTCGGCGGCGATGGTCGCCAGCCGGGCCACCGCGTCGTTCTTGGCGCCGTCGGTCAGGCCGTCCTTCAGGAAGCCCATGCCCTTCATCGCGCCGCGGCTGTCGGCCGGCACGCCGGCGGCGTACTTGCCGGTCAGCAGGCCCGAGGCCAGCGGGCTCCAGGTGGTCAGGCCCAGGCCGATGTCGTCGTACAGGCTGGCGTATTCCTGCTCGACGCGCTGGCGGTGGAACAGGTGGTACTGCGGCTGCTCGACCACCGGCTTGTGCCAGCCGTGGCGGTCGGCAATGTCCCAGGCAGCGCGGATGTCGGCGGCGGCCCATTCGCTGGTGCCCCAGTACAGCGCCTTGCCCTGGTCGATGATGTCGCTCATCGCCCGCGCGGTCTCGGCGATCGGCGTCAGCGGGTCGGGCCGGTGGCAGTAGATCAGGTCGATGTGGTCGAGACCGAAGCGCTGCAGCGAGCCGTCGATGGCCTGCATCAGGTACTTGCGGTTGAGCGTGTCCTTGCGGTTGATGGCGGCGCCGTCGCGGTCGATGCCCCAGAAGAACTTTGTCGACACGACGTAGTTCAGCCGCGGCCAGCCCAGGGTCTTGAGCGCCTGGCCCATCACCGTTTCGCTGTGGCCGCCGGCATAGGCCTCGGCGTTGTCGAAGAAGTTGACGCCGGCGTCGTAGGCCGCGGCCATCATCTCGACCGCGGCGGCGTTGTCGACCTGGTTGTGGTACGTCACCCAGGAGCCGAGCGAGAAGTTGCTGAGTTGAAGGCCGGTGGGGCCGAGGCGGCGGTAGCGCATGGTGGAGGGCGGTGGGCAGTGAACGGGACATCAGCCTACCCCAGGCCGGCCGCGGGTGTCGGTGCGCTGATGCGCTGATGCGCTGAGCGAGCGGCCGGCCAGGGCGGCCTGCTGGCCAGGTTTGCCGCGCTGCCCGGCAGCGGCCCCGCGACGGGGCGCAGACAATCCGGCTTTTCATGCAGAGCGAGGTTTCCGATGCAGATCTTGAAGTGGTTGCTCATCGTCGTGGCCGTGCTGCTGGCCGCCGGGCTGGGTGCCGGCCGGCTCGGCCTGCTGCGCGGCAGCCCGCCGCAGGATCTGGGCCTGCGGGAGGGCCGCCTGAAGCCGCCGGCCACCACCCCCAACAGCGTCAGCAGCCAGGCCGCGCTGTTCCCCGAGCACCCGCGGCATGCCGAAGCGCAGATTGCACCGTTGCGCTACCAGGACGCCCCCGGCGCGGCGATGGCCCGCCTGCGCTCGCTGGTCGAAGCCAGCCCCGGGTCGCGGGTCGAGAAGGCGGGCCCCGACTACCTCTACGCCACCTTCACCACACCGCTGATGCAATTCGTCGACGATGTCGAATTCTGGTTCGACCCGGCGGGCGGTGTGGTGCAGGTGCGGTCGGCATCGCGCCTCGGCCAACGCGATCTCGGTGCCAACCGGGCGCGCATCGAACGCTTGCGTGGCGGCTTCGAGCTCAAGCCCTAGCGCCGACGCGCCGACGCGCTGCGACCGGCGACCGCTGGTCGCGCAGCGCATCGCTCAAGGGCGGGTCACATGCACGGCGGGCAGGCGGCCGTCGTTCCAGCGGCCGCCCAGCGCGCGTTCGATCTGCGCGGCCAGTTGCAGCAGCAGCCCGTCGTTGGCTTGCCGCGCCTGGGCCTGGATGCCCAGCGGCAGCCCCGACGCCTGCGTGCCCAGCGGCATCGACAGGCCCGGGATGCCGCACAGATTGGACAGCGGCGTGTAGGCGAAGTTGCGCCACAGGTGGTCGAACCAGTCGAGCACCGACGGGTTGTCGCTGAGGGTGAGGTAGGCGGTGGTGCCGAGCGGCGGCGTGGGCAGTGCGGTGATCGGCGTGAGCAGGATGTCCCACGATTCGAAAAACGCACCGAAGGCACGTGAGGTGGTGTTGAACACCGCCTGCATCTGCGCCCGCTCGGTGAAGCTGGTGCGCAGGCCGGCCTCCCAGATCCGGATGTTGATCGGCTCGATCAGATCGGCCGGCGGCCGGTCCAGGCCGGCAGCCGCCAGCAGGTTGCCGATGGTCTGCGCAAAGTTGCTGATGTAGCAGGTGGTCTGGGCGCCGAAGGCGGCGCGGTAGTCCACTGCGGGCAAGGCCCAGTCGACCTGGTGGCCCAGGCTTTCCAGGAAGCGGCCCACCCGTTCCAGTTCGGCCACGAAATGCGGCGTGGCGCGGTAGTCGCCCCACGCGTGCGACAGCGCGATGCGCAGGCGGCCCGGGTCGCGCTGGATCAGCTGGCTGTAGGGCTCGGGTGGCGTCCAGTAGGGCATGAACTCACCGGGCGCGCCGCCGCGGCAGTGGTCGATGAACGCGGCGGTGTCGCGCACGGTGCGGCTCTGGCAGCCCTGGGTCGAGACCAGCCCGCTCAGGTCGGACTGCCTGGGCGCGATCGAGAACACGCCGCGCGAAGGCTTGAGCCCCAGGTTGCCGTTGGCGCCGGCGGGGATGCGTATCGAGCCGCCGCCGTCGGTGGCATGTGACAGCGGCAGCACGCCGGCGGCCACCACCGCCGACGTGCCGGCTGACGAGCCTAGCGTGGTGTAGGCCGGGTTCCAGGGGTTGCGGGTGACATAGACCGCCGGGTTTTCGGCCGACGAGCAGACACCGAACTCGGGCGTGGTGGTGCGCCCGATCAGGTTCAGCCCGGCCCGGCGCATCTGGCGGGTGAGGAAGCTGTCCTCGGCGGGCCGGTGGCCGCGCATGAACAACGACCCCATTTCCTGCAGGCGCCCCTGCATCGTGGGGCCGAGGTCCTTGACCAAGAGGGGCACGCCGGCAAAAAACCCAGCCGGATCGGTGCCGTCGTTGAACGGGTCGGCCACCGCGTCGTCGAAGAGCTCGACCACGGCGCTCAGCGTCGGGTTGACCCGGGCCACCGCGGCCGCGGCCTGGGCCGCCAACTCGGCCGCCGTCACCTCGCCGCGACGCAGCCGCCTGGCCAGCGCCACCGCGTCGTGCGCGGCCCAATCGTCCCAACTCATTGCCAAGGTCATGTCACCGGATTCCGTTCGTGCTGCATCGAAGCGGACGCCGCCACTGCGTCCGCACCGCTGCCAGTCTACGGCCCCGAACCCCAGCGGTTCAGCGCAGGCGCTGGCCCGGCGCCGTGATAATCAGCCAGCGCCGCAGCAGCCTGTCAGCGCCCGTGTCACTGCCCGTGCTGCCGCCCGCGCCATCGCCCGCTTTCCCTTTTGTTCATCTGTCCATTCGTCCCTCCGTCCATCCGCCCAGCCCCCGCCCTACCCGACAACGCGTCCATGGCCGACCTGACAGCACCCACCGCCCGGCCCCGCTCCGCGCCATGAGCAACCCGGTGCTGCGGGTCGACCACCTGTGCTTCGGCCACCCCGGCCAGCCCGCGCTGTTCGACGGCTGGTCGGCGGCGTTGACGGCCGGCCTGACCCTGCTCGAAGGCGACACCAGCAGTGGCAAGACCAGCCTGCTGCGCTTGTTGGCCGGTGAGCTGCGCGGCACCGGCCAGATCACGCTGGCCGGCCGGCGCATCGACCCCGCCCCCGACCCCCACACCGACACCGACACCGACCCCCCCGCCGGCGCCGCCGGCGCCGCCGCCTGGCGCCGCGATGTCTGCTGGATCGACCCACGCGATGCGGCCTGGGACGCGCTGCGGCCGGACGAGTTGATGGTCGCGCAGCGGGCGCTGCACCCGGGTTTCGATGCATCGGCTTGGCAGCGCCACCTCGACGCCTTCGACCTGCAGCCGCACCGCGCCAAGTCGATGTTCATGCTGTCCGCCGGGACGCGGCGCAAGGTGGCGCTGGCAGCGGCGCTCAGTGCCGGCTGCACGCTCACCCTGCTGGACGAGCCCACCGCCGGGCTCGACCGGCCGTCGTTGGCCTGGCTGGCCAAGGCACTGGGCGAAGCCGCCGGCCAGCCCGGCCGCGCCTGGCTGCTGGCCAGCGCCTGGGGCCTGGAAGACCGGCTGCCGCTGGCCGGCACGCTCACGCTCTGAGCGCCGCCATGGCCACCGCCCCCCGCGCGCGACCCGAGGACTTCTTCAGCCCCGACGAGTGGCGTGCGCTGACCGCGCGCTCGCGCTGGCGCGGCTTGTGGCTGGTGGCGCACTGCTGGGCCGTGATCGGCCTGGCGATGGTGGCCGGCGTCTTGTGGCCGGTGACGATCCCGCTGGGCGTGCTGGTGGTCGGCGCGCGCCAGTTGGGCCTGTTCATCCTGATGCACGACGCGGCCCACGGCCTGCTGCACCCCAACCGCCGGGTCAACGACCGGCTGGCGCGCTGGTTCTGCTCATCCAGTTTGAACGACTACCGGCCCTACCACCTGCAGCACCACCGCTACGTGCAACAGGCCGAAGACCCCGACCTGCCGCTGTCGGCACCGTTCCCGATCAGCCGGGTCTCGCTGCGGCGCAAGCTGCTGCGCGATTTGAGTGGCCAGACCTTCTTCAAGCAACGGCTCGGCCCGCTGCTGGCGAGCGCCCGCGCGCGCCGGGCACCGGGGGCGCCGCTGCGGCATTTGGTACAGCAGTCGCAAGAGCTGGTGCGGGGCCAGCGCTTTCTGCTTGGCAACGCGCTGGGGTTCGCGGTGTTCGCGATGGCCGGTCATGGCTGGCTGTGGCTGGTGTTGTGGCTGCTTCCGATGGCCAGCTGGCTGCCGCTGATCTCGCGCGTGCGCAACATCGCCGAGCATGCGCTGGTGGGGCAGGGCCAGGCCGATCCGCTGCGCCAGGCCCGCACCACCCGGGCCGGTTGGGTGGCGCGGGCCCTGCTGGCGCCGTACTGGGTCAATTTCCACAGCGAGCACCACCTGTTTACCCAGGTGCCGTGCTGGCAGCTGCCGCGCGCCCATGCGCTGCTGCGGCGCCAGGGCACGACGGCGCGCATGGAGATCGCGCCGGGCTACCGCGCCGTGCTGCGGCGGGCCGCTTCCGCGCCGTCGGGCTGAGGTCGCTGGCTTCGCTGGTTTCGCTGGTGCCGCTGTCGGCGCTGGCGTCGCTGTTGCCGCTGGCATCGCTGTTGCCGCTGGCGGCGCTGGCGGCATTTCGGAAGCGGCTTCGGGTTTCCGCGCAGCCGGTCGATCTGGGTCATGTCCGCGTAGGGCGCCACGGCGCACACTGAGCCTGTCCAACGCGTCACCCGGAGAACCCCATGAGCGATGCCACCCAGACCGTGCAACTCACCCAGGCAGCCGACTACCAGTTCGACATCGACTACGGCAACGGCCTGCCGCTGCTGCGCGCCGATGAACCGCCGCCGCTGGGCGCGGGCGGCGGGCCCACGCCGGTGCAACTGCTGGCGTCGGCGGTGGGCAATTGCCTCAGCGCGTCACTGCTGTTTGCGCTGCGCAAGTTCAAGCAGCAGCCCGAGCCGATCGGCTGCCAGGTCAGCGCCGAGGTCGGCCGCAATGCCGACGGCCGGCTGCGCGTGCTGGCCCTGTCCGCGCGCCTGACGCTGGGCGTGCCGGCCGCGTCGCTGACACGTAAGCGTCTGGCCGTCCCATCTTGAACAGCCGAGCTGATCGGCTAACGATCGTGTCCATCAAGCGAATAGGTGGACACGATGGCAGAAGAGAGAGTCGTCTCGCGCAGGCGGCACAGCGCTGAGTTGAGGGCGTTGGTG
>JBBQVF010000072.1:0-22478 GCA_038211805.1 Burkholderiales bacterium | reverse complement strand
TTCTATGTGCTCGACCGCACCAACGGCAAGCTGCTGGCCGCCAACCCCTACGTCAAGGTCAACTGGGCCGACCGGATCGATCTGACGACCGGTCGCCCGGTCGAGTCGGCGGTGCTCCAACGCATCCGCGCCGGCAGCGACGAGGAGGTGTTCCCCTCGGTGCTCGGCGGCAAGAACTGGCAGCCAATGTCGTGGAACCCCACGACCAAGCTGGCCTATGCCAACACCTTGAACATCAGCTGGCCGTACCAGATCGCCAAGCCTGAATACAAGCAGGGCGAGTGGTACCTCGGGGTTAACTTCCGCGGGGTCACCATGCCCAAGAACGAGCCGCACGGCTATTTGAGCGCCATCGACCCGATGACCGGCAAGAGCAAGTGGCAAATGGCGTGGCCGGGCCAGCCCAGCATGGCGGGCACCCTGTCGACCGCTGGCGGGCTGGTGTTCACCGGTGCGGCCACCGGTGAGTTCATGGCGGTGGATGCCGACAACGGCAAGAAGCTGTGGGAGTTCCAGACCGGGTCCGGCATCATCGGCTTGCCCGTCACCTGGGAGCATCAGGGCAAGCAGTACGTGACCATCACGGTCGGTGCGGGCGGTGTCTGGGCGCTGCTGGGTGATGAGCGCATGGCCGCCACGCCGGCCGGTGGCTCGGTGTGGACCTTCGCATTGCAGTGACCGGCGCGGTTTGGCGCTGGGCGCCCTTTGGCCCGGTATTGCTGGTACGGCTGGCACTGCTGGCACTGCTGGCACTGCCGGCGGCCGCGCTGGCGCAGGACACCAGCGTGGCCGCGATCGGGGCGTCCCGCAACGGCGCCCGCTTTCAGGCCGAGCAGATCGAGCAGGGGCGGGCGCAGTACCACCGCACCTGTTCGCAGTGCCACGGCCGCAACATGGTCAATTCAGGCACCACGGTGTACGACTTGCGAAAGTTCCCGGTCGACGACCCGGATCGGTTCCAGCACAGCGTGAGCCAGGGCAAGGGCAACATGCCCTCGTTCAAGGAGGCGCTGACAGCGGAACAGATTGCGGTGCTGTGGGCTTACGTGGGGAGCCGCGGTGGCAAGGAAAACTGACATCGCCTTGGCCGGTGTGCTGGCCATCGCCGCGCTGCTGCTGATGGGCGCGCCGGCGCGGGCACAGCCGCTGACGGTGTGCATGGCGGCCGACAACCCGCCGCTGTCCTGGCAAGCCGGCAACACGACCCGTGGGCTCGACCTGCGCATTGCCGCCGCACTGGCCCAGGCGGTCGGCCGCGAGCTGGTGGTGCTGCCCTTCGAGACCAGTTACGAAAAGGAAAGCGCGCTGACCAATGAGGTCAACGCGCTGCTGTCGGCGGGCCTGTGCGACGTGGCCAGCGGCTTTCCGCTGCTGGCCAGCGACCTCGGGCCGGCCGGTCGGCCGACCTCGCGCACGCCCGGCTACCCCGGTGCCAAACGGATGCGTGATCGGCCGTTCGTGCCGCTGGGCACGCTGGTGGCCAGCCGGGCCTACCTGGCGGTGTCGCTCGGCCTGGTGCAGCGGCCCGGTTCGCCGCCGCTGGTGCAGTTGGCCGACCTGGGCGGGCGCCGGCTGGGCGCCGTCAGCGGCACGCTGGCCAGCGCCGTGGCGCTGGGCTGGAAGCAAGGCGCGCTGCGCCCGAAGGTGGTGTCGTTGTCACTGCGCGACGACGCGCTGACCGAACTCGCCAAGCCCGCCGGCAGCCGCATCGACGTCGCCTTCGTGCCACTGGCGCTGTACGACGGTTGGCAACTCACGCACCCGGGCACGCCCTTGGTGGCCGCCGACTACCGTCGTCCGATCGGCATCAACCTGGGTTTCGTCACGCTGGCGCCGGCCACCGAACTGCGTGCCGCGCTCGACAAGGTGATCGGCGACGCGTTGGCCGATGGCAGCCTGGCGCGCTGGTCGCGCGAAGAGGGTGTGAGCTGGTCGGCGCCGGTGGCCCCCGACGTGTCGCGCGGCCCCAGCCTGGCTGAACTGACCGCAGACTGATCGGGCAGGCTGGACGGCGGCTGATTGCGCCGCTGGCGCAGCCGCTCGGCGCGATGCGCCAGCGGCCGATCGCGCTGTGCTCAGCGTCCAGTCGCGATGCCGATGAACGGCGCCTCGCTGCCGTCGGGGTCGCGCGCCAGCCGGCAGGTCGTGGTGGCGCCGGCCTCGCCCAGCGCGCCATCGGCCACACGATAGCCGGGCGGCAGCCCTGCCAGCAGCAGGTCGGCCACATCGCCGCATTGCCGCACTGCGCTGCATTTGCCAGCCTGCACGGCCTGGCCGGTGACCAGGCAGCCCGCCTGGTTGAGGACCATCGCCGACGTGGCCGCTTGGGCCAGGCTGCGCAGCGTGGCGGCCTGGGCGTCGGCCTGCAGGTCGACCAGTGCCGGCACGGCCACGGCCGACATCGCGCCAGCCAGGGTGATCGCGGCGATCTGCTCGATCAGCGTGAAGCCGCGGGTGGGGCGTCTCATGGTGGACAGGGCCGGTGGTACAGGTCCGCCGAGTGTGACGCGGCCGGCACCGGCCGACCATCCCGGGCCTGCGCGGTGCGGCCCCCCGGCTTGCGGGGTGACCGGCCGATGCGGCCCGGGCCGGCGCTCAGCGTGCAGGCCCGGGCCGCAGCCGTTCGGACGGGTTGAGCGCGGCGGCCGGGTCCATCTCGATCGCCACCTGGGTGCACACCGCCCGGCACAGCGTGGCCACCCGTTCGCTTTGCAACCGGTAGTAGATCTGGGTGCTGTCGCGCCGCTTGCCCAGCACGCCCGCGCGGTACAGCGTGGACAGGTGCTGCGACATGTTGGGCTGCGTGGTGTCGATCTCGTCCAACAACTCGGAGACGTTCTTCTCGCCGTTGCACAAGGCGCTGATGATCTTCAGCCGGACCGGGGTGGACAGCAGCGAGAACAACTCGGCCACCGATTCAAAAACCGCGTTTTCAGTGGAGCTCGGTGCCGTGGCCATGGGCGTTGTCGATAGGTTGAGATCGATTGTATTGGCACGCACGGATGTAGTGAACAACGCAGCGCGGGCGGGGCCGCTTCGGGGGCCGTTGCGCGCCTGCGGTCAGCGGCCGGCGAAGCGGTAGTGGTCGCGGTTGAGCACCGCGGCCACGGCCGTCACTTCATCGGGGAACAACTGCAGGTTCAATTCGGTGCTGCACAGGTCGACCATGCCGCGCAGCGCAGCCGGCGTCGAAATGCGCCCCTTGGGGTTGTAGATGCCGTTGCCGTCACCGCCCACCTTGCGCACATGGCATTCGCTGCAGCGGTTCGCTTGCAGCAATCGGGCGCCCAGGGCCAGGTCGGCAGCGCGAAAGATCGTCGGGACCGAACCGGCGGGGCTGGCGTTGCCCTGGCTGTTGGCATTGGCGGAGGCTGCGGTCTCGGCCGCGCTGGCTGGCATCGCCAGCGCCAGGGCGACAGCCGCCGCCAGCCGCAGCAGCGCGGGAAGGCGGGCGGTCTGGCAGGTTGGCGCCGATCGGTTCATCGCAGGCTCCCAGGTGGCCAAGGGTTTCAGACGGCACGGGCCCAGCGGGCCAGACCGAGCACGTCGGCCTCGGCCATCTCGCCCGCGATCACCTCGGCCAGCCGGCCGGCACGGTCGATCACGCAGGTCAGCGGCACCACGCGCCGCTGGCTCAGCAAGGGGCGCAGACGATGGGCATCCAACGTCACGGCGAATCGGTAGCCCTGCTGGCGCACGTGGTCGCGCACGGCCGCCGCATCGGCGTCGCCGGCGACGCCGATCACCCGCAGCGGCTGGCCGCCGGTGGCCTGCACCAGGGAATCGAGCCGCGCGTTGTGGCGGCGGCAGTAGGGGCAGGTGGTGGTGAAGAACACCAGCACCACGGCGGTGTCGTGCAGGTCGGCGGCGGTCAGCGTGCCGCCGTCCAGCAGCGCCACGCGCGGCCATGGCACCCGGTCGCCCAGGGTGGCCGGCGCGGCTTGCGCCGGCCCGGGCAGCGCCGCCATGCCCGCCCCCCAGCCAGCCATGGCAGCCGCCGCCAGCGACCGCAGCGCCTGGCGGCGGTGCCCGCCCGCCGAGACCGGGGCGGGTGCCGTCATGGGGCGTCGCGTTCCATCAGCAGGTAGGTGTTGTAGGCGTTCATGCGGTTGGCCACCTTGAACAGCGGCAGGTCGCTGAACCGGCTCCAGTCGGTGCGGGCATAGGCCTCGTCGAACGGCTCCATGTTGCGGGCGGCCTCGCCCATGCGGTCGCGCAGCATCTGCAGGTAGTCGCGCGTCAAGGCCATGTCGGCCCGCGGCTCGCTCGACAGCGGGCCGTGGCCGGGCACGACGAGGCGGGCGTCCAGCGCCAGCAGGCGGTCGAGTGCGCGGATCCAGCCGCCGCTGTCGGCCTGGCCGACGAAGGGGATGCGGCCCCGAAACAGCAGATCGCCCGAAAACAGCACGCCGAGCGAGGGCACGAAGACGACCAGGTCCTCGGGGCTGTGCGACGGGCCCACCGGACGCAGCAGGAAATCGGTCTGGCCGACCCGGATCACCGTGTCGGCATGGGCGTCGACGGCGCCCACCCAGCGGTCGGCCGGCACCAGCCGCGTCTGGGCGTCGACCGACGGCGACAACTCAACACGGCTGGCCTGCAGGCGCAGGCGGGCGGTGTCGGATGCGAGGTAGTCACGGGCCAGCGCATGGGCCACGATGGTGGCGCCCTGGTCGCGAAAGACCTGCAGGCCGTAGATGTGGTCGGCGTGGTAGTGGGTGACGAAGACCCATTTGACCGGCTGCGCCGTGCGCTGGCGGATCTCGGCCAGCAAGCGCTGCGCCAGCGGCGGCGAGCCCAGCGCGTCGATCACGGCCACGCCGTCGTCGGTGATGACGAAGGCCGCGTTGGAGATGAAGTTCTGGTTGGCCGGCGAGCCCAGCGCCGACAGGCCCTGCACGTAGTAGGCGTTCTCGGCCACCTGCACCACCTCCATCGATACCGTGGCGGGCTCGACCGGCGCTGCCGTCGACCGGCCCGCGACTCCCCACAGCGCAGGCAGCAGGGCCGCGCAGGACAGCAACATTCGCAGCAGCTTTCGCCAGGAGGGGCTCAGGGATAACACTACATCAGCATTCAATGATATTTCAGACACTATACGCTCTGACATCCCGGCACATCAAGCCCCCGACCTTGCGTTCGGCGGCGGTGGGCCAGCCCTGAACTGCCAACTGCCAGACCCTGGAGATCCGGATGCACGCACCTTCCTTGAACCGCCGGCGCCCGCTGGCCGCGGCGCTGCTGCTGACCGCGCTGTGGTGCGCGGGCGGCACAGCCTGGGCCCAGGATGCCCAGCGGCTGCGCACCCGGTCGCTGGCGGCCACCTGCGCCCAGTGCCATGGCACGGACGGCCGTGCGGTGGAGGGCCAGGCCATGGTGCGGCTGGCCGGCATGCCGCAAGACTACCTGCTCAGCCAGTTGATGGCCTTCCGCAACGGCCAGCGACCTGCAACGATCATGCATCAGATCACCCGCGGCTACTCGCAGGAGCAGCTCGAGACCGTCGCCGCGTATTTCGCGGCCCAGAAGTAAAAGGGCGACCATGCAACGAAGACACCTCCTGGCCGGCTTGGTGGCCGGCGGTACCCTGGGCCTGGCGGGTTGCGCCAGCACCGGCGGCTCGGCCTCGAAGGCCCGCGTGCTGGTCGTGGGCGGCGGCTACGGCGGCGCTACCGCGGCCAAGTACGTACGCCTGTTGTCCGACTACCGCATCGACGTGATGCTGGTCGAGCCGAACACGCAGTTCGTTTCCTGCCCGGTGTCCAACCTGGTGCTGGGCGGCATGAAGACCATGGCCGACATCACCAACCCCTACACCGGCCTGTCGGCCAGGCACGGCGTGCGGCTGGTGCAAGACTGGGTGGCCTCGATCGACGCCACCCAGCGGGTGGCCACGCTGGCCTCTGGTGGCAAGGTCAGCTATGACAAGCTGGTGCTGGCGCCGGGCATCGACTTCCAATGGGAGCAGACCGAAGGCCTGAAGGCTGCGCACGACAGCGGCCAGATCCTGCACGCCTGGAAGGCCGGCCCCGAGACCCTGGCGTTGCGCCGCCAGCTCGAGGCCATGCGCGACGGCGGCGTCTACGCCATCACCATCCCCGAGGCGCCCTACCGCTGCCCGCCCGGGCCCTACGAGCGCGCCAGCGTGGTGGCGGCCTACTTCAAGCAGGCCAAGCCGAAATCCAAGGTGCTGATCCTGGACGGCAACCCCGACGTCACCTCCAAGGGCGCGCTGTTCAAGAAGGCCTGGAACGAGTTGTACGGCGACATGATCGAGTACCGCCCGCAGCACAAGGTGGCTGCCGTCGACGCCAGGGCCAGCAGCGTCAAGTTCGAAGTGCAGGACGACGTCAAGGCCGATGTGCTCAACGTGCTGCCGGTGATGCGCGCCGGCGCGCTGGCGGTGCAGACCGGGCTGGCCAATGCCAACGGCCGCTGGTGCCATGTCAATTTCCTCAGCTTCGAGTCGACCGCGGCCAAGCACATCCACGTCATCGGCGATGCGATCCAGGTGGCGCAGGGCATGCCCAAGTCGGCCCACATGGCCAACTCGCACGCCAAGGTCACGGCCGCGGCGATCGTCGCCGAGTTGCAGGGCCTGGAGATCAACCCGCACCCGATGCTGACCAACGTCTGCATGAGCTATGTCGACGCCACCCACGTGATCCACGTCGCCAGCGTGCACGAGTACGAATCACCCAAGAAGAGCTTCTTCACCATCGGCGGCTCGGGCGGCGTGTCCGACGTGCGGTCCGACCTGGAAGGCCGCTACGCCGAGGCCTGGGCTCGCAACATCTGGGCCGACACGCTGATGTGATCGCGGGCTGCCGGCCGCCGGGCGGGCATGTTGTTCCGGCCGTTCCGGCAGTTCGGGCTGACCTTGATCAAGGCGGACGCCGGCGGTCGATGCGATCATCCGCCTATCAGCAGCTACGGATAAATCGATGCGATCGTCGCCATGAACCTCGAAACCCTGCTCAGCCGGGCCGGCGAGATGGCGACCATCACGCTGGCCGGTGGCGCGATCGGTCTGTTGTTCGGCTTCTTCGCGCACCGCTCGCGTTTCTGCATGCGCTCGGCGGTGATCGAATTCGCCCGCGGCACCCGGGAGGGCAAGCTGACGGTCTGGCTGTTCACCTTCTCCACCGCCGTGCTGCTGACGCAAAGCCTGATCGTGGCCGGCGTGCTGGACGTGGGCGATGCGCGCCAACTGGCGGCGCGCGGCAGCCTGTCGGGCGCGGCGATCGGCGGGGCGATGTTCGGCGCCGGCATGATCCTGGCGCGCGGCTGCTCCAGCCGGCTGCTGGTGCTGGCCGCCCAGGGCAATCTGCGGGCGCTGCTGTCGGGACTGGTGTTCGCGGTCACCGCGCAGTCGGCGCTGTCGGGCCTGTTGTCGCCCCTTCGTCTGGCCGTGGCCGGTTGGTGGACGGTGGAGGGCGGCTCGGCGCGCGACCTGCTGGTGCTGACCGGCTGGGGCCACGGCGGTGGCCTGCTGTTCGGTGCGGCCTGGCTGGCGGCGGCCTTGTTCTGGGGCTGGCGCCAGCGGGTGCGCTTCTGGGGCTGGTTCGGCGCCATCGGCGTCGGCGTGATGGTGGCGCTGGCCTGGTGGACGACCTTCAAGATCTCGCGCGCCGCCTTCGACCTGGTGATCCCGATCCAGAGCCTGTCGTTCACCGGCCCGGCCGCCGACACCCTGATGCTGGTGCTGTCGCCGCCCGGCCAGGCGCTGAAGTTCGACCTCGGCCTGGTGCCCGGCGTGGCGCTGGGCGCGTTCCTGTCGGCCGCGCTGTGGCGCGAGCTGAAGTGGGAGGGCTTCCAGGGTGGCCAGGCGATGCGGCGCTACATCGCCGGCGCGGTGCTGATGGGCTTCGGCGGCATGCTGGCGGGCGGCTGCGCGGTGGGCGCGGGCGTGTCGGGCGCGGCGGTGTTCACGATGACCTCGTGGGTCACGCTCAGCGCGATCTGGGCGTCGGCCACGCTGACCGACTGGCTGGTCGACCGCCCGCACGAGGCCAAGATGCTGCCGCTGCCGCCTTCGCGGGCCATCGACCGCTTCGATCCGGAGGTCAGCGCCAGCTACGCGCGACCCTGAAAGACGCCACCCGGTGGTGCCTACATGCAAACCGCCGCCGGCTGGCAGTGGCGGACCATGAAAACGCCGCCCGCAGGCGGTGGCGGACCATGAAAACGCCGCCCGCAGGCAGCGTGGCCGTTGCCGTGCAGCCGTCAGCCGGTCACTTGGCTTCGGCGGTGCACTTCTTGACGAAGCTGGTCTTGGCAGCGCCCGCCAGCTTCTTGTCGGCGGCCTGTTGGTCGCAGGCAGCACCCGCGGACGGCGCCGACGCGGCGCTGGCCGCAGCGGCCGGACCGCCGTCGGCGGTGCACTTCTTCATGTAGCTGGTCTTGGCGGCGCCGGCCAGCTTCTTGTCGCCGGCGGCCTTCTCGCAGCCGGCGGCAGCGGGCGACGCGGTGACGGCATCGGCACTGCACTTCTTGACGAAGCTGGTCTTGGCGGCACCCGCCAGTTTCTTGTCGGCCGCCTGTTTTTCGCAATCGTCGGCAGCGTGGGCCAGGCCGGCACACAGGAACAACGCGGCCGCGGCCAGGGTGAGTTTCTTGAGCATGGTGGGTTTCCTCTTCCTCGTGGGGATGCAGTCTCGATGGACCGGTCACGATTGGATCAGAGCGCCCGTCAACCGACAATGTGCCCCGAGCGCCGCAGCCGCGCCGCAGCGGCGGCCGCGCTCAGAGGATGCGCCGCGGGTGGGCCAGCAACTCGTGCGCGGCATGCAGCCGGCGCACCAGCACGCGGATGAATCCCGCGTCGAACAGGTGGCGCGTGCCCGGGCTCAGCACGTCCAGCGATTCGGGCGTGAAGGCGATGGTGGTGGCCGGTTCGGCCACCATCACGTCGGCGCTGTGCACGCGCAGGGCGGCGCTGGGCGCCAGGTAGGCCATCTCGCCCACCGAGGTGCCGGCGCCCAGCTGGGCCACCCGCTGGCCGTCGCGGTACACGTCGATCCGGCCCTGGGCGATGATGTGGAAGGTGTTGCCCTCGTCGCCCTTGCGGTACAGCGCGGTGCCGAAGCGGTGGCGCAGCCACTGTGCGCGGTGCACCACCTCCCACAGCTCGACATCGCCGAAGCCCTCGAAAAATTCCAGCGTGCGCAGCAGGTTGAAGCGCTCGGAATCCAGCACGTCCTGCAGCCGGCCGACCGGCACTTCGCCGTTGGCCACCAGCAGCGACCATTCACGGGCGAACGCCTCCCAGCTGGCCGGGCGGTCGCCCGGTTGCTTGGACAGCGCCTGCCGCAGCAGCGCGTCCATGCGTGGCGGCACGCCCTCGCGCAGGCTGGCCAGCGGCGCCGGCTGGGCGTGGTAGATCTGGTGCATCAACGCCACCTGGTTGGCGGCATCGAACGGTGGCCGGCCGCTCACCAGGTGGTAGAGCACCGCGGCCAGCGAGTACATGTCGGCGCGGGTGTCGGGCGTGCTGCCGTCCAGCTGCTCGGGCGACATGTAGGCCAGCGAGCCAACCCGAAACACCTGCGTGCGGTCGCTGGTCTGGTCGAACACGCTGCCGAAGTCGGTGATCTTGATGTCAGTGACCAGGTCGTTGGTCAGCAGCGCCAGGATGTTGGCCGGCTTCACGTCGCGGTGGATCAGGCCCTGGCGCGCCACGTAGTCCAGCGCCATCGCGCACTTGAAGCCGATCTCGACGATCTGGGCCAGCGACAGCAGCGCATCGGGCCGGCAGAAGCGCCGCAGCGTCACGCCCTCCACATACTCCATCACCAGGTAGGGCTGCAGCGGGTCGGGCACGGCGTCGAAGATCTGCACCACGTTGGGGTGCGCCAGCTTGCCGGCCAGCGCGGCCTCGGCGGCGTAGAAGCGCTCGCGGTAGTGGTTTTCCACGCTCTCGCCCAGCGTGGCCGCGCGCACCCGCTTGATCGCCACGTTGCGGTGGTGGAATTCGTCGACCGCCAGGAACACCTCGCTGGTGGCACCCTCGCCCAGGCGCGACAGCACGCGGTACTTGCCGATGCGCTCGGGCAGGCCGGGGTCGGCCAGCGGCGGCGCGGGCGGCAGGCTGAAGTCGAGGGCGGCGAAGGCGGGGCGGGCGGACATGGGCGGTCAGGCAGGGTCGGGCGGGCCGCAGCAGCGGGTCACCTCTGGTTGTCGGCAGGTCGGCGTCCGGACTGAAGCGGCCGATCCCGGGAGCGGCCTGTCCCTGAGGCCGCCGGTGCGCCCTCCTGCCTGCCCGCCGCAGGGCCTGCGCACCGCCACCCCGAACCGTAGAATCCTGCCCCATGATCCAAGCCAAGCAGGAGCTGTTGGCGGCGCTGGGCGCCGCGATCGCGCAGCTCGCGCCCGACACCTCGCACGCCCCTTACAGCCCCGCCTTCGAGTCGCCCAAGCAGGCCGCGCATGGCGATTTCGCCATCACCGCGGCGATGCAGTTGGCCCGGCCACTGAAGCGCAACCCGCGCGAACTGGCCGCCGAGCTGATCGTGGCGTTGAACGCCCAGCCCGCCGTGCAGCGCTGGGTCGAGGCGCTGGAGATCGCCGGTCCGGGCTTCATCAACCTGCGGCTTAGCGCCGCCGCGCGACAGGCGGTGGTGGTCGAGGTGCTGGCCGCGGGCAGCGGCTTCGGTGCCCGCCCGGCCAACGGCCACAAGTTGATGTGCGAATTCGTCTCGGCCAACCCGACCGGCCCGCTGCACGTGGGCCACGGCCGCCAGGGCGCGCTGGGCGACGCGATCTGCAATTTGTATGAGAGTCAGGGCTGGGCGGTGACCCGCGAGTTCTACTACAACGACGCCGGCGTGCAGATCGCCACGCTGGCGCGCAGCACCCAGGCCCGGCTGCAGGGCTTCAAGCCCGGCGACGCCGGCTGGCCCGCCGATGCCTACAACGGCGATTACATCGCCGACATCGCCGTCGACTTCCTGGCCAGGAAGACGGTGCACGCCGACGACCGCGCCTTCACCGCCAGCGGCGATGCGGCCGATCTCGATTCGATCCGCCAGTTCGCGGTGGCCTACCTGCGCCATGAGCAGGACCTGGACTTGCAGGCCTTCGGCGTCAAGTTCCAGCACTACTTCCTCGAATCCAGCCTGTACGCCAGCGGCAAGGTGGCCGAAGCGGTGGCCCGCCTCGTCGCCTCGGGCAAGACTTACGAGCTCGACGGCGCGCTGTGGCTGCGCAGCACCGACTACGGTGACGACAAGGACCGTGTGATGCGCAAGTCGGCTGCGGCTGCGGCCGGGCCGAAAGCCGAGCCGCTGTCCGGCGACGGCAGCGTGTTCACCTATTTCGTGCCCGACGTGGCCTACCACATCGACAAGTGGCAGCGTGGTTTCGACAAGGTCATCAACGTGCAGGGCAGTGACCACCACGGCACCATTGCCCGGGTGCGTGCCGGGCTGCAAGCCGCCGGCGTGGGCATCCCGCAGGGCTGGCCCGATTACGTGCTGCACAAGATGGTCACGGTGATGCGCGGGGGCGCCGAGGTCAAGATCTCCAAGCGCGCCGGCAGCTACGTGACGCTGCGCGACTTGATCGAGTGGACCAGCCGCGACGCGGTGCGCTTCTTCCTGATCAGCCGCAAGGCCGACACCGAGTTCGTCTTCGACGTCGACCTGGCGCTGAAGGCCAGCGACGAGAACCCGGTGTTCTACGTGCAGTACGCGCACGCCCGCATCTGCTCGGTGCTGGCGCAGTACACCGCGCGCACCGGCCGGGTGGTCGACCCGGCGTCTGCCGACGGGGTGGACCTGTCGTTGCTGACCGCGCCGACCGAAGCCGCGCTGATGCTCAAGCTGGCGGCCTACCCCGACATGCTGGCCGGCGCCGCTGCCGATCTGGCGCCGCACGACGTGGCCTTCTATCTGCGCGACCTGGCCGCGGCCTTCCACAGCTGGTATGGCGCCGAGCGTTTCCTGATCGACGACGCGGCGCTGGCCGCCGCACGCATGGCGCTGCTGGCCGCCACCCGCCAGGTGCTGCGCAACGCGCTGGCGATGGTGGGCGTGAGTGCACCCGACGTGATGGCCCGCGACACCCCGCCCGCCGAGGTGGCCGCGGGGGCTGGCGCATGAAGGCCGTGAAGCCCGTGAGGCCCGTGAAGCCCGTGAAACCACTTCGGCGCGGCGGCTTCGCGGTCGGCCTGGTGGTGGGCCTGCTGATCGGCCTGGGCGTGGCGCTGGCGGTGGCCTTGTACGTCACCAAGGCGCCGATCCCGTTCATCAACAAGGTGCCGCAACGCAGCGCCGAGCAGGACGCCGCCGAGGCCGAACGCAACAAGCACTGGGATCCGAACGCCCCGCTGGCCGGCAAGAACCCGGCGCGGCCGGCGGCCGTGGCCAGTGGCGCGGTGGCTGGCACGCCAGCGGCTGCGACCGGCGGCGCGCCGTCTGCGCCGCCCGCACCCGCGCCCGCGGTGGCCACCGCACCGGTGGCGCCGCTCGCACGCACGCCGGCTTCGGCGGCCGAAGCCGCCCGCGCCGGCCGCGACCCGGCCGCCTTGCTGGCCGGCCAGCCGGTCGGGCCGGCATCGGCCGCCGTGGCCGCCCGGGCCGCGTCGCGTGCGGCCGCTGCGGCCAGCGCGGCCGGCCATGCCGCGACCACCCCTGCGCCGGTGGCGGCCTTCTTCGTGCAGGCCGGCGCCTACGCCCGGCCCGACGACGCCGATGCCCAGCGCGCCAAGCTGGCGATGCTGGGCCTGTCGGCCAGGATCACCGAACGCGAACAAGCCGGCCGCACCGTCTACCGGGTGCGGCTGGGCCCGTTCGACGCCCGCGAGCAGGCCGAGGATGCCCAGGCCAAGCTGGCCGCCGGTGGCATCGAGGCCAACCTGGTGCGGGTCGAGCGTTGAACCACTTGTCCACCGGGCGGCTCCATCAGCCGTTGAACCCGGATCGGGCTTCTCTGACAACCAAGGTGCCACCGCATGAACCGTCGTGAATTTGGATTGAATGCCAGCGTGCTCGCCCTCGCGGGCCTGGCCTTGCCGGTGTGGGCCCAGGGCGGGCCGGTCGAGGGCAAGGATTTCATCCGTGTGGCCCAGCCGGTGCCGGTCACCGGCGACAAGATCGAGGTCGTCGAGTTCTTCGGCTACTGGTGCCCGCACTGCCATGCCTTCGAGCCCGCGCTGGACGCCTGGGTCAAGAAGCTGCCGGCCAGCGTCAACTTCAAGCGCATGCCAGTGGCCTTCAACGCCGCGCAAGAACAGGCGCAACGGCTTTACTTCGGCATCGAGGCGCTGGGCCTGGTCGACACGCTGCACCGCAAGGTGTTCGCGGCGATGCATGTCGAGCGCAAGCGGCTGGACAAGGACGCCGACATCGCCGACTTCGCGAAAGCCAACGGGGTCGACCCGGCCAAGCTGCAGGACGCGATGAAGAGCTTCTCGGTGGCCACCAAGATGCGCCAGTCGCGCCAGTTGAGCGAGGCCTACCGCATCGAGGGCGTTCCCACGCTGGGCATCCAGGGCCGCTTCATGACCTCACCGTCGATCGCCGGCACGCAAGAGCGTGCGCTGACCACGGCCGACATGCTGATCGCACAGGCCCGCAAGGCCTGAACCGGCCGGCCCGGCGCGCCCGCCTCAGGCCAGCAGGTCGGCCAGGGTTCTGGCGATCACCTGGGTGGCGCGGCGCAGGTCGGCCAGGTCGATGTGCTCGTCGGCCCGTTTGGCGTTGCTCTCCAGCACGGTGCGCGGGCCGCAGCCGTACAGCACTGCCGGAATGCCTCGTTCGCAGAACAGCCGCGCATCGGTGTAGAGCGGCGTGCCCGAGGCCTCGATCGGCTCGCCGAACACCGCGCTGGCATGCCGGCACAAGGCCAGCACCAGCGGCTGGTTGCCGGCCAGCGGCGTCAGCGCGCGGGCCAGCAGCAGGCGTTTGATGTCGACCGTGATGCCGGGCGAGCCCGCCACCGCGTCGGCGATCACCCGGCGCAGCGTGGCCTCGACCTCGGCCGGGTTCTCCTCGGGGATCATGCGGCGGTCAAGCTTCAGCACCACCTTGCCCGGCACCACGTTGGTGTGGGTGCCGCCTTCGATCACGCCGACGTTCAGGTAGGGGTGGGTGATGCCGGCGACCTGGCTGGTCACCTGCTGGTAGAGCGCGTTCTGGTGGTACAGCGCGTTGAGGATGTGAGTGGCAGCCTGCAGCGCGTCGACCGCGGTGTCGGGCACGGCCGCATGGCCCATCTTGCCGTGCACCGTCACTTCCAGCTGCAGGCAGCCGTTGTGGCCGGTGATCACCTGGTAGCTGAAGCCCGCGGCGATCAGCAGGTCGGGCTTGACGATGCCCTGCTGCAGCAGCCAGCCCGGGCCGAGCTCGCCGCCGAACTCTTCGTCGTAAGTGAAGTACAGCTCGACGCCACCCTTCAGCGGCGCGCCCAGCGATTCGAGTGCGCGGGTGGCGAAAGTAAAGGTCGCGAAATCGCACTTGCTGACCGCGGCGGCGCGGCCGAAGAGCTGGCCGTCGACCACCTCGCCGCCATAGGGGTCGTGGGTCCAGCCTTCGCCGGGGGGCACCACGTCGCCGTGCGCGTTCAGCCCGACGGTGCGGCCGGGGCCGTAGCGGCGGCGCACGACCAGGTTGGTGATCGATTCAAGCCCCGCGGCCTGCACGCTGGCGGCGGGCACGGCGTGCTGCTCGGCCTCGAAGCCGAAGGCCTTCAACAGGTCGGCCGTGCGCTTTGCATGCGGCGAGTTGTGGCCGGGCGGGGTGTCGGTGGGCACCTGCACCAGCTGCTGCAGAAAGCGCACTTCCTCGTCGAAATGGGCATCGACCCAGGCGTCCAGGGCGGCGTGCCGGGCGGCGTGCTGGTCGCGGTATTGTTCGGTGGTCATGTTGTTTCCGTGGCCAATTGGTCCAGCAGGTTCATCAGGGCCCGAACGCAGAGCTCGGTGTCGTCGTTGGTGATCGATTCGAGCGGGTTGTGGCTGATGCCGGCGTTGAGGCCGCGCATGAACAGCATCGCCTGCGGCATCACCTCGTGCAGCTTCATCGCGTCGTGGCCGGCGCCGCTGGGCAGGCGGTGCAGCGGCAGGCCGAGCGCCTGCACCGCCCGTTCCCAGCGCTGCTGCCAGGCCGGCGCGGACGGCGCCGCCGGCGCGCGCAGGGTCTCGTCGAGGCTGAAGTGCAGGCCGCGCCGCTCGCAGATGCGCTGCAGTTCGGCCCGCACATCGGCGGCGCAGGCATCGCGCACCGCGTCAGTGGTGGCGCGGATGTCGAGGCTGAATCTGCAGCGCCCTGGCACCACGTTGATCGAGCCGTTGGGCACTTCCAGCATGCCGATCGTGGCGACGAGATGGGGCTCGGCCGCGCCGCGCCGTTCGACGAACAGCGCCAGTTCGGCCGCGGCGGTGGCGGCATCGCGGCGGCGGTCCATCGGCGTGGTGCCGGCATGGCTGGCCATGCCGACGATCTCGCCGAGACAGCGCACGCTGCCGTTGATCGAGGTGACGATGCCCAGCGGCAGGTCGAGCTCGTTGAGCACCGGGCCCTGCTCGATGTGCACTTCGACGAAGCCGAGGTAGCGCGCGGCGTCGCGCTGCAGCGCCGGGATGTCGGCGATGCACAGGCCCGCCTGCAACATGGCCTCGCGCATCGAGACGCCGTCGGCGTCGCACTGGTCGAGCCAGGCGGGGTCGAAATGGCCGGTGAGCGCACCCGAGCCCAGGAAGACAGCCTTGAAGCGCTGGCCTTCTTCTTCAGCGAAGCCGACCACCTCGACGGCGAACGGCAGGCGGCGGCCCTGGCGCTGCAGCTCGCGCACGCAGGCCATCGGCGCCAGGATGCCCAGCCGGCCGTCGTACTTGCCGCCGTTGCGCACGGTGTCGTAGTGGCTGCCGGTGAGCAGGCGCCTGGCGGCGGGGTCGGTGCCGTGGTAGACCCCGACCACGTTGCCGACGGCGTCGATCGCCACTTCGTCGAAACCGCAGTCGTCGCGCATCCACGCCAGCAGTTGCCGGGCGCAGGCCCGGTGGGCGTCGGTGAGGTAGGTGACGGTCAGTTCACCGCG
This sequence comes from Burkholderiales bacterium, assembly GCA_038211805.1. GTDB lineage: Bacteria > Pseudomonadota > Gammaproteobacteria > Burkholderiales > Burkholderiaceae_C > Pseudaquabacterium. The sequence goes on along the minus strand of JBBQVF010000072.1, from coordinate 6,440 downwards.
CTCGGCATGGCCGGGGTCGCTGTGGATGGCCAGTTGCTCGGCCCAGTCCCAGACCTGGTTGCCCAGTGCCGGCACGCAGCCGAAGGTGTCGTCGAGCCGGATCTCGGCGATGCGGTGGATGTTGCGCAGGCACTCGGCGAGCTCGACATCGGGGTGGTTCTGCAGCCGCCGCGCCAGGGTGGCGATGATCTCGGCCCTGCCCAGCCCCAGGCCGCGGGGCCCGCGCACCGCCAGGATGAACGGGAAGCCGAATTTGGCGTTGTAGTCGGCGTTGAGTTGCTGGATGCGCGCAAATTCGGCCGGGCTGCCCTCGGTCAGGCCGGCCTTGTGTTGCTCGTTTGCCGACTCGGCGGTGAGCGACTGGCCGACCATCGCCTTGCCGGCCAGCTCGGGGTGGGCGCGGATCAGGGCCAGCTGCGCCTCGCGGCCGGCGCTGCGCACGGCCTGGGCCAGCGCCAGCTTCAGCTGCACCAGGCTGGCGAAGGGCCGCGCTGCCGCGGCGTGCTGCGAAATCCAGGGCGAATGTTCGTAGCTGCCGTCCAGCAGCGCGACGAATTCGTCGACCGCGGCAAGGTTGATCTGATCGAGGGTCAGCAAGAGGTCACTCCCAGACGAAGGCGGTGGCGGGGTCGAACGGATGCCGGGCCTTCCAGTGGCGCGCGATGTCGATGCGGCGGGCCACCCAGACCCTGTCGTGCGCCTGCACATGGTCGAGAAAACGCTGCAGCGCGCGCAGGCGGCCGGGGCGGCCCAGCAGCCGGCAGTGCATGCCGATGCTCATCATCGACGGCCGCTCGTCGCCCTCGGCGTAATGCACATCGAACGCATCACGCAGGTATTGGAAGAACTCGTCGCCATGCGAGTAGCCCTGCGGCAACGCGAAGCGCATGTCGTTGCAGTCGAGTGTGTAGGGCACCACCAGGTGCGGGGCCAGCGCGCCATCGCTCTTGCGAACCTGCAGCCAGAACGGCAGGTCGTCGCCGTAGTAGTCGCTGTCGTATTCGAAGCCGCCGAAATCGGCCACCAGGCGGCGGGTGTTGGGGCTGTCGCGGCCGGTGTACCAGCCCAGCGCCCGCTCGCCGGTCAGCCGTTCGAGGAGGGCCATGCCATGCGCCAGGTGGTCGGCTTCGACTTCCGGCGCGATGCCCTGGTAGTGAATCCACTTCCAGCCGTGGCAGGCGATCTCGTGGCCGAGCTCGCGCAAAGCGGCGGTCACCTCCGGGCAGCGCTCCAGCGCCATGCTGACGCCGAACACGGTCAGCGGCAGGCCCCGGCGCTCGAACTCGCGCAGGATGCGCCACACGCCCACCCGCGCACCGTACTCGTACACGCCTTCCATGCTGAGGTGGCGGGCCGGGAAGGCCGGCGGGTTGAACATCTCCGACAGGAACTGCTCGCTGCCGGCGTCGCCATGCAGCACCGAGTTCTCGCCGCCTTCCTCGTAGTTCAGCACGAACTGCACGGCCACCCGGGCGTTGCCAGGCCACTGCGCGTGCGGCGGGTGGCGACCATGGCCCAGCAGGTCACGGGGATAACGGGCTGGGCAAGGGTCGGCTGGGTTCATCGTGTTTCAGCCCAGGGGGCGCAGTGCGGCGGACAGGTCGGCGCTGGGTGGATCGGGCTGCAAGGTCTGCTCCACGGCAGCCGGCGGATGCACCAGGGTGCGTACACTTTAAACCCCGATCCGAGCCCTGGTTCGCCGTGAGCGGCCTCGGGTGATCGGCAGCCGTCCTGCATCGGCAGGGCCCGACCCGCGGCTTAGTCAACAAAGCCAGCCATCGGCTGACCGGTTTGTGCCGAGACTTGGGTCTAAAATGCTCTGCAAGTTCTGTGCCGATCAATGTTTACCTTCACTGTCTACCGCCCCCTGTTGCTGACTGCGTTGGCCCTCGGCGTGGTGCCGGCCTGGGCCGACAAGGCCGACCGCAGCAAGCCGATGACGCTGGAGTCCGACCAGCCCTGCACCGTCAGCCTGCTCAAGCAGACCAGTGTGTGCAGCGGCAACGTGGTGATCAGCCAGGGCACATTGCAAATCCGCGCCGACCGGCTGGAATTGCGTGAAACACCGCAGGGTTACCAGATGGCGCTGGCGCTGGGCAGCGCGGCCAAGCCGGCGACGTACCGGCAAAAGCGCGATGGCGCCGACGAGTTCGTCGAAGGCCAGGCCCAGCGCATCGACTACGACAGCAAGGCCGGCACGCTGCGCTTCGAAGGTGCGGCGGTGGTGCGACGGCTGCGCGGCAGCGCGGTGGCCGACGAGATCCAGGGCGCGGTGATCCTGTGGGACAGCGCCGCCGAATCCTTCAACGTGCAGGGCGGCGTCAAGACCGACGCCAACCCCGGCGGCCGCGTGCGCGCGGTCATCACGCCGCGCACGCCCGATGACGCTGTGCCGGCGCCCGGTAGCACCGGCGCGCTGAAGCCGTCGCCGTCGCTGGGAGATCGGCGTTGAGCCTGGCGGCGATCGCCGGCCGGGTCGGCGCGCCGGGCCCACGGGGCGTGGCGGCGGCCGTGGGCGATGTCAGCGGCCCTGCCACCGACAAGACCCCCGGTCAGGTCACCGGCACCACCGCCGGCAGCCGCCTGGAAGTCACCGGGCTGCAGAAAAGATACGGCTCGCGTCAGGTCATCAAGGACGTGCACCTGGCAGTGGATGCCGGCGAGGTGGTCGGCCTGCTGGGCCCCAACGGCGCAGGCAAGACCACCTGTTTCTACATGGTGGTCGGGCTGGTGCGGGCCGATGCCGGCCAGATCCGCATCGACGGCGTGGCCATCGAGCACAAGCCGATCCACCAGCGCGCGCGCATGGGGCTGAGCTACCTGCCGCAAGAGGCCTCGATCTTCCGCAAGCTCACCGTCGAGGAGAACATCCGCGCCGTGCTCGAACTGCAGATCGGCGCCGACGGCAAGCCGTTCAAGGCCGCGGCGATCAACGCCAAGCTGGAAGAACTGCTGAACGACCTGTCGATCGAGCCGCTGCGCGATTCGCCGGCGCCGGCGCTGTCGGGCGGCGAGCGGCGGCGGGTGGAAATCGCCCGCGCGCTGGCCACCCAGCCGCGCTTCATCCTGCTGGACGAGCCGTTTGCCGGCGTCGACCCGATCGCGGTGATCGAGATCCAGCGGATCATCGGATTCCTCAAGTCACGCGGCATCGGCGTGCTGATCACCGACCACAACGTGCGCGAAATGCTCGACATCTGCGACCGCGCCTACATCATCAGCGAAGGCCGCGTGCTGGCCGAAGGCACGCCGGCCGAGATCGTCGAGAACGCCGACGTGCGGCGGGTCTACCTCGGCGAGCACTTCCGCCTGTGAGCGCGGGTTGAAGCAACCATGAAACCGTCGCTGCAGGTACGACTTTCCCAGCACCTGGCGCTGACGCCGCAGTTGCAGCAATCGATCCGGCTGCTGCAGCTGTCGACGCTGGAACTGCACCAGGAAGTCGAGCAGATGCTCGAAACCAACCCCTTCCTCGACACCGAAGAAGACCATGCGCCGATGGAGTTCGGCCTGGAGCGGGTGAATGCGCCCACCGACCAGGCTGCCGAGCGCGAGAAGAGCAAACTGGCCGAGCGCGAAGACGGTGGCGACGGCCAGGCCGGCGCCGACGAGCCGGCCGGCATGGACAGCGCCGAGTTCGGCGGCACCGAGCGCGACGACTGGGAAAACGGCACCGAGCGCGACGACTTCGACGGCATCCGCGAGCTGCCCAGCAACAACAGCCCGTCGTCCAGCGGCGGCGACGACGACTTCGAGCCGGTCGAATCGTCGCAGTCGGGCCCGTCGCTGCAAGACCACCTGCGACGGCAATTGCTGGGCATGCGGCTGTCGCCCGAAGACGCGTCGGCGGTGATGGTGCTGATCGAGTCGCTCAACGAAGACGGCTACCTGGCCGACACGCTCGACGACATCGCCGAGCGCCTGGCCAGCCAGCTGGACCTGGACGGCGACGAAGCCGCCGATGAGCGCGACGACCTGGCCGACCGCCTGCGCATCGCGCTGAAATGGCTGCAAAGCCTGGAGCCCACCGGCGTGGGCGCCAGCAGCCTGGGCGAATGCATCACGCTGCAGCTGCGCGAGCTGCCCGCCAGCGCCGCCCGCAAGGTGGCGATGAAGATCTGCGACGGCCACCTTGAGCTGCTGGCCCGCCGCGACATGAAGAAGCTGATGGCGGCCACCGGCGCGGATGAAGACTTGATGCGCGAGGCGCAGGCGCTGATCGTCGCCTGCGAGCCCAAGCCCGGCCGGCCGTTCACCAGGGCCGAGGCCAACATCGTCGTGCCCGACGTGATGGTCATCAAGTCGGGCCGCGGCTGGAAGGCCACGCTCAACCCCGACGTGATGCCCAAGCTGCGCATCAACGACCTGTATGCGCAGGCCATCCGCGGCCAGCGCAACGGCAGCGCCAGCGGCCTGAGCGCGCGGCTGCAGGAGGCGCGCTGGTTCATGAAGAACATCCTGCAGCGCTTCGACACCATCCTGCGCGTCAGCCAGGCCATCGTCGAGCGGCAGAAGGGCTTCTTCACCCACGGCGAGATCGCGATGAAGCCGCTGGTGCTGCGCGAGATTGCGGATGAACTGGGCCTGCACGAGAGCACCATCTCGCGCGTGACCACCGCCAAATACATGAACACCCCGTTCGGCACCTTCGAGCTGAAGTACTTCTTCGGTTCCAGCCTGAACACCGACGCCGGCGGCAACGCCAGCAGCACGGCGGTGCGGGCGCTGATCAGGCAGCTGGTGGGCGCCGAGGACGCCGCCAAGCCGCTCTCGGACAGCCAGCTGTCGGACATGCTGGGCGAACAAGGCATCACCGTGGCGCGACGCACGGTGGCCAAGTACCGCGAGGCGCTGAAGATCGCGCCGGCCAACCTGAGAAAAGCATTGTGAGCGACCCCTCCCCGGATCAGGCCCCGCTGGCGGGGCCATCGGCCACGCCGCAGCGGGTGGCGGGGCGCAAGGCCGCTTCGGTCGGCGACACCCTGGTGCCGCTGTTCCTGCCCTGCGCGGCCGGTACCGAAGAGCTGCTGGCCGAAGAGGTGCAGCGCATCCTGGGCGACGAGGCCAGCGGTGAGGTGTTGCGTGGCGGCGTGCTGGTCGAAGGCGGCGCGCTCACCGCGATGCGGCTGAACCTCGAATCGCGCCTGGCCCAGCGTGTGCTGTGGCCGCTGGCGCACGGCGCCTACGACAACGAACACGATCTGTACGCACTGGCGCGCACGGTGGCCTGGGTCGACTGGATCACCCCGGCGCAGACTTTCCGCATCGACACCACCGCGCAGCGCTCGCCGCTGCAGAGCCTGAATTTCGCCACGCTGCGGGTCAAGGATGCCGTTTGCGACGTACTGCGCGACGCCACCGGCGAGCGGCCCAGCATCGACACCAAATTTCCCGATCTGCCGCTGTCGCTGCACCTCACGCCCACCCACGCCACGCTGTATGCCGACACCTCGGGCGAAGCGCTGTTCAAACGCGGCTGGCGCGATGCCCAAGGCCTGAAGGGCGAAGCGCCGCTGAAGGAAACCCTGGCTGCGGCGATGCTGGCCGCTGCCGGCTGGCAGGGCCGAGAAGAAGACGGGCCGCTGTTCGACCCCTGCTGCGGCGCCGGCACCATCGCCATCGAGGCCGCGCAGATCGCCTGCGGCATCGCACCGGGCTTGGCGCGGCGGTTTGCCTTCGAGCGCATGCTGCCGTTCCGCAACCACCAGAACGCCTGGTCGCGGCTGAAGGATGCTGCGCGCGCCCGCCAGCATGCACCGGCGGTGGCGATCTTTGCCGGCGACGTGTCGTTCCGCATGGTCGACTTTGCACAGCACAACGCGGCGCGTGCCGGTGTGGCCGAGGCGATCGACTTCAAGACCGCCGACGCACTGCAGCGCCTGCCGCCGACCGAACTGGGTACGGTGGGCGGCCTGCTGGTGCTGAACCCACCGTACGGCGAGCGCATCGACCCCAAGGGCTCGCGCGGCGAACTGCGTGGCGGGCCACGCGCCGCGCGCGAAAGTTTTGATGCCGGCGGCAACCCGGCCGAGTTTTTCAGCCAGCTGGCGGCGCACTGGAAGCGCCACTACGCCGGCTGGACCGCCTGGTTGCTGAGCCCTGACATGAAGCTGCCGCAAGCGCTGCGGCTGAAGGAAAGCCGGCGTGTGCCGTTGTGGAACGGCCCGATCGAATGCCGCCTGTTCCGCTTCGACCTGGTGGCGGGTTCTGCACGCGGCGCACCGCCCGCCGACCTTCCTGGCTGACCCCTGCCTGTGGTCCGCAACCGCGCTCTGACAGGCGGCTGAGGGCTCGTTGCGGTCTTTGAAAGTCTTCTTCGTGCCTGGTTTTTCAGCGGCGCAATGGCGCGTCCGGGCAGGCCGTGGCGCTTCACTGCGGCGGTCGTCGCTGCGCGCCGACTTCCTTCCGGTGCTCAGGCTTGCGGCCCGGTGCGCAACTCG
>JBBQVF010000071.1:0-22757 GCA_038211805.1 Burkholderiales bacterium | reverse complement strand
GTTGACAAAATGAATGGCACCCGCGTGAGACCCCAAAACGGGCCCAATTCAGGCGCACAGCGCAGGCGGGCTGCAGGCCCGGCGAGCATTTGCAACGACGAGTGGGCCCGTTTTGGGGCCTCACCCTGCGGGCCGGGCGGCATTCATTTCGTCAACACCCTCCGAGTGACAGGCCGAGATTCGGGGTCGACAAACGGGCGCAGGTCGGTCCGCCGGCAGCCGTGGCTCGATCGGGTCCAACGGTCGCGGCAGGGACGTCATGGCCGACGGCAACCTGGGCGACATCGTCGCCGTCGGCCGCGCCACCTGCACGTTGAGCAGGTAGCGCTTGTCGTTGCGACCACCACTTCCCCGTCGCGCGTCGATCGACCCGAGCCAGCCCATCAGCGACCCCGCGCCGCTGACCATCGGCCCCGACTTCGGCCGCTAGCCCGGCCGGCCCGGCCGGCCCTGTGCCGTGCCGCCAGCGGCGGCGGACCCTGGTGGGGCAAGCTGTGTCGGTGGCGCACCGAGGTGCACCTCGTGAACGCTGTTGCGCCGATGGTTCAGCTTGGCGTTCATGGCCTGTTCGGCGGCGGCATTCATCAATTGGCGCACCGTGTGGCCCCGGTCACCCCCTGCCACGCCCACGGTGACGGTCAGCACCGGCGCCACCGCCGACCCCGCGTGCGGCAGGGCCAGGCGCTCGACGGCACAGCGCATCCGCTCGGCGGCCACGCTGGCGCTGGCACCCGCCAGGCCCGGCAGCACGACGACGAACTCTTCGCCCCCCTTGCGAAAGACCAGGTCGGCCACGGGCGCGCAAAGGCGCACCGCGGCCGCCACCGCGCGCAGGGCATCGTCGCCGCTGGCGTCGGTGTGCAGCTTGTTGTAGTCGCCGAAGTAATCGATGTCGATGAAGGCGACCGAGGCTTCGGCCCAGCGGGATCCCGCCGTCCCGACGACCCCGTCCAGGACCTCGTCCAGCGCCAGCCGATTGCGCAGCCCGGTCAGCGCATCGGTGCGCACTGCATCGCGCAGCAAGCGATTGCGGTGCTGCAACTCGACGACGGCGGACGCCAGTTCGCGCCGCGCGGCGACGATCTGCTGGGTGCCTTCGTCGAACACCACCACCTGGTCGCGGCCCCGCGCCTTGGCCGCGTACAAGGCCGTGTCGGCGGCCCTCAACAGGTCGCCGATGGATTGACCGGTGAAGGCCGCGACACCCGCGGACAAGGTGACGATGGCGTCGGGGGCGCCAGGCAAGCCGATCGGCCGACGAAAGCGCTTCAGGCACTCGTCCATCCAGCGCCCGGCCTCCACAACCCCGGCCCCCGGCAGGAAGACCAGGAACTCCTCGCCGCCGATCCGGAACACCTCGGCAGACATCGGCAGGACCGCCTGCAGCCGCTCGGCCGCCAGCTTCAGCACCTCGTCAGCGACCTCGTGCCCATGGTGATCGTTGATCGCCTTGAACCGGTCGAGGTCGGCGATGGCCACCGCGCCCGCCTGGCCAGCCCGGCGTGCAGCGCGCAGGCGTTCGTTCATGACATGCCGGGTCCGCAGTCCGGTCAGACGATCGACATAGGCGGGATCGGGCGGCGGCCCTGAGCGCTTCAAAAAACGGTTCAACAGTCGGCGCCACATCACCTCTTCTCCATCCGAGGATTGTCTCTGGCGATGACGTGGTCTCGGGGCTGGTCGGATGCCCGATCCGACCCCATTACCTCGACAGGGCGCCTTTGTTGTCAAACGGCGCAGCTCTGCGCAGGCGACCATCGGCGCGGGGCAGGCCATCTGCCGCGGCATGGCAATGAACGCTCGCCGCCGCATGGCCAGCGTCGCGGTGTGCCAGCGGCCCCGCCCCCGTTTGCCGGACCCTGGCGCCCAACCCTGACGGCGCGGCAGCGGCCCGGCAGGTCGACCGACGGCGTGCGCCGGCGAGTGGCGTCAGCGCGCTTGGGCGGTGGTCGTCACCGGATTCAGCGCCTGGCAGCGGGCGATGTCGCAGGCGGTGGGCAGCAGGGCGCGGTAGTCGGTGGTGCCGACGGGCCAGTGGCCGTCACGGGTGGAGCAGCGCTCGCCGCCGGCGCCGGTGTAGTACGACATGACATCGACGCAGCGGCGCGAATGCGCCATCAGGCCGTAGAAGTGGCCCATCTCGTGCGACAGCACCATCTGCAGCGTGTCGCCGGCCGGGTGGGCCGGGTTGCGCGCGTCCAGCAGGCGGAAGGCCGCCGGCCCCAGCGCCAGCGTGCGCTCGCCCAGGTGGGCCAGGCCGAAGTTGCCACGGCTGCCGGGCTCGCTCCACTGCACCACCACCGCTGTCGCGGGCAGGCGGGCAGCCGCCTCGACCAGCACCACTGCGCCGGTGGCACCGCAGGCGCCCCAGGCTTCGGCGGCGCGCTGGATCGCCGCCAGCACCCGCGGCGCGTCGAACCACGGCGGCGCGCCCTCGTGCCGGTACGCCCACTGCGCCGGCAAGGTCGGCACCGGTCGGTCGCGGCCGTCGCCCCAGGTGGCGATCTCGTGCGGCAGGCATTGGGCGATCTCCTGCTGGCGTACCCGTTCGACCGCGCCGGCGGCCCCGGCACCGGCAGCGGCGATCGAGAGCAGTGCGGCGGCCAGGGCGCGACAAATAGGCAGGCAGGCGGTCAGACGGGCGGACAAGTGGGGCATCGGACGGCGCCAGGGCAATGGAAGCAGTGGGGGCGGTGGCGCAACCAGGCCAGCCGCGCTTGCTGGGTTTTCGGCCCGCGGCACCCGGTCTTGAGGCGCCATCGCCCGGCCCGGCGCCGCGGGCAAACCGGGGTGGGGCGCGGCGGGAGCCGCTTCTATACTGATTCACCGGCTACCTCGCTGCTCCCGTCCGTTGACATCTGCCCATGCAACCTGTGATCCGCAGCCTGTTGGAGACCGACCTCTACAAGTTCACGATGTGGCAGGCGATGCTGCACCGCCACCCGCAGACCGAGGCCGAGTACGTCTTCATCTGCCGCAATGCGCGCGACTACCCGCTGACGCACCTGATCGCCGAGCTCAACGACCAGCTCGACCACCTCTGCAGCCTGCGCTACACCCACGACGAGCTGGCCTACCTGCGCGGGCTGCGCTTCATCAAGAGCGACTTCGTCGACTTCCTGCGGATCTTCCAGTTCCAGCGCGACTTCATCGAGGTGCGCGACCACGCCGGCACGCTGGAGATCGTGGCCCGCGGCCCGCAGGTGCATGTGATGGCCTTCGAGATCCATGTGCTGGCGATCGTCAACGAGCTGTACTTCCGCCGCTTCGAGCAAGCCCCCGCGCTGGCCGAGGGCCGCCGCCGGCTGGCCGAGAAGGTGCGGATGCTGCGCGACTTCGGCACCGAGCCGCAGCGCCGCAACCCGTTCGAATTTTTCGACTTCGGCGTGCGCCGGCGGTTCTCGGGCGACTGGCACCGCGAGGTGGTGGCCACGCTGCAGCGCGAGGTGCCCGAATACTTCAAGGGCACCAGCAACGTGCTGCTGGCGCGCGACCTCGGCTTGGTGCCGATCGGCACGATGGCGCACGAGTTCTTGCAGACCTACCAGGCGCTGGGTGTGCGGCTGCGCGACTTTCAAAAGGCCGCGCTCGAAGCCTGGGTGCAGGAGTACCGTGGCGACCTCGGCGTGGCGCTGACCGACGTGGTCGGCATGGACGCCTTCCTGGCCGACTTCGACCTCTACTTCGCCAAGCTGTTCGACGGCCTGCGCCACGATTCGGGCGACCCGGTGGCTTGGGGCGAAAAGGCACTGGCGCACTATGCCAAGCTGCGCATCGACACCCACACCAAGCGGTTGGTGTTTTCCGACGGGCTCACCTTGCCCAAGGCCTTCGAGCTGTACCGGCACTTCGCCGACCGCACGCAACTGGGCTTCGGCATCGGCACCAACCTGACCAATGACGTCGGCCTGCACACGCTGCACATCGTGATGAAGCTGACCCAGTGCAATGGCCAGCCGGTGGCCAAGCTGTCGGACTCGCCCGGCAAGATCCTCTGCGACGACCAGACCTTCCTGGCCTACCTGCGCCAGGTGTTCCACGTGTCGACGTCCGCCTGAAGAGGTCCGGCCCCGGCTGGACTGCGCCGAGGCTACGGCGCCGCAGCGCGCGCCTGCAACGCCGCCAGGTCCCGGGCCCGCTGCCGGTGGTCGGCCGCCTCCTGGTGGGCCGAGCGGGCGCTGGCATGTGCGGCGGCCTGCAGCCAGCCTGCCTGGGCGGCGGCGTGCTCACCGGCCAGCGCCAGGTGCTGCGGCAGCAGGCCGGGCTGGCTGGCGCACAGCGGCTGGAACTGCGCGGCCAGCACCGCGGCGATGGCCGCGTGCAGCGCGCGCCGGTCGCGGGTCAGCAGCGATTGGTAGGCCGCATCGCGCAGCAGCGCATGGCGAAACCACCACACCGGCTGGCCGCCCTCTTCGTCGGCGATCAGCAGGTCGGCCTGCCGCAGCACCTGCAGCGGCTCGGCCAGCGAGGCCAGCCGGATCGGTGAGGCGGGGTGGGCATTCACCGCCTCGATCAGCGCCCGCGGAAAGCGGCGCCCGAGCGCACTGCCGAGTTGCGCCACCCGCTTGGCCTGGGGCAACTGGTCGAGCCGGGCGGTGAGCAGGTCGCTGAGCGTCGCCGGCACGCTGTCGCGCAGCCGGCGCGCCAGGTCGACCGCCGGCTGCTGCTGCGCCAGGGCGGCGGCCATGCGGGCCGATTCCTCGATGAACAGCGGCACGCCATCGGCGCGCACGGCCAGCCAGTCGGCCAGCTCGGCGCCCAGCGCCGTGCCACCAGCGGCACGCTGCAGCAGCCCGCGCGCGGCTGCCGGTGGCAGGCCGGGCAGGTGCAGCGTGGGCAGCGTAAGAAGCGGTCCGGCGGCGGCCGGGCTGTCGGGCCCAGCGGGCCCGGCCGGCGCGGCCAGCCGGGCGAGGCCGTCATGCCCCGCCCTGCCCTCGGCTGCCCCGGTGGCGCCCCGGCGTTCGGTCAGCAGCAGCAGCACACGCTGGCCCGGCGGGCCGTCGATCAGGCGGCGCATCAGCGCGGCGGTGGACGGGTCGACCCATTGCAGGTCTTCCAGGATCAGGCAGACCGGGGCCTCGTCGGCCAGGCCCAGCGCCACGCGTTCGAGCAGCGCCATCGTGCGCTGGCGCCGCTGCGTGGCCGATTCGCCCGGCGGCAGCGGCGGCAACACGGCCGCCGGCAGCGACAGCAGCGCGCCCAGCAGCGCAATGGCCTGCTCGGCCGCCGCGCCGGTGGTGACTTGCAGGGCCCGCAGGCGCGCCAGCTGCACGGCCGGGTCGTCACCCTCGTGCACCTGCAAGCGCCGGCGCAGCAGGTCGATCAACGGCTGGAAGGCGCTGCCGGCCTGCTCGGGCGCGCAGCGGCATTCCAGCGTGCGGTGGCCGGCGGCGGCCAGCCATTGGCGAAACTCACGCACCAGGCGCGACTTGCCGATGCCGGCGTCGCCGACCAGGCGGACAGCCTGGCGCTGGCCGGCGGCCGCCGCCTGCCAGTGCTGCACCAGCCACTGCAGCTCGGCCTCGCGACCGACGAAGGGCGACAGGTCGGCGCGGCCGTCGAAATGCTCGGTGCTGCGCAGCGGCCGCTCGTCGACCAGGCGCCACACCGCCACCGGCTCGTCGAAGCCCTTGAGCCGCGCCGCGGCATCGGCCAGGCTGAAGCCGAAGCCGTCGCCGGCGATCTGCCGCGTGGTGTCGGCCACCAGCACGCGGCCCGGCGCTGCCAGCGCCTGCAGCCGCGCCGCATGGTGCACCGCCGCGCCCACCGGCTGGCCCTGGCGGATGACCACCCGGCCGGTGCTGAGGCCCAGCCGCACCGGCAGCTGCAGCGCGCGCAAAGCCTCGTCCAGCGCCAGTGCCGCGCGCAGGCCGCGGGCCACCGCGTCTTCGCGCGCGACCGGGAAGCCGAAGTAGCACATGAAGCCGTCGTCGCCCTGCGGGTCGTCGGCACGGCCGCCGTGGGCTTGCACGACACTGGCCACGCAGCGGTGGTACTGGGCGAGGCGGTCGCTGTAGGCCTCGTCGCCCAGCGCATGCATCAGGTCGGTCGAGCCGGCCAGGTCACAGGACATCACCGTGACCTGGCGGATGTCGTCGTCGGCCGATGGCGCCAGCCCATCGGCCACGGCACCGGCCACCGCCAGCGCCTGGCTGCCGAGCACCCAGCGCTGTGCCAGGCTACGGCCGTCGGCCGCCAGCAACGGCCAGGGCAACGCGGGCAGCGCGGGATCGAGCAGCAGGCGCAAGCCACTGCCGGCGGGGCGGGCGTCGTCCAACAACACCTGGCGCAGCGCGGGTGGCAGCAAGGCCAGGGCCATCGCATGACCGAAAGCCGCGGCAGCGGCGGGGCCGTCGGCCGCGGCGGGCGGTTGCAGCCAACGGCCGAACCCGGCAACGGGCAGCGATACCCGCGCCTGCAACGCCAAGCCGGCGCCGTCGGTCAGCAGCAGGATCAAGCCGCCGCCACCGTCGAGGACGATGGCCAGATCGACGGGCCGGTCGTCGGTCGACAAATTCATCTGCGGGGCGAAGCGGCGGAGCCGCTGAAGGCGAGTGGCGAATGGCGAATGGCGAATGGCGAATGGCGAATGGCGAATGGCAACGATAGCAGCGTGCGCGCAATGGCGCGGCGACGCTACAGCGCAGGTCGCGAACCCGGCAGCGACGCCCCGGCGGCCCCAGATCTGACCGCGGCGTGGTGACTTGGCCTGGGCCCGAGCCGCCTGCGTTTCGGCATGACGCTCTGCTGCGACACCAGCGATACCAACGGCCTCCAGCCCGCCCGATCACCCCCTTTCAGCCGCGACGCGAGGCCGATCGATCAGGCATCAACGCGTGTCCGGGCCGACCTGGTTTGCCACCGAACCGACGCCAGTTGAACGACACGATACATTCGTGCAAATTTATGAGAGGCCGATGTGGACACCTGCCGAGCCTACGCTGCGCCCAAAACTGAAGGATCGACGTGGCCCTGAAAACGCTGCGTCTGCAGTTGCGCTTCCTGCTGCCGCTGGCCGCTACACTGGTCGTCGCGGCCTACCTGGCGGTGCCGCTGATGGACCAGGTCACGCTGCGCTGGTTCAGCCGCGACCTGAACAGCCGCGGCGCACTGGTGGCCAACGCGTTGTCGGATTCGATCGTCGAAGCCGTGCTGGGCCGGCGCACCGAGCGGCTGCGCCCGCTGTTCGACCGGGCGGCCCAGGACGAGCGGCTGTTTGCACTGGGCCTGTGCAGCCCCGAGGGCAAGCTGCTGCAAAGCACGGACCGGTTCCCGGGCCCGCTGTCCTGTGCGGCATCGGTCGCGCTGGCCAGCCAGGCTGAGCCGCGCCTCAGCCTCACCGGTGGCGCCGTGCACGTGGGGGTGCAGGACGTGATGGGCACGCCGCCGCCCGAGCCCGAGCCGCCCACGCTGATCGAGCCTGCGCCGGTGCGCCAGGGCCTCGAAGCCGCGGCCCGCGCAGCGCCGCCGGCCAGCGCCACCCCGCCCGCGGCGGCGCCGATCCTGCTGGCGCGCCTGGTCTTGCTGCACGACCTGAGCTTCATCGAGCGCCGCAGCCAGGACACCCGCAACTACCTGATCGGGCTGATCGCCGCGCTGGGCCTGGTCATCGCCCTCATCACCATGGTGGTGGCGCAGCTGAGCTGGCGTGGCTGGGTCAACGGCGTGCGCGCCATCATGCGCGGTGAAGGCCTGATCAGCCCGCTGCAGCCGGCGCCGCCCGAGCTGGCGCCGTTCGCGGCCGACCTGCGGGCCCGGCTGCGTGACCTGGAGGACGAATACCGGCGCGCCCAAGGCGCCGACACCGACTGGACCGCCGAGCGCCTGCGCGCCTTGCTGCGCACCCAGCTCAGCGGCGACCAGGTCATCGTGGTCACCAACCGCGAGCCCTACATCCACGAGCGAACGGCCGGCGGCGTCGTCGTCAAGCGCCCCGCCAGCGGCCTGGTGACGGCGGTCGAGCCGGTGATGCGGGCCTGCTCCGGCACCTGGGTGGCGCACGGCAGCGGCAGTGCCGACCAGGACGTGGTCGACGCTCACGACCGCGTGCGGGTGCCGCCGGGGCACGACGACTACTGGCTGCGCCGGGTCTGGCTGACGCCCAAGAGGAGCAGGGCTACTACTACGGCTTCGCCAACGAAGGCATGTGGCCGCTGTGCCACGTGGCCCATGTGCGGCCGGTCTTTCGCGAGTCCGACTGGGAGGCCTACCGCGCCATCAACCAGCGCTTTGCCGACGCGGTGGTGGCCGAGGCGCGCGGAGACGACCCGGTGGTGCTGGTGCAGGACTACCACTTCGCGCTGCTGCCCGCGATGATCCGCGCCAAGCTGCCACAGGCCACCATCCTGACCTTCTGGCACATCCCCTGGCCGAACCCGGAGTCCTTCGGCATCTGCCCCTGGCGGCGCGAGATCCTGCAGGGCATGCTGGGCAGCACGATCCTGGGCTTCCACACCCGCTACCACTGCAAGAACTTCATTGAGACGGTCGACCGCTACCTCGAAGCCCGCATCGAGCACGAGCACTCGACGATCTCGTTCCAGGACAAGGAGACCCTGGTCGAGAGCTATCCGATCTCGATCGAATGGCCGGGCCCAGCCGAGGTGGCCGCCTGGCCGACGGTGGCCGAATGTCGTCAGCGCGTGATCGACCGCCTGGGCCTGCCCGCTGATGTGTGCCTGGCGGTGGGGGTGGACCGCTTCGACTACACCAAGGGCATCCTGGAGCGGCTCAACGCCGTCGAGCGGCTGCTCGAAAAATGGCCGGCCTGGATCGGCCGCTTTGTCTTCGTGCAAGTGGCCGCGCCTACCCGGGCCTCGCTGGACGAATACCGCAACTTCCAGCAGCGCACCGAGCAGGTCACCGAGCGCATCAACCAGCGTTTCGGCCGCCCGGGCTACCAGCCGGTGCACCTGCTGGCGCAGCACCACGAGCACGATGCAGTGATGGCGCTCTTCCGCGCCGCCAACCTGTGCGTGGTGACGAGCCTGCACGACGGCATGAACCTGGTGTGCAAGGAGTTCGTGGCCGCGCGCGACGACCTGCAGGGCGTGCTGATCCTCAGCCGCTTTGCCGGTGCGGCGCGCGAGCTGCCGGAGGCGCTGATCGTGAACCCGTACCACGTCGAAGAAACCGCCGACGCGTTGAACCGCGCCGCGCTGATGCCAGCGGGCGAGCAGCGCGAGCGCATGGCCAGCCTGCGCAGCACGGTGCGCGAGTTCAACGTCTTCCGCTGGGCCGGCCGCATGCTGGCCGATGCCGGCCGCTGGCGGCTGCGCGCGCGCATCGATGCCCGTGTGCGCAGCCACCAACGAGATTTGCGCAGCCACCAACCAGATTTGCGCAGCCACCAGCCAGGGTTGCGCAGCGACCCGCCCGAGTGATCCCGCGCCCGCAGGAGACCCCACCACCGATGCAGCACCTGTTCACCAGCGATGGCGAAGCCGCCTTGGCCGCCGCCTTGCGCCGGCAGCCGCTGCTGGCCTTCGACTTCGACGGCACGCTGGCGCCCATCGTGGCGCGGCCGGAAGACGCGCGGCTGTCGCAAGCCGTCTCGGCGCGCCTGAAGGCACTGGCCGCGCACTTGCCGACGGCCATCGTGACCGGCCGCACCGTTGACGACGTGCGCGCCCGCCTGGGTTTCGAGCCGCGCTACATCGTCGGCAACCACGGTGCCGAAGACCCGGGCCAGGCGCCTGCGGCCGCAGCGCAGGGGCTGCAGCTCGACCGGCTGCGATCTCGGCTACAAGCGCGGCTGCAGGCGCGGCAGGCCGAACTGGACGCCGCCGGGGTCCGCGTCGAAGACAAGGGCGCCTCGTTCGCGCTGCACTACCGCTTGTCGCGCCAGCGCGAGCGGGCGCTGGCGCTGATCACCGACCTGCTGTCGCCGCCCGACGACGCCTGGCGCATCTTCGGCGGCAAGATGGTGGTCAACGTCACCGCGCGCGACGCCCCCGACAAGGCGGCGGCCCTGCATGCCCTGGTGGCGCGCTGCGGCGCCCGCTGCGCGATCTTCGCCGGGGACGACCTCAACGACGAACCCGTCTTCGAGTCGTCACCGCCCGATTGGCTGACGGTACGGATCGGGCGCGACGAGCGGCTGTCGCGGGCACGCTTCTTCCTCGACAGCCCGGCCGAGGTGGCCATGCTGCTGCAGCGCATGCTGGCACTGTTGCCGGCGATCGGTCCCGACGGGCGCAACGAGGCCGCGACATGAAGGGCCTGCAGCCGGGGCCGACCACCCCCCTCGCGGAGGTGCCGACCACGCCGGCGCCGGCGCAGACGCAGACGCAAACGCACACGCACACGCACACGCACCCGCAAACGCCGGCGCACACCAACACGCGCACGCCCGCCACCGCCACCGCCACCGCCACCCTGTCCGCGCCCGACCCGCTCTGGTACAAAGACGCGGTCATCTACGAGCTGCACATCAAGGCCTTCTGCGATGGCAATGGCGACGGCATCGGCGACTTCGCCGGCCTGATCTCCAAGCTCGACCATGTGCGCGACCTGGGCGTCAACACGGTCTGGCTGCTGCCGTTCTACCCGTCACCGTTGCGCGACGATGGCTACGACGTGGCCGACTTCATGGGCGTCAACCCCGCCTATGGCAGCGTGGCCGATGTGGCGCACCTGGTCCGCCAGGCCCATGCGCGCGGCCTGCGCGTGATCACCGAACTGGTGGTCAACCACACCTCCGACCAGCACCCCTGGTTCCAGGCGGCGCGGCGCGCACCCCGCGGGTCGCCCGAACGCGACTTCTACGTCTGGAGCGACGACCCCAAGCAGTACGCCGGCACGCGCATCATCTTTACCGACACCGAGCGTTCCAACTGGACCTGGGACGCCGTGGCCGGCCAGTACTTCTGGCACCGCTTCTTCAGCCACCAGCCCGACCTGAACTTCGACAACCCGGCGGTGCGCGAGGCGGTGTTCGGCGTCATGGAGTTCTGGCTCGAACAGGGCGTGGACGGCTTCCGGCTCGACGCCATCCCCTACCTGATCGAGCGCGAAGGCACCGGCAACGAGAACCTGCGCGAAACCCACGACGTCATCAAGGAGCTGCGCCGCCGGCTCGATTCGAAGTACACCGGCAAGCTGCTGCTGGCCGAGGCCAACATGTGGCCCGAAGACGTGCGCGAGTACTTCGGCGACGAAGACGAGTGCCACATGGCCTACCACTTTCCGCTGATGCCGCGCATGTACATGGCCATCGCGCAGGAAGACCGGCATCCGGTGGTCGACATCCTGCAGCAGACGCCCGACATCCCGGCGTCGTGCCAATGGGCCATCTTCCTGCGCAACCACGACGAGCTGACACTGGAAATGGTGACCAGCCGGGAGCGCGACTACATGTACAGCATGTACGCCGCCGACCCGCGTGCGCGCATCAACCTGGGCATCCGCCGCCGGCTGGCGCCCTTGCTCGAGAACGACCGCGAGCGCATCAAGCTGATGAACAGCCTGCTGCTGTCGATGCCGGGCAGCCCGGTGCTGTACTACGGCGACGAGATCGGCATGGGCGACAACATCTTCCTCGGCGACCGCGACGGCGTGCGCACGCCGATGCAGTGGTCGGGCGACCGCAACGGCGGCTTCTCGCGCGCCGACCCGCAGCGGCTGGTGCTGCCACCGATCCAGGATCCGGTCTACGGCTTCGAGGCGGTCAACGTCGAGGCGCAGTCGCGCGATGCCTCGTCGCTGCTCAACTGGACCCGCCGCCTGCTGGCCGTGCGGCGCAGCAGCCAGGTCTTCGGCCGCGGCCGCATCACGCTGCTGCACCCGGGCAACCGCAAGATCCTGGCCTACCTGCGCGGCCAGGAGGCCGACGGTGGCGAGGTGGTGCTTTGCGTTGCCAACCTCAGCCGCTCGGCGCAGCCGGTCGAGCTCGACCTGGCGCACTTCAAGGGCCGGGTGCCGGTGGAGATGGGTGGCCACATCGCCTTTCCGCCGATCGGTGACCTGCCCTACCTGCTGACACTGCCAGCCTACGGCTTCTTCTGGTTCCGCCTGGCCACCGACGTGGCGCCGCCCGAATGGCACACCCAGCGCACACCGGTCGAAGACCTGGCGGTGCTGGTGCTGTTCGACGGCTGGAACAGCCTGTTCCGCGACCGGGTCGTGCCCTGGCGCATCACGATGGCCGTCAAGACGATGGCCCAGTTCGAGGGCGAGCTGCTGCCGCGCTTCCTGGCCCGCCAGGCCTGGTTTCGCGGTGCGGCCCCAGGCGGCGGCAAGCTGCGCGTCGCCGACCATGCCGTGCTGGAAAGCGGCGGCCTGGCCTGGCTGCTGACCGTCATCGAGGCACCGGCCCCGAACGCACCGAACGCGCCGACGCGCTGGTTTGCGCCGTTTGCGCTGGGCTGGGAAGAGGACGCGCAAGGGGAGGGCGAAGGGGACGCCGGCGAGCGGCTGCGCCAGTTGCTGCCCGCCGCGCTGGCCAAGGTGCGCACGCAGGCCCGGGTCGGCGTGATGGCCGATGCGCTGTCGGATGCGGCGTTCTGCCGCGCCCTGGTGCAGGCGGTGGGCGCGGGCAGTTCGCTGCGCACCGCCAAGGGCCTGTTGCGCTTCGTGCCCACCCCCGCGTTCGCCGCCATCGCGGCCGATCCGCCGGCCACCAGCGCCGCATCGCATGGCCTGGCGGGCGTGCACGGTGTTGCGGGCATGCAGGGCGTGGCCGGTGTGCCGGGCCCTTCGCCGCTGCACGCCCTGCCGCCGGGCCGCAACACCCTCGTCCAGGTCGGCGAGCGGCTGTTGCTGAAAGTGCTGCGCCAGGTGCTGCCGGGCATCAACGCCGAGATCGAAGTCGGGCGCTTTCTGCGGGACGTGGCGGGCTACACGCACGGCGCGCCGGTGGCCGGCAGCGTCGAGTTGGTGGCCGCCGACGGCGCGATCAGCACGCTGGCGCTGCTGCACGGCTGGGTGCCGAACCAGGGCAGCGCCTGGACGCTGGCCGTGGACCACCTGATCCGCGAGTTGGACCGCGCGCTGACCGCGGCGGACGACGCGCCACTCAAATTCCGCACCGCGGTCCGCACCGCAGACAACGCTGATGACCGTGCAATTCACCGCGCCGATCCCCCTGACGAATCCGCGGCGGGCGGCTTTTTGGTTGGCGCGCAAGGCTTGGCGCGGCGCAGTGCCGAGCTGCATGCCGCGCTGGCCCACCGCAGCGGCAACCCGGCCTTCGACCCCGAGCCCGTCGGCGCCGCCGATCTGCAGCGCTGGGCCGCCGCCACCCGGGCGCTGGCCAGCGCGGCGCTGGCGCGGCTGGGCGACCCAGCCTCGGGTGCCGGAGCAGTGACCGCGCCCGGGGCCGCGGCCACGGTCGCGGTCGGCACCGGGCCAGGGCCACGCGGCGGGGCGCGACGCCGCGCTTCGGTGGCCGCGGCCATCGACCGCCTGGTCGCGCAGGCGGCCAGCCTGCCCGCTGCCGGCCCCCAATGCCGCATCCACGGCAGCTATCGCCTGCAGGAGATCCTGGTCGTCAACGACGACTTCTTCGTCGTCGACTTCGAGGGCGATGCGAGGCTGTCGCCGGCCGAGCGCCGGGCCAAGCAATCGCCGCTGCGCGACGTGGCGGCGATGCTGCGCTCGTTCGATCTGGTGCGCCTGGCCGCACTGCAGCGCGGCGCGCATGCCGATGTCGACCTGGCCCGGCGCGAAGCCCAGGCACGCGCCTGGGGCGAGGCGGTGCGCCAGGCCTTTCTGCAGGCCTACACCGCGGCGGCCCTGGCCTCGGGCCTGTGGTCCGGGGCCAGCCTGGCGGCGGCGCAGAGCCCGCTGCTGGCCTGGTTCGAACTCGACCTGCTGCTGCAGGACCTGTGCAGCGAGCTGCAGCCGTCGCCACCGGCGGCGCTGGCCGCGCTGGACGCCTGGATCGCCCGACACGACGCGCTTTGACCCGCAAGGAGAGCCCATGGACACCCTGACTTTCGCCTTCGAGCCGTTGCGCGCCTTCCTCGTGCAGATCGCTGCCTACCTGCCGCGGCTGGGGGTGGCGCTGGCGGTGGTGCTGGCCGGCTGGTTGCTGGCCAAGGCGCTGCGCTTCGGCACGGCCAAGGCGCTGCGTGCGCTCAACTTCCATGTGCTGACCGAGCGCGCCGGCCTCGACGCCTTTCTCCAGCAAGGCGGCACCGAGCGCGACACCACCGACCTGATCGCGCTGATCGCCTACGGGCTGGTGATGCTGGGCGCCCTGGTCGTCGCCTTCAACGGCCTCGGGCTGACCCAGGTGACCGAGTTGCTGGGCCGCGTGCTGCTGTTCCTGCCCAAGGTGCTGGTGGCGCTGCTGGTGCTGGTGTTCGGCCTGTACTTCGCACGCTTCGTCGGCCAGTCGGTGCTGGCCTGGTGCCGCCAGGCGGGCATCGGCGACGCCGAACCGCTGGCGCGCATCGCGCAGTACGCCATCGTCACCTTCGTGCTGCTGATCGCCGTCGACCACCTCGACATTGGCGGTGGCCTGGTGCAGCAGACCTTCCTGATCCTGCTCAGCGGCGTGGTGCTGGCGCTGGCGCTGGCCTTCGGCATCGGCGGGCGCGGCCGCGCGGCGGCGTTGTTGGAGCGCTGGTTTCCGCGTCGTGACGGCCGCGATGAAGGCTGAGCGGCCCTCAAACCGAGGCGCCCCGGAGCCGCCATCGGGCGCGATCACGAACTCTATGATTTGCGGATGTCCGCCAAGAAGCACCCTGTCCAGCCGCCCGCCATGCAGCCCGCCACGCACCCCACCGAGCAGCCATCGACGCCCGCCGACGCAGCCCGCGTGCTGAGGCGCTTTCGCCTGGTGTTCAACGCCGTCAAGACCCACTTTCAGCAGGTCGAGAAGAGGGCCGGGGTCGGCGGCGCACAGGTCTGGGCGCTGAGCGTCATCGGCAGCCAGCCCGACATCGGCGTGGGCGGCTTGGCGCAGGCGATGGACATCCACCAGACGACGGCCAGCAACCTGGTGAAGGCCCTGGTCGAGCGCGAGATGGTGGCGGCGGGGCGCAACGCACCCGATCGGCGCGCCGTGCAGTTGCGCATCACCCCCGCCGGCACACGCATCCTGCGCAAGGCGCCGGGGCCGTTTGCCGGTGTGCTGCCCGAGGCACTGGCGGGCCTGGATGCGGTCACGCTGTCGCGGCTGGATCACGATCTCGGTGCCTTGATCGCGCTGTTGCAGGCCGATGGCCGCGCCGCCCAGATTCCGCTGGCCCAGCTGTAGTGACGTTCGCGTGGCACGCCGGCTCGGGCCTGCGCACCCACCCCGCCCTGCCTGCAATCACCATCCCGCCCACTCGCCAACCGGCCAACATGCTCCACTATTCGACCATTGCCGTCACCCCGTTCCAACAGAACTGTTCGCTGCTGTGGTGCGACGAGACCCGCGAAGCCGCCGTGGTCGACCCCGGCGGCGACCTGCCGCTGCTGCGCGCCGAAGTGGCCCGGCTGGGTGTGACGCTGACGCAGATCCTGCTGACCCACGCCCACATCGACCATGCCGGTGGATGCGGCGCGCTGGCGCGCGAGCTGGGCCTGCCGATCGTCGGCCCGCACCCGGGCGACCAGTTCTGGATCGACGGCCTGGCCGAGCAGGCGCGGATGTTCGGCTTTGCGCCGGCCGAGCCGTTCACGCCCACGCGCTGGCTGGCCGATGGCGACACCGTGGCGGTCGGCCACAGCACGCTGGCGGTGCGCCACTGCCCCGGCCACACGCCGGGGCACGTGGTCTTCCACAGCGCCGAGGCGCGGCGCGCTTTCGTCGGCGACGTGCTGTTTGCCGGCAGCATCGGCCGCACCGATTTCCCGGGTGGTGACCACGACACGCTGATCGCCAGCATCACCCAGCGGCTGTGGCCGATGGGTGACGACACGGTGTTCATCCCCGGCCACGGCCCTGAGAGCAGCTTCGGCCGCGAGCGGCGCAGCAACCCCTGCGTGCGCGGCACCTGAGGCCGGCGCGGCGCCCGAGGCGCCAGAGGCCACCGAGACGCTCGGTACGCTTGGCAAGCCCGGTAGGTGCTGCGCGCGCTGCACGACCTGCACGCTGCCAGCCGGCCAGCCGCGCCGGTGAAGGGTAATCCGTCACAGCCTGGCGCGTGGCAGGCGTCACGCCCCGGCGGCGGCGCGGCTTCCTAAGCTGGGCTCCCATGCAGCATGGCCTGGCGCCCCGCTCCGCCGCTGCCACCGGAGTTGCCCCATGCTCGATCTGACCGATCTCTACCCGGCCGCAGCGGCCGATCTGGCCGCTCTGGCAGCTGCCCGCGCCAGCCGCCTGGCCACAGAACCGGCGGCAGTTGCCGCACCGGTGGCCGCGCGCTGGCGCGGCTATGCCGGGCCCGACCGCCGCGGCGCTGCCGGCCCGCAGCACCGGCGCATGGCACAGATGCTCGACACCCTGGACCACGGCATGCTGATGGTGAGCGACACCCTCCATGTGCGCCATGTCAACGGCGCGGCCTGGCGCGACCTGGACGACCAGCACCCGCTGCAGCTGGTGGGCACGGGGCCCGACGATCTGCAGCTGCAAGCCCGCTTCGGGCCCGACGTGGTGCCGCTGCGCGAGGCGCTGGTGGGCGCTGCCCAGCGCGGCCTGCGCCGCCTGCTGCAGCTGGGCACAGGCCGCCAGCGCGTCAGCGTGGCGGTGGTGCCGCTGCCGGCGCTGGCCGTTGCCGAGGCGCCCTGCACCGCGGTGCTGCTGGGCCGGCGCCAGGTGTGCGAGGAACTCACCGTCGATTGGTTCGCCCGCAGCCACCGCCTGACGGTGGCCGAAACCGCGGTGATGAAAGGCCTGTGCGCCGATTTCACGCCGCAGCAGATCGCCGACCGCCAGGGCGTGGGTCTGGCCACCGTGCGCACCCAGATCGGCAGCATCCGGCTCAAGACCGGCGCCTGCAGCATCCGCGCGCTGGTGCGCCAGGTGGCGCTGCTGCCGCCGCTGGTCAGTGCCTTGCTGGGCGCACCGCGGGCCAGCGATCGGGTGCTGAACGCCTGATCAGCCTTGGCGCCCGCCGGGTGGTGGTGGTCACGGCACCAGGGCGCCCGTTAGCATGTTGCTCAGCGTGCGGCCGCCTCTCGGCTGCGGGCTGCTGCCGATGCCCTTGCCCTTGAACGCCCCTGGCGCTGCCGCTGCGCCTGCCACAGCCACTGCACCCGCCACCGCGGCGCTGTCCGCGATGTCCGACGCGCTGCGTGCGTTGGCCGAGCGCGGCGAGACCCGGCGTTACCGCAAGGGCACGCTGCTGATCCAGGAGGGCGACGCCGGCGAGACGCTGTACATCATCCTCGGCGGACGGTTGCGCGCTTTCAGCAGCGGCGACAACGACCGCGAGATCACCTACGGCGTGTACGGCGCGGGCGAGTACATCGGCGAGATGAGCCTGGACGGCGGGCCGCGCTCGGCCAGCGTCATCACGCTGGAGGCTTGCAGCTGCGCAGTGGTGGGCCGGCGCACGCTGGAGCGCTTCATCGCCGAGCGGCCCGAGTTCGCGTTCGAGCTGCTGGCCAAGGTGATCCGCCGCGCCCGGGCTGCCACGCTGACCGCGCGGCAGCTGGCGCTCAACGATGTCTACGGTCGGCTGAAGGCGTTGCTGGTGTCGCTGCCGGTGGCAGTGGCAGTGCCGGACCCCGGCACGCCGCGGCTGGCCGAGCGCCTCACCCACCTGGAGATGGCGCACCGGCTGGGCTGCTCGCGCGAGATGGTCAGCCGGCTGATGAAGGACCTGGAGCGCGGCGGCTACCTGCAGGTGCAGGACCAGCACTTCGTGCTGTTGAAGGCGCTGCCGCAACGCTGGTGATGTGAGCCCCCCGGCCGCCGGGTTCGGCGTCCGACCCCCCGAGGGGGTGGCGGGGCCGCTTGGCGAGCTCAGGCCGGACTCGACCAGTCCCTGCGGACTGGTCGTGCCTGCCGAAGGCCATCGGCCTCTGGCCGGTGGCGGCCCGGCGCTGGCCCCGCAGCTGGCTGGCCCCGGGTCAGAGCGCGGTCGCCATCTCGCGCAAGGCCTGCGCCAGCAGCGCGCCGTCCACCGGCTTGTGCAGCACGCGGTGGCCGCTGGCGGCCAGCTGGGCCAGGGTGTCGGGCGCCGTGTCGCCGGTGACCAGCATCGCCGGCACGGGGCCCAGCTCGGCGTGCAGGGCGGCCAGCGCGGTCAGGCCATCGCCCTGGCGCAGCCGGTGGTCGGCCAGGATCAGCTGCGGCCGCCAGCCGCTGCGCACCAGGGCCAGCGCCGCGGCCTGGTCGTCGATGCAGCGGGCGTCGCAGCCCAGCTGTTCGAGCAGGGCCTGCATCGATTCGCGGATGTCGGGCTCGTCGTCGATCACCAGCACCTGCAGGCCCAGCGGCGCCAACAGGTCGGCGGCTTCGGCGGCGGAGCTGGCGGCGACGTTCTGCACCATGCCGGCGGCGTCGCCCGCGGGCAGGCGCAGCGTGATGCGGGTGCCGCGGCCGGCCGCGCTGTCAAGCGCCACGGCGATGTCGAGCAGCACCGAGATCCGGCGCACGATGGCCAGCCCCAGGCCCAGCCCCTGGCTGCGGTCGCGCGCCGGGTTGTCGGCCTGGTAGAACTCTTCGAACACCCGCGCCTGGTCGGCCGCCGCGATGCCGATGCCGGTGTCGGTCACTGCCAGCAGCACGCGGTCGCCGTCGTGGCGGGCTTCCAGCGTGACGCCGCCCTGGCGGGTGAATTTCAACGCATTGCCCAGCAGATTGGTCAGCACCCGGCGCAGCAGGTCGGGGTCGGTGCGCACCACCAGCGGCGTGTCGGGGCGCTGCACGTCGAGCAGCAGACCGCCCTGCGCGGCCAGCGGGCGAAACTCCTGGCCGATGCTGTCGAGCAGCGGGCCGAGGTCGACGTCGTGCCAGTCGGCCTGCACCGCGCCGGCGTCCAGCCGCGAGACGTCGAGCAGGCCGTCGAGCAGGCCGGTGCTCTGGCGCAGCGCCCGCTCGATGCTGTCGGACAGCGCCACGATCTTGGGCTGGCCCTGGCGCCGCGCCAGCATCGCCAGCGCAAAGGCGTTGATCGACAGCGCATGCAGCGGCTGGCGCAGGTCGTGGCTGGCAGCGGCGAAGAAGCGGGTCTTGGACTCGCTGGCCGATTGCGCGCGGTCGCGCTCGATGCGCAGCGAGCCGGCCAGCTGCTCGTTGTCCCACGACAGCGAGACCGAGCGGATCAGCGCGCGCTCCTGCTCGGCGGCCTGGGCCAGCAGGGTGGCCAGCATGCTCACCGACAACACCGCCATGGCGACGCCGACCAAGTCGGCCTGCTGCAGCGCCTGCAGCAGCCAGCCCGCCACCAACACGCCACCGACCAGCAGCATCCAGCGCGCCAGCAAGCCGGGGCGCCAGCCAGTGGCCACCACCGCATAGGCGGCCACGCCGGCGCAGTGGGTGGTGACGAGGTAGTGTTCGACCGTGTGCGGTCCGGCGAACACGCCCACCACCAGCAACGCCTGCATCACGCCCACGGCCATCACCGCCCCGGTCAGCGCGCGGTTGCCGTCGGCGGTGGTCGGCGGCAGCCGCTGCCAGCGCTTGACCAGCCACCAGCGCCCGCCGTGCACCGCGCTCATCAGCACGAACCACAGCGGTGCCAGCAGGACCCAACCGGTGCGCCACAACAACCAGGCCGAAAACAGGTTGGACAGCAGCAGGATCGCCGGCACCCGCAGCATGGTCTGGCTGACCAGCTGCAGCCGCAACGCGTCGACCCGCTCGACCAGGGTGGTGGTGTTGAGCGCGGGCAGGGCCAGCGCGGCGGTGGTGTCGGGGTTGGTGTTGGTGTTGGTGTTGGTGCCGACACTGGAGTCCGTGCCGATGCCGGCCTCGGCGCCGTTCACGGTCTGGGCGCCGTGCGCTTCGCGGCTGCCGTGGTCGGCCGCCCCGGCCACCGTCAGGCCGTCGCCGGTGCGAACCGTCGGTCGGGCTTTGGCGCCAGCGCGTAGACCGGGTCGACCCGCGGCAGGCGTGCTTCGATCTCGCGGATGCGGGTGTCGCTGGACGGGTGGGTGCTCAGCCACTGCGGCGGCGCGCCCTTGCTGGCGGCGGCCATCTTGTTCCACAGCGTCACGCCGGCCGCCGGCTTGTAGCCGGCCTTGGCCGACAGCAACAGGCCCAGCACGTCGGCCTCGGTCTCGTCGCTGCGCGAGAAGCTCAGCGACAGCAGCTGGCCGCCCATGCCGGCCAGGGTCTGGCCCGCACCGCCCAGGCCGAACAGCGCCGCGCCGAGCTCGATCGCGCCGCGGGTGGCCATGGTCTTGGCCATGCGCGCGCGCGAATGTTCCAGCAGGGCATGGGCCATCTCGTGGCCCATGATGGCGGCGACCTCGTCGTCGTCGAGCTTCAGCTTGGCCAGGATGCCGTAGTAGAAGGCGATCTTGCCGCCCGGCATGCAGAAGGCGTTGAGCTCTTGCGAGCCGATCAGGTTGACGTCCCAGCGCCATTGCTGCGAACGTGGGTTGCAACCGGCGGTGAACGGGATGATGCGCTTGGCGATGTAGCGCAGCCGCTGCACCTGGGCGTTGTCGGCCGGGCCCAGCGCGCGTTGCTGCTGCGCCTGCTGCAGCATCTGCATGTATTGCTGGCCGGCGGCCTGCTCGACCTGCTCGGCCGAGACGATGCGGGTGAAGGCCGAGACCTTGCATTCCGCCTCTTGCGCGGCAGCCGGGGCGGCCACGCCCAGCGCGGCCAGCGCGCCGCTGCCGATCAGCGCCCCGCCCAGCCGGCGCCGGGCATGCAGCAGGCAGCGGCAGGCGCTGCCGTGGGCCAGCGCGGGCGCGGCGACATCGGCGACGGTACGGAATTCAGCAGGTTTCATCCACATCGAGATGGGGGAGGTGCGGTGGTCTGCAAGGGGCTGACCGACCAGCGGAGGATTGTCAGTCATCGAGCGGCGCGCCGGGGATGACCTCCAGCCGCCGAACCGAGGCGCGGATGGCCCACAACAACACCAGCGCCGGCAGCGCCAGCACGGTGGACACGATGAAGAAGGTGGGCCAGCCGATCGACTCGGCCAGCACGCCGGCCAGCGGCCCCACCCAGACCCGGCCGATCGACGCGAACGCGCTGAGCATCGCGAACTGGGTGGCCGTGAAGCGCTGCTGGGTCAGGCTCATCAAAAACGCCAGGAAGGCCGCCGTGCCCATGCCGCCCGACAGGTTCTCGAAGGCGATCACCATCAGCAAGCCGCCGTCGACCGGCGTGGCCTGCGTGAGCGAAACGAAGCCCCAATCGAACGCCGGGATCAGCAGGCCCGGCAAGCTGCCCTTGCCGTGCACCGCCAGCCACCAGAAACCCAGGTTGCTGGCCCCCTGCAGCACGCCGAACAGCATCAGCGCCCGCCACAGCCCCAGCCGCAGCATCAGCAGCCCGCCCAGCAGCGCGCCGCCCAAGGTGAGCCACAGGCCGATGATCTTGTTGACGACGCCGACCTCGGCCGACGCGAAGGCCATGGCCTTGAGCAGGAACGGCGTCATCAGCGCGCCGGCAAACGCGTCGCCCAGCTTGTAGAACACGATGAACAGCAGGAAAGCCGCCGCGCCGGGCTGCGAGAAGTAGCTGTTCAAGCCCCTCAGCAGGGTGTCGAAACGCGCCCGCCGCGCCGCGAAGGCCGCCAGCGGCAACGTAAAGGCCAGGCCCATCAACAGCGCCAGCAGGTCGATCCAGCGCGCCTGCAGCGTAGCCGCCAACGTGCCACCGGCGAGCCAGGGGCCCAGCAGCGCCCGCGCCAGCGGCGTGAAGGCGTGCAGCGTGGCGAGGTAGCCCACCACCACCGCGGCCAGCACCGCGGCAAAACCGATCAGGTCGTTGCGGGCGCTGCTGCGGGGATGGGCCGGGTCGGCGACGGCGTCGTCGATCAAAGCCAGCCGCGGCAACAGCAGGGCCGACCCCAGTGCCAGCCCGGCCATGATCCCCGCCATCAGCTGGTAGACCTGCGGCCAGCTCCAGCCGCTGCCCTGGGCGGCATCGGTCCAGATCAGCGCGACACCGCCCGACAGGATCATCGCCAGCCGGTAGCCCAGCACGTTCAGCGACGCGCCCAGGCCGCGCTCGGCCGGCGCCAGCAGATCGGTGCGGTAGGCGTCGATCACCACATCCTGCGACGCCGAGATGAAGGCCACCGCCACCGCCAGCAGCGCGAAGGCCTGCAGCGCGCCTGTGGGCGAGGTGGCGGCCAGCGCCCACAGCGCGCCCGCCAGCCCCAGCTGGGTGAGCACCAGCCAACCGCGGCGGCGGCCCAGCGCGGGCCACAGCTCGAAGCGGTCCATCAGCGGCGCCCACAGGAACTTGAAGGTGTAGGGCAGGCCCACCAGGCTTAAAAAACCGATCGTGGCGATGTCCACGCCCTCGCCGCTGAGCCAGGCCTGCAGCGCCTGTCCGGTCAGCGCCAGCGGCAGGCCTGAGGCAAAACCCAGCACCGCCACCACCGCCAGCGCGTAATGGCTGGCCCACCGGCGGGACGGGCGGGGTGGGCGGGGTGGGCCGGACGGGCGGGGCGCGGCCGGCGACGGGTTGGCGGGGGACGGGCTCAAAATGGCGGCGCGGCGGCGGTCAAGCACGCCGGGCGCGCGCTGCGGCAACGGCCGGCGCATCGCCCGCCGGCCGCTGCGGGTTCAGAATCTGCTCGATCAGCGCGTCCTTTTCGACCCACTGCTGCTCGACCCAGGCACTCAGGCGTTGCCGGTAGGCCTTGTCGCCCACCGGGTCGCTGCCCAGCAGGTCGGCAGGGATCTCGCGCCGCTGCACCCGCACCGTCACCGCGTCCAGCCGGCCGCACAGCAGG
>JBBQVF010000070.1:0-22862 GCA_038211805.1 Burkholderiales bacterium | reverse complement strand
TCGGCCAACGGCCTGCCCAACACCTTCGTGCCCGGGCGCAACCTGCTGTTCCTCGGCTTCGCTGCGGCGCTGGCCTACCGGCGCGGAGCCAGCGTGCTGGTGGGCGGCATGTGCGAGACCGACTTTTCAGGCTACCCGGATTGTCGCGACAACACCCTCAAGGCGATGCAGGTGGCGTTGTCGCTGGGGCTGGATGCGCCGATGGTGGTCGAAACGCCGTTGATGTGGCTGAGCAAGGCCCAGACCTGGGCGCTGACCCAGGCGCTGGGTGGCGAAGCCCTGTGCGACCTGGTCGTCGAGCACACCCACACCTGCTACCTGGGCGAGCGCGGCGCACGCCACCCTTGGGGCCATGGCTGTGGCCACTGCCCGGCCTGCCAGCTGCGCGCTGCAGGCCACGCCGGCTGGCGCGCGGCGGCAGGATGAGCCCCGCGTTGCTGGCCTGGGCCGGCGTCGGGCTGATGCTGGGCCTGTGGACGCTGGGCGCCCACAACCGGGTGACGGCGCTGCGCGCGTCCATCCTGGGCGCCTGGACGCAGGCCGATGCCGTGCTGCAGTCTCGCGGCCAGGCGCTGGCGGCCCTGCTGGCGGCGGTGGCCGGACCGCTGGCAGGCGAAGCGGCGGCGGTCGATGCGGTGGTGGCCGCCCAGGCCCAGGTGCAGGCGGCCAGCGACACGCTGCGCCGCTCGCCCGTCGACCACGGCGCCGTCGCCGACCTGAGCAAGGCCGACGCCGTGCTGGCTGCGGTGCTGGTGCGCCTGGTGGCGCTGGTCGAGCAGCAGACCGCGCTGCTGGCAGAGCCGTTGGTCGCCGAGCCATTGCAGGTGCTGCGCGACTGTCCGGCGCGGTGGGCTTTCGCGCGCCAGGTGTTCAACGAGGCGGGCGGCGACTACAACCGCGCGACAGCGCAGTTTCCGACCCGGCTGCTGCGCTCGCTGCTGCGTTTCAGGCAGGCCGGGCGTCTGTAGCGCGCTACCTGGCGGTCAGCCCGGCGCTCAGCCCCGGTCGGCCATGATGCTGGCCGTGGCGACCAGCTCGTCGAACATCGCCAGCGAGACCTGCCCCGACATCGAATACGGGTCGAGCGCCGGCGTGGCCGAGTATTTCAGCAACAGTGCCGGGTTGAGCCTGGCCATGTTGACCTGGCCCATCGTCCAGCCGGCGAAGCGCCGCTCGGTGATTTCCTCGAAGCTCAGCAACTGCACGTCGGAGTGGCGCTTGTCCTGCGCGATCTTCAGGTAGAGCTGGTTCACCGCAGAGCGGCCGCCTTCGAGCACCTGCATGAAGATGCCGCTGCTGCTGCACTGGCACAGCAGGCCGGTGACGCCCAGCGCCGGGTTGTTTTCTTTGGATTGCCGCAGGATTGACTGGATCGCATCGGCGTCCATGTCAGCGCCCGTGCGGCTTGCGTACATCAGTCGTACCAGCATGTTCATGACTCCGCTTCGAAAGGGGGAACGGCGCTCACGCCGTGTTCTTCTTGGACAGCAGCGACAGGAATTCGCGCCGCAGGTTGGGGTCTTTCAGGAAGGCGCCGCGCATCATGCTGTTGGTCATCGCGGTGTCGTTGTCCTTGACGCCGCGCCAGTGCATGCAGAAGTGGTCAGCCTCCATCACGATGCCCAGGCCATCGGGTTTCACCCGGTCCTGCAACGCGTCGGCCAGCATCACCACCGCTTCTTCCTGGATCTGTGGCCGGCTCATCACCCATTCACAGATCCGGGCGTACTTGCTCAGGCCGATCAGGTTGGAATGTTCATTCGGCAGGATGCCGATCCAGACCCGGCCCAGAATCGGGCACAGATGGTGGCTGCAGGCGCTGCGCACGGTGATCGGGCCGACGATCATCAGCTCGTTCAGGCGCGAGAAGTTCGGAAATTCGGTCACCGCCGGCATCGCCACATAGCGGCCGCGGAAGACCTCTTCCACGTACATCTTGGCCACGCGCTTAGCCGTCTCGTTGGTGTTGTGGTCGCTGCGGGTGTCGATCACCAGCGCCTCCAGCACCTTCTGCAGGTGGCCTTGCACCTCGGCCTTGAGCTCGTCAAGCTCGCCCGGACGGACATGTGCTGCGATGTTGTCGTTGGCGTGGTACCGGCAATCGGCGCTGACCAGGCGGTAGCGGATGCGCTCACTGGCACTCAGCCGGGCCAGTTCTTCTTCGCTCAGGGAGATCTTGGGTTTGTCGGACATGGGCTTGCCGTGGAGGCCGATGGTTGGTTGGCCATTGTGCAAGCAAGCGCGGGGCGCCGTGGGTGGGGGATAGACTGATTCAATGCCGACGCACACCGCCTCACCCCCCTTGCACCGCCTGCTCGGCCAGGCGGCCGATGCCGTGGCCGCGGTGCGTGCCGGCCGCTCGCTGACCGATGTGCTGGCCCACTGTCCGGCCGACCTGCGGGGCGGCACCCAGGCCCTGAGCTTCCTCGCCCTGCGCCGCCTGGGCAGCGCCGAGGCCGCCCGCGAACTGATGGCGCCCAAGGCGCCGCCGCCCGCGGTCGACGCGCTGCTGGTCACCGCGCTGGCGCTGCTGTGGCCCAGCGACGGCCCGCCCGCCTATGCCGAGCACACGCTGGTCGACCAGGCGGTCACCGCGGCGCGTCACCGCACGCCGGCAGCGGCCAACTTCGTCAACGCGGTGTTGCGCCGCTTCCTGCGTGAACGCGACACGCTGGTGCAGGCCGCGCAACGCGCGCCGCTGGGCGCCCACAACCATCCGCTGTGGTGGATCGAGCGGGTGCGCCAGGATTGGCCGGGCCAGTGGCAAGCCCTGCTGGCCACCGCCAACCGCCACCCGCCGATGGTGTTGCGGGTCAACGCCCGGCGCGGCACCGCGGCCAGTTACCTGCAGCGGCTGGCCGCGGCCGGCCGCGCCGCGCTGGCGGTCGACGACCCCGCCTTCGGCGGCCAGGCGCTGGTGCTGGCCGAGCCCTGCAACGTGCACGAGCTGCCGGGCTTCGACGAGGGCGAGGTCTCGGTGCAAGACTTGTCGGCCCAGCGTGCGGCGCTGCTGGTGCTGGGTGCGCTGGACGGCGGGGCCGGCGGGCCCGGCCGGCCCGGCCTGCCGGGTGAGCCCGGCGCGCCGGGGCTGCCCGCGCTGGCGCCCGGTGCGCGCGTGCTCGACGCCTGTGCCGCGCCCGGTGGCAAGACCGCCCACCTGCTGGAGCGTGCCGACATCGACCTGCTGGCGCTCGACAGCGACGCCCGTCGGCTGGTGAAGGTGCAGGAGACCCTGACCCGGCTGCGCCTGCCGGCCGCCGGCGGCACGGCCCGGGTGCGCCTGCAGGCGGCCGATGCGCGCCAGGTGGCCACCTGGTGGGACGGCCGGCCGTTTGACGCCATCCTGCTCGACGCGCCCTGCACCGCCTCGGGCATCGTGCGCCGCCACCCCGACGTGCGCTGGCTGCGCCGGCCCGACGACGCGCACGCGCTGGCGGCCATCCAGCGCGACCTGTTGGACGCCTTGTGGCCGCTGCTGGCGCCGGGCGGGCGGCTGGTCTACGCCACCTGCTCGATCTTCAAGGCCGAAGGCCAGCAGCAGATCGATGCTTTTTTGCAACGCCATGCGCCCGAGCAGCCCCGCTGGGCGACCGGCTCGCCCGGCCACCTGCTGGGCGTGCCGGACAATCCGGCCAGCCCCGCAGTCACGGGCGACGGCTTTTTTTATGCCGTGATCCACAAACCCTGACCTGCCCCCCATCGATGCGCCGCGCGATCCTGACCCTGCCGCTGCCGCGCATCACCCACCGGGTCGGTCAGCCCTGGCTGCGAATGGGCGACTGGCTGGGCGCCTGGCTGGGCGCCTGGCTGGTTTTTTTCGCTGCCGTGACGACCACGCTGCTGCCGCCGGCGGCCAGCGCCCAGGGCGTGGAGCTCAAGACGCTGAGCGTCGAGCGTCAGGAAGGCGACCTGGTGCTCGAGTTCAGCACCCGGTTGAGCCTGAGCCCGGCGATCGAGGACGCCTTGCGCCGCGGCGTGCCGATGTACTTCACCGCGCAGGCCGCCGTCTACCGCAACCGCTGGTATTGGCGCGATGAGCGGCTGACCCGCGCCAGCCGCACCTGGCGCCTGGCCTACCAGCCGCTGACCGCCAACTGGCGGCTCAGCACCGGCGGCCTGTCGCAGGGCTACGGCAGCCTGTCGGAGGCGCTGGCGCCGTTGACCCGCGTCACCGGCTGGCCCTTGCTCGACGGCGAGCGGCTCGACATCGGCTCACGCTACTACGTCGAATTCAGCTTCAAGCTCGACAACAGCCAACTGCCCCAGCCGATGCAGATCGACCTGGGTGGCGATTGGAAACTGGGCGTCGAGCGCAGCCTGCGCGTCGAATGACCTGCCACCCGCAACCGGCGAGCGAGGACGCCCGGTGAGCAAGTCAGCGCGTTGGGCCCTGCTGGTCTCGTCGGTGGCGGTGATCGGCGCCGCGCTGGTGCTGGCCTTCGTGCTGTCGCTGTCGACCACCGGCCTGCTGGCCGAGCGGCATTTCATCTGGCTGTTCTGGGTCAACGTGGGGGTGGCGGTGCTGCTGGCGCTGGTGATCGCGCTGGCCGGCCTGCGCCTGCTCACGCGGCTGCGGCGCGGCAAGTTCGGCAGCCGACTGCTGGCCAAGCTGGCCGGCATCTTCGCGCTGGTGGGCCTGCTGCCGGGCCTGCTGATCTACGGCGTGTCCTACCAGTACGTCACCCGCAGCATCGACACCTGGTTCGACGTGCAGGTGGCCGGCGCGCTCGATGCCGGCCTGGCGCTGGGCCGCGGCACGCTGCAGGCCGAGGCCACCGACCTGGCCACCAAGGCCGCCGCCGCGGCCGAACAACTGGCCGCCGACCGCCGCACCGAATCGCGCCAGAGCATCGGCCCGCTGGCCCTGGAGCGGGTGCGCAGCCAGCTGAGCGTGCGCGACGCCGTGCTGCTGGGCCCCGGCGGCCAGGTGCTGGCCAGCGCCGGCGGCAGCAACGTGGCGCTGATGCCCGAGCGGCCGGCCGCCGCGCTGCTGCGCCAGGCGCGCACGCAGCGCAGCATCGGCGTGCTCGAAGGCCTGGACGACGAACCGCCCGCCGGCGCCGCGCCCAGCGCGCGGGTGCGCGCGGTGGCGCTGGTGCCCAACACCGACATCAACCTGGCCACCGCCGGCGAAGAGCGCTTTCTGATGCTGGTGCAGCCGATACCCGCCGCGGTGGTGGCCAATGCCCTGAAGGTGCAGGCCGCCTACCGCGACTACCAGCAGCGTGCGCTGGCCCGCGACGGCCTGCGCCGCATGGTGGTGGGCACGCTCACGCTGGCGCTGGTGCTGTCGGTGTTCGGCGCGCTGCTGCTGGCAGTGATGCTGGGCAACCAGATCGTGCGCCCGCTGCTGCTGGTGGCCGACGGCGTTCGGCAGGTGGCCGAGGGCGACCTGACGCCCAAGCCGGTGTTCGCCTCCAGCGATGAGCTGGGCGGTCTCACCCGCTCGTTTGCCGACATGACCCAGCAACTGGCCGATGCGCGCGAGCAGGTGCAGCGCGGCGTCAGCCAGCTCGAAGGCGCCCGCACCCGGCTGCAGACCATCCTCGACAGCCTGTCGGCCGGCGTCATCGTCTTCAACAAGCAGGGCACGATCGACACCGTCAACCCCGGCGCCACCCGCATCCTGCGCCAGCCGCTCAGCGCCTACCGCGGCCGCAGGCTCGACGAGGTGCCGGGGCTGGCCGACTTCGCCGCCGCCGTCTGGCAACGCAGCGAGCTGCACCGCACCAGCCCCGAAGACGGTGAACGCGACCACTGGCAAGACGCCTTCGAGCTGCCGCTGGGCAACGGCGACAGCCTGAACTTGCTGCTGCGCGGCGCCAGCCTGCCGGGTGACGCCCGCCTGCTGGTCTTCGACGACATCACCGAGGTGGTCTCGGGTCAGCGCAGCGTGGCCTGGGCCGAGGTGGCGCGGCGCCTGGCGCACGAGATCAAGAACCCGCTGACGCCGATCCAGCTGTCGGCCGAGCGGCTGGAGCACAAACTGGCGTCCAAGCTGGAAGCCGGGCCCGACCGCGCCATGCTGGGCCGCTCGGTGGCCACCATCGTCGCCCAGGTGCAGGCGATGAAGCAGCTGGTCGACGAGTTTCGCGACTACGCGCGTCTGCCCGCCGCGCGGCTGCTGCCGCTGGACCTGAATGCGCTGGTGCTGGAAGTGCTGGGCCTGTACGCACCGGCGCAGGAACAGGGCCGGCTGCAGGCCCTGCTGGCGCCGGGCCTGCCGGCGATCGAGGGCGACGCCACCCAGCTGCGCCAAGTCATTCACAACCTGGTGCAGAACGCGCTGGACGCGGTCGAGCCGCGCCCCGACGGGCTGGTGCAGATCAGTACCGAGGCCGCTCGTGGCGACGCCGGCGAGTTGCGCGCCGTGCGGCTGAAGGTCAGCGACAATGGACCCGGTTTCAGCGACAAGGTCTTCAAGCGCGCCTTCGAGCCCTACGTCACCACCAAAACCAAAGGCACCGGTCTCGGGCTGGCGGTGGTCAAGAAGATCGCCGACGAACATGGCGCCCGGGTGCGCATCGTCAACCGCCGCGGTACGGCGGCCAGTGGGGGTTTGGCGCCGGATGCCAGCGAAGGGCCGGTTTGCGGTGCGCAGGTTTCGTTATCATTTTCACGCTTCGCCGCGGCATCCATGCCCACCAACACCGACAAGCCGGCCACCGCCCGGACCCTGGACCCCGCCCCCGCACCGGCCACCGCCGCGGCGAACAGGCTTTTGAGCTGAGCATGGCAACGATCCTCGTAGTTGACGACGAACTGGGCATTCGCGGCTTGTTGTCGGAAATCCTGTCCGACGAAGGCCACACCGTCGAACTGGCCGAAAACGCCGCCCAGGCCCGCGCCGCGCGCGAGCGCCTGCGGCCTGACCTGGTGCTGCTCGACATCTGGATGCCCGACGTCGACGGCATCTCGCTGCTCAAGGAATGGGGGGCCGCCAGCTTGCTGAGCATGCCGGTCATCATGATGAGCGGCCACGGCACCATCGACACCGCGGTCGAGGCCACCAAGTACGGTGCGTCTGCGTTTCTCGAGAAGCCGATCACGTTGCAGAAGTTGCTGCGCGCGGTCGAGCAGGCGCTGATTCGCCCGCCACCGCGAATGCTGGCGGCGGGCGCCGTGCTGCAAAACGACAGCGCACCGCGCGCCGAGCCTGCCGCGGTGGCTGACGACGGCCAGCCGGCAGCAGGCGCCCATGCCGTCGGCAACGTGATGTTGGCGGGCCCGCAGGCCGAGCAGAGCTTCGATCTAGACCGCCCGCTGCGTGAAGCACGCGACGCCTTCGAGAAGAGCTACTTCGAGTTTCACCTGGCCAAGGAGAACGGCTCGATGACCCGCGTCGCCGAGAAGACCGGCCTGGAGCGCACCCACCTGTACCGCAAGCTCAAGCAACTGGGCGTCGACCTGGCGCGCAACAAGCGCGGTGGGCCGTGAGGGCTTGGGGTTGGCAGCTTCTGCCCTGAGCGTGCGAATTTCTGGCTACAATCGCCGGCTTGGCCTGGTAGCTCAGTTGGTAGAGCAGCGGATTGAAAATCCGCGTGTCGGTGGTTCGATTCCGCCCCAGGCCACCAAAAATCCTGAGTGCTGACAAGCACTTGGACGAAAGCCCCGCACGGTTCGCCGGTCGGGGCTTTTCTACAAAACGGGGTGGTCTCCTACAACAACCCGCCCGGCGGTCTGGTGGAGTCAACCTGTCTCGAGGCCGCAAGGCGGAGCGTCGTCTGCGGCGAGCTTCACGGCGTCACAGAAGCTCCGCCTTCATCCTGGCCGCCTGGCCGCCTCGCCCGCGAGCCGGGTCAGCCGAGTCGCTTGTGCCACCACGACATCTCGAAGCTGGCCCACAAAAGCACGTTCACCGTCGTCGATGTAGTCATCCGCCACGGCCTGCGCTGGCGCATGCTGCACCGCCAGCTTGGCCAGCCGCGCGGCCTCACGCTTGAGCAGGTTTCGGTCGACCCCGCATCGCTGTGCAAAGTCGGCCAGCTGAAACGCCCCCACCGCATCGAGCGAGAACGCGTCGCCCCAGGCCATGGCCAACTCGTGGTCGATGCCTGCGTACTGAACCACGCTGACCAGGTCGTACCAAGGCGCCGGGTCGAGCCCTTCGCGGCGCACGAAGAACGAGAAGTTCTTGCCGTGCGCGTCGGAGTTGCCGATGAGGAACTGGAACAAGGCCCAGCGCAGCAGGGTCATGCGCGCCACGGCCTTGTTGACACACTGCTCCACGCGCGCGAACAGCATCTCGAAGCTCACGCCTTCCCGGATGTTGCGGACATGCTCGCCACTGCCCAGGTTGCGCTCGTACTTGTAGCTCTCGGGCAGGTCCGAGGCCTGGCACGCGTCGATGATGTGCAGGCGCTGCACGGTCGGGTCGTTGGCGGCTTGTGCTGCACCCTCCCCAACGCCTGGCCCGACAACCCGGTCGCACGGAGCCTTTGCCGTTCTCGAGGCGGGAGAGCAGGTCGACGGAGACGCCGCTCAAGGAGGCTGCGTCGCGATGCGCAGCGACTGCGCCCGGCGGCGGGCACGGATGGCCGGGCCCAAGGCGCCGGCGTCCGTCACGCGCAGGAGTTCGAGCGGCGGGAATGGCGGGGTGGAGGGCATTTCGGAATTCCCGGGGTGAGGGCGTCCGGCTGTGCGTCGAAGGCCAGATTTCTTGAATTCCGAACCAATGCCACATCTGCAGGTTTACATCTTTGCAATTCAGCAAATTCCGAAATTCGCACCCATCCGCTGTCCCCAACGTCATGGCATCTCAAAGTCCGAAACGGGCTGACGGACCATGCAGCAACAGCACCCAGGAGCCTGATTGCCGCCTTGGAGAGGCTGTTGCCCCACTCGGCACGGGTGCATCAGCCGATTGCCGGGCAGAAAAGAAGCCCGGCTTGCCTGCCCGATCAAGGCGCTGGTCAACAACCTGGAGCCGCGGTTGTCGCGATACGCCGGCCTGCTGGGGCGGTCGGTGGAGGTTTGGCTCGGGGACATTGCCGCGACGCGCAAGCGCAGGATGCTACAGAACCCGCCGGACGTGCTGTTGACGACCCGGAGTCATTGCAAGGCATGCTGGTGTCGCCGCGCGTCGAGCGGCAGGCCTGGTTAGGCAGCCCGAGGACGGTGATCGCCGACGAGCTGCATGCGTTGGCGGGTGATGACCGTGGTTGGCATCTGCGCTCGGTCTTGGCACGCATCCCCGTTGACGAGCTGCTCCACGGCATCGGCATGTCGTTTCCTGAGCTTGGCGCAGACGACATCAACGCCATCGTCGAGCATCTCTTCAGTGCGTCCGCATCGGCACAACCAGCACCCCTTGGCGCGTCGGCCGATGCGGATTGACAGGATTGATCGGGTCGACCGGGTCGACCGGGTCGACCGTGTGGGCACTGGTCTGCGCAAGGCGTCGCGCGCCACTCGACGGCCAAGCCCCGAACCGGGTTGGAACGGTCGTCAGGCGGCTCCGAGCACAGTTGGCGACCCGCGCTGCCGCAACGATCGCCCGCCTCAAACCTCACTTCGACGGCGGATGAACTTCTCCAGCGAGATCACCGGCAGGATGATCGCGCCGGCCAGCGCGCTGAACAGAAGCGACTGCGCAGTCAGCGGGAAGGTGGAGAAGATCGCCTGCATCGGCGGGGCGTAGATGAACAGCGCTTGCAGCGCCAGCACTGCGCCGATGCCGGTGAACACGGTCTTGTTGCTGAAGAAACCGATCTTGAAGACCGAGTCGTTCAACGAGCGGCAGCTCAGCATGTAGAAGGCCTGGAACAGGATCACCGTGGTGACTGCCATCGTCTGCGCCTCGCTCACGATCTGGGCTTCGGTCAGACCAGTGCTCACGCGAGCAGCCATCTCCGCCTCGTACCGCCAGAGGAAGAGGCCCACGGCGCCGGCGCTCATGAGGGTGGCCGCCAGCAGGGTGCGGAAGACCACGAACTTGTTCAACAACGGTTCCTTCGGGTCGCGCGGCGGGCGGCTCATCACGTCGGGCTCCTTCGCCTCGAAGGCCAGCGGCAGGGCCAGGGTCACGGCGGCGACCAAGTTGATCCAGAGCAGCTGGGTCGGCAACATCGGCAGCAGCAGATCCTTCACCACCTGGCCGTCGACGGTCTTCTCGACCAGCGGGAAGAACGCGACCGCATAGATCAGGATCAGCGCCAGGCCGAGGTTGGCGGGCAGCACGAACACCAGCGACTTGATGAGGTTGTCATAGACGCGGCGGCCTTCTTCCACCGCCGCAGCGATGGAGGCGAAGTTGTCGTCGGTGAGCACGATGTCGGCGGCTTCCTTGGACACCGCGGTACCGGTGATGCCCATCGCCACGCCGATGTTGGACTGCTTCAGCGCCGGCGCGTCGTTGACGCCGTCGCCGGTCATCGCCGTCACCTGGCCGTTTTCTTGCAGCGCACGCACCAGGCCCAGCTTGTGCTCGGGGGCCACGCGGGCGAAGACGTTGTGGTGCTTCACGATTTCGCGCAGGGCGGCGGCGTCCATCGCGGCGAGCTGCACGCCGGTCACCGCCTTGTCGCCCGGCTTGGCGATGCCCAGCTGTTCACCAATGGCCTGGGCGGTGCCCATGTGGTCGCCGGTGATCATCTTGACCGTGATGCCGGCCCGGTGGCAGGCGCGGATGGCGTCGATCACCTCGGTGCGCGGCGGGTCGATCATGGCCTGCAGTCCGGTGAACCCGAAGCCCTGCGCGCAGTCTTCCATGGCCAGTGCGGCGCGGTCGAAGCGCTTCTCGGCAAAACCGAGCACGCGCATGCCTTCGCTGGCGAAGGCCTCCACCTGGCGCAGCACCGTGTCATGGTCCACGGGGCTGCAGCGCCCGAGCACCGCCTCGGGCGCGCCCTTGATGAGGATCCTCCTGCCCTGGTCGCCCCCCTCGTGCAGCGTGGCCATGAACTGGTTGGCGCTCTCGAACGGAAGGGTGTCGAGCCGGGCGTGGTGCTGGCGGGCTGGCGCGGTTTCGATGCCGAACTTCTCTGCGGCCGTCACGAGCGCACCTTCGGTCGGGTCGCCGGTGATCTGCCAGCGGCCGTCCTTGCGCTCCAGGGTGGCGTCGCAACACAGCATGCCGGCCAGCAGCAGTTGGTGCACGTCGTCGGGTGCGGGGGTGAGGGGCTTGCCGTCCTTCGACAAGCCGCCGACGGGCTCGTAGCCCGCGCCCTCCACGCGGTACACGCCCGAGCCCGCCAGATAGAGCGCCTGCACCGTCATCTCGTTGCGCGTCAAGGTACCCGTCTTGTCCGAGCAGATCACGGTGGTGCTGCCCAGCGTCTCCACCGAAGGCAGCTTGCGCACCACGGCGCGCCGCGCGGCCATGCGCTGCACGCCGATGGCCAGCGCGATGGTCACGATGGCGGGCAAGCCCTCCGGAATGGCGCCCACCGCCAGCGTGATGGCGAAGATGACCGATTCGCGCAGGCCGGTCAGCAGGTCCACGCCGCCTTCGGACATCGCCCGGGCCGTGCCCACGATGAGGATCACCACCGAGATCACCGCGATGCCGACGGTGAGCACGATGCCGATCTTGTGCAGCGCGATGCTCAGCGGCGTCGCCACCGCGGTGGTCTCGCCCAGCATGGTGTTGATGCGGCCGAGCTCGGTGCCGTTCGCGGTGGTGGTCACCACGCCCAGGCCGGTGCCGTAGGTCACCAGCGAGCCGCTGAAGGCCATGTTCGTGCGGTCGCCCAAAGAGGCGTGCGCGGCCACGGGGTCGGTCATCTTCTCCACCGGAACCGACTCGCCGGTCAGCGCCGCCTCCTCGATCTGCAGCGTGCGCAAGTGCAAGAGACGCAGGTCGGCGGGCACCTTGTCGCCGCTTTGCAGGAACACCACGTCGCCGGGCACCAGTTCGGCCACCGGCAGCTGCACGCGTTTGCCGTCACGCTGGACAGTGGTGAACTCCGGCACCATCGCGCTGAGGCTTTCGATCGCCTTGCCTGCCTTGTATTCCTGCGCGAAGCCGATCAGGGTGTTGATGATCACCACCGCCAGGATCACGAGGCCGTTCTTCAGGCCGTCCGTCGGGTCCACCGCCATCGCGATCACCGCGCTGC
Source organism: Burkholderiales bacterium (assembly GCA_038211805.1). GTDB lineage: Bacteria > Pseudomonadota > Gammaproteobacteria > Burkholderiales > Burkholderiaceae_C > Pseudaquabacterium. The sequence continues at coordinate 10,803 of JBBQVF010000070.1, read as the reverse complement.
CGATCAGCACCCAGATCAACGGGTTGTTGATCTGGCCCCAGATCAGCGCCAGGACCGACACGCCGCCCTTCCTGTCCAGCACATTGGCGCCGTACTGGGCCAGGCGCTTGCCGGCCTCTTCAGTGCTCAGTCCGTCCTTGGTCGCGTTGAGGGCGGACAGCACGTCATCGCTGGCCCGGCTGTGCCACGGTCGGTCGGCCGCTTCCGGCAAGCCACTGTCGATTGAATCGACCATTGTTCAGCTCCTCAATCGGCCGGCGTTGATGCGGGCGGGAACACAGGCTTGCGTTGGTCCAGATCCTCCGGACATGTTTTGCTGGCGGCCAATGCATCGTTCATGGCCTCGGCTTCGCGAGTGGTCGCAGCTGCACCATCAGCTGCGCGGTCGTGAGCGTCAGCGCCGGCCTGACCTGCACGCCGGCCGCTTGCAGGGCGGTGGCCACCCAGACGTTGCAGGTCTTGAACAGGTGGAACTGCTCGCGCGAGGCATAGAAGAGGCTGTGGCCGTACAAGCCCGGGCCCAGCGTGACCGGGCGCCCCGTGTCGGCGGATTCGTGGCTCTGGCGCAGTTGTTCGAGCAGGCGCTTCAGCCCGGCCGGCGCAACGCCGATCTCCAGGACTTCGGCACGCGGGAAGTAGCGTTCGGGCGCCGCATCGACACCGACCACGTGCAACACACCCGGCGTCGGCCAGGCGATGGCCTTCAGCGCCAGCCAGGCGCCGGGATCGGCCGCCCTGTAGTACGCACGGTCGCCCCAGCCGACCTCCAGGTAGGCGGCGTCGGCGAAGTCGGCCTTGGCAGCCCAGGCGCCAGCCGGCACGTCGCTGGCGCGCAGCACCAGGCCGGCGTGCCAGCCGTGGTTGACGACATGCACGCTGTGGGAGGCGGGCGATGGCCCGGCCGGCGCGGCCGTCACAGCCGGTGCGGCCGACGCAGAATCCGCCGGTGCCACGGGCGCTGCGCCGCAGGCGGACAGTCCTGCGGTCAAGCCGCAGACCACGAACACCCGCCGGACGAGGCGGCGCACCCGTGTCACCGGTGGTCGCGTCGGCCAGGGAATCGGTTCACGCGCCATCGAGGTGATCGGCGATGGCGCGACGCGACGCCTCGCGCAGCGTGACGGCGGCGGCGAAGAGCTCGGGTGCCTGCCCTGCTGCCTGCGCAGCGGGTGCAATCGGCGCGCAGACAACGACCTGCAGCGACGCGCGTTGCGGCCACCAGTGGCCGTCCGGCAGCAGCTCGCGGCTGCCGACGATGGCCACCGGCACCACCGGCACGCCGGCGCGCGCGGCGGCCAGGAAGGCGCCAAGATGGAACGGCAGCAGGCCCGGCCGGGCGACGAAGGTGCCTTCCGGAAACACCGCCAGCGATCGACCTTGCTGCGCCAGCTCGGCCATCCGGCCGGCGTCGGCCACGCTGCGCTGCAGGTCGCTGCGCTCGACGAATTCGGCCCCCAGGCGGCGAAGGTAGTGCCCGGCCACGAACTGCTGCTGCAGTTCGCGCTTGGCGACGAAGGCGAACGGGCGCGGCAGTGCAGCCACCAGGATCACGCCGTCCAGGTAGCTGGCATGGTTGCTGACCAGCACGCAGGGGCCGCTGGGCAGCAGATCGAGCCCGCGCACCGTCAAGCCCGTGCCGGTCAGGCGGCAGAGCAGGCGCGCCGCGATGCCGCCCAGCGCCCAGGCGGCGGCCGGGCGCGGCAACGGCAGCGTCAGCAGCCAGGTCAGCGGCGCGAGCAGCCAGAACACCAGCGCGGCCCAGCACCCGAACAGCCTTCGGGCGACCGCATGCGCCAGCTGCCGGGCGCGTGGCAACACGGCGCCCCAGGCCAGCCGCAGCACCTGTCGCCAGGCGCTGGCCGGCGCGGCACCGACGCCCCCGGCTTCGTAGACGCTGCGGCAGGCCGAGCGCCGGACCTTGCCGCTGGAGGTCTTGAGCACCGTCTGCGGCGGCGCCAGCACGATCTCGTCCGGCGGCTCGCCGATGGCGTCGATGACGGCGCGCGACACGGCGTCACGCAGCCGCGCCCGGGCCTCGGCACGGGCCGGCCGCACTTCGGCCAGCACTACCAGGCGTTCGGTGCCGGTGGCCGGGTCGGGGCTGCCGAACACGGCCACGCAGCCCTTGCGCACGCCGTCGACCCGGCCCACGGCTTCTTCGACTTCCTGCGGGTAGAGGTTGCGCCCGCCACGGATCACGATGTCCTTGACGCGGCCGGTGATGTAGAGGTCGCCGTCGGCGGCATAGGCACGGTCGCCGCTGTCGAGCCAGCCGTCGTGGAACAGCCTGGCGGTCTGTTCGGGGTTGTGGAAGTAGCCGCGGGTGGCCGACGGCCCCTTGAATTCGAGTCGGCCTTCGATGCGCTCACCGACTTCGGCGCCGGCTTCGTCGACGATGCGCACGGCGTGGCCCGGCAGCGGCCGCCCGCAGGCGGCGAAGCGCAGCGCGCCGGCATCGCCGGGCGCGGCCGGCACGGCGCGGCGCTCGCGCGTGAACGGCTCACGCGCCACCGCGTCGATCGGCGCCACACGCGGCAGCGGCGGAAACAGCAGGCCCACCGAGGCTTCGGCCAGGCCGTACACCGGTGTCATCGCTTCAGGCCGCAGGCCGCAGGCCGCGAAGCGCTCGGCAAAGCGCCGCACGGTGTCGGGGCTGACTGCCTCGGCGCCGTTGAAGGCCAACCGCCAGGTGCTGAGGTCGAGCCCGGCCAGCGCTGCATCGTCGATGCGCTTCAGGCACAGCTCGTAGGCGAAGTTGGGCCCCGCCGACAGCGTGCCGCGCCAGCGGTGCAGGGCCTGCAGCCAGCGCAGCGGCTTGGCCAGGAAGGCCAGCGGCGACATCACCACCAGTGGAAAGCCGACGTACAGCGGTGCCAGCCAGGCGCCTATCAACCCCATGTCGTGGTACAGCGGCAACCAGCTGACGAAGACATCGCGCGGCGTGGCAGCGATGGCCTGCGCCATGCCGCGGATGTTGGCCAGCAGGTTGGCGTGCGTCAGCGCCACGCCCTTGGGCTGGCCGGTGCTGCCCGAGGTGTACTGGATGAAGGCGATGTCGTCAGTGCGCACCGCCACCGGCGTGGGCGTGCCGCCGGCCAGGGCCAGTTGCTGCGGCGTGACGACGTGACGCAGCCCCGGCACACGCGCCTGCAGCAGGCGCGCCACGACCATCGCTTCGGCCACGGTGACCAGCATCACGGCGCGCGCGTTGTCGAGAATGCCGCCGTGGCGCAAGACATGGTCTTCGAGCTGCGAGGCACGCGCCGGTGGATAGATCGGCACCGGAATGGCGCCGGCCATCAGGATGCCGAAGTAGGTGCTGAAGTAGTCGGCCGAGGTCGCCAGCATGATGGCCACGCACTGGCGCGGCACGACACCGGCACGCTGCAGGCCGACGGCGACGGCCGCCGACGCATCGGCGAGCTGGCGGTAGCTGATGCGCTGCTCGCTGCCGTCCTGCGCATCGTCGGCCAGCACGACGAGCTGCGTCTGATCGGGATGCCACTGCAGGTGCCAGGCCAGCACCTCGAGCAGGGTGCTGGCGTGCGTTGGCGAGCCGGTCTGCCCGCTGTCCTCGCCTGGCGGCGTGAGGGTGACGAGCGGTCCGGGCAGCGCGTGCAGCACGGCATCGGCCGGCGGCGTGGGCCCGGCGCCCGGCTGGAGCCGGGCCCGCTGCACCGCGCTCAGCAGGTCGGCCACGGTGTCGGCGCGCTGCAGCGTGTCTGCCGGCAAGTCGACGTTGAAGGCCCGTTCCGTGCGCAGCAGCAACTCCATGCGCGCCAGGCTGTCGAAGCCCAGGTCACGATCCAGCGCGCTGGACAGCAGCACCGGGGGCAGTTGCGGGTCGCCTGCGCGCAGGTCGCGCAACGTGGCCTCGACGGTGGCGATCATGGTGGCGATCACGGTGGCGGTCACGGTGGCGGTCACGGTGGCGGTCACGGTGGTGTCACGGTGGCGGCGATGGTCGCCGGCGTGGGCGTCGCGCCGGGTTGGGTTGTCGTCGACGGGCCAGCCATGGGGTCATCCTCTGCTCATTGTCGTCACCAGGCGAAGGGCGGGCAGCCGATGTCCCCTCGCGCAGCGACCCACGGCCCGCCGCGGCCCGCCGCGGGCCGCCGCGGGCCGGCGTCGGCCGGCGTCGGCCGTCACCCTCGTGGGGATGATCGGCACACCGGATCGTTCCCTCGCGCGACGTCGACGTTGAGGTGCATCAATGGCCTTTCCGCGCCGGCGTGAATCGGTCGACGCGAGGGCCGATCTCTGCCATCGTAGGGCGCCATTGGCAGCGCCGTGATGCAAAGCCGTCATCTTGCCGGCGCCGCCATGGCCCATCCCCGAAAAGGCGGCTTGCCGCGAAGGATCATGATGAAGAACCCCCTGATTCCGATCGATGGCTCTGCCGCTGCACTGCGTGCCCTGGCGTTGGCCCTCGACGCCGTGCGCGGCCACGCCGGCGGGCGGGTTCATGTCTTGAACGTGCAGGCGCCGATGTTGCAGGCCTGGCCCGGCAAGCTGGTCTCGCCCGACATGATCGCTGCCGAGTTGCGCAGCGAGGGCGAGAAGCTGCTTGTCCAGCCGAAGAACATGGCGGCGGCCGAGGGCCGGGCCTGTGTGCCTGCAGTCCGTATCGGTGCAGCGGCCGACGTGGTCGTGGCCTACGCCGCCGAACAGGGCTGCGATGCCATCGTGATGGGCACGCGCGGCATGGGAGCCGTGGCCGGCCTGGTGATGGGGTCGGTGGCGCAGAAAGTCGTGCAACTGGCCAGCGTGCCCGTCACCTTGGTCAAGTGAGCCCGACGCGCGGCGCGCCGGCTGCCAGCGCGGCTGGTGCCCACCGCGCGGGCTGGCCGGCGGCAGGCGGCTGAATTTCGTCAGCACGACGCCAGCCTGGGTGCAACGGCCGGCAAGCAGTACCCGACAGGCCCCGTGGGGCGGGCTGCATCCTCTTCGCCGAACGATGGAGGGCAGCCACCGCAACAGCGGTCAATGGCGCTCAGCGGCGCTCAGCGGCGCTCAGCGGCGCAATCGTGCGATCAGCCTGGCGATGGCGAGCACCAGCACCAACAGGACCGAGTTGGAAACCAGGCCTGCGATGAAAGCCTCGCTCAAACTGGCCGAGTTGCTCGGCAGGGTGGCGGGGAGCATGACCGCCACGAACACCACGCCCAGGATCAGCGGCACGACGCGCCCGGTCACGGCAGCGGTTCTGTGCATCGTGAACACCAGGCCGATGATCAGGCCGATGCGGAAAATGTCGGTCAGTTGTGAAAGTACTAGATCGATCAAAGCGGCATCTCATTCGCCACACGTGCGACGGGCCGAGGCTCCTTGAAAACCTCGGAGGCCTCGGCCCGGCGATCGACGTGTGTTTATCGGGCGCTGTCGCCAGCGAAGATGTCTTTCTTGTGGGTGCCACCCGGTACGAACAGCGTGCCGATGACCACCGTCATGACGGCAATCACGATGGCGTACCACAGACCCGAATAGATGTTGCCGGTCTGCGCCGAGATCGCGAACGCGGTTGCCGGCATCAGGCCCCCGAACCAGCCGTTGCCGATGTGATACGGCAGCGACAGCCCGGAGTACCGGATCCGGGTCGGGAACATCTCGACCAGCATGGCGGCGATCGGGCCGTAGACCATCGTCACCAGCACCACCAGGTAGGTCAGGATCAGGATGATCGTCAACTTCTGCGTCGTGAAGATGTCGACGAAGTTCTGAGCCTTGGCGATGGTCGTGTTGTCGGCCGGCACCATCGGGTAACCCGCCTGTTTCAGCGCTGCGTTCAAGGTGGAATCGAAGCTGGCCTTGGCCTTCTTCAATTCGTCGCCCGTCAGCTTGCCTGCGTCGTACGACGGAATCGACGTTTCACCGACCTTGACCACCGCTGGCGTGCCCGGGGCCGCGCCTTCGACGGTGGTGTAGTTGACCGATGTGCGCGCCAGTTGCGCCTTGGCGATGTCGCAGGAGGACGTGAACTTGACCGTTCCGGTCGGGTTGAACTGGAACGAACAATCCTCTTTGAACACCGTCACCGAGACGGCGGTCTGGTGCGCTGCGTAGATCGCCGGATTCGCGGTCTTGGTCAGGAAGCCGAACACGGGCAGGAAGGTGAGGGCAGCCAGCAGGCAGCCCGCCAGGATGATGGGCTTGCGGCCGATGCGGTCAGACAACGAGCCGAAGAACAGGAAGCCACCCGTGCCCAGGATCAGCGACCAGGCCACCATCACGTTGGCCGTGAAGCTGTCGATCTTGATCACGTTCTGCATGAAGAACAGCGCGTAGAACTGGCCGGTGTACCAGACCACGGCCTGACCCGCGACCAGCCCGAACAACGCGATGAGGGCGATCTTGCCGTTCTTCCAGTTGCCGAAGGCTTCGCTCAGCGGCGCCTTGGAGGTGCGGCCCTCTTCCTTCATCTTCTTGAAGGCCGGGCTCTCGTTCATCTGCAGTCGGATGTAGAGCGAGATCATCAGCAGGAAGATCGAGCCGATGAAAGGCGCGCGCCAGCCCCAGGCGTTGAACGCCTTGACCATCGACGGTTTGCCGTCGGCCAGCAACACCGCAACGCCGTCCTTCATCAGGGGCACGTCGGGGTAGTTGCCGTTGACGTAGCCCTGCACCGACAGGATCACGATCAGCGACAGCAACAGACCCAGCGTCGCCGTGGTCTGGATGAAGGCCGTGAAGTAGCCGCGCTGGTTGGCCGGCGCATGTTCGGCCACATAGATCGCGGCACCGCCGTATTCACCGCCAAGTGCCAAACCCTGCGCCATGCGCAGCAGGATCAGGATGACGGGAGCGGCCACGCCCCAGCTTTCGTAATTGGGCAGGATGCCGACCAGGAAGGTCGAGATGCCCATGATGACGATGGTCATCAGGAACGTGTACTTGCGACCGATCATGTCGCCCAGCATGCCGAACACCAGCGCGCCGAACGGGCGCACGATGAAGCCTGCCGCGAAGGCGAGCAGCGCGAACACGTTGCGCGTGTTCTCGGGGAAGGCTGTGAAGAACTGCGCACCAATGATGGCGGCCAGCGCACCGTAGAGATAGAAGTCGTACCACTCGAAGATCGTGCCCGCGGAAGAAGCCGCGATCACTTTTTTCTCTTCGGCGGTCATCGGCCGGGATCGTTCCCGGACATTGGTGGTCATTTCAGCTGTTGCCATCTTGTTTGCTCCATAGGTGTCCGGCACGGCGGCCGGACGGTTCTCATCCGCAGTGGGACTGCGGATCGCTTCTTTCGCCAACCGCCAGAGCCTGGCGGGATGAGTGCCCGCCCCGGGTGGCTTGTTCAGGCATCTTGTTGGCTGGTCAGTTCGTTTGCCGGCACCCTGTCCACCGGGGTCTCTGCCTTCCAGGGGCGAATGTGTTGGCGCTTCCTTACGGCAAGATTTCAAGCCGCAAGCCTTGGCTTCAGTTCAAGGGAAAGCACTTATCAAACAGTTGAAGAATCCGCGGCCCTGCCGGGGCAGGGCAGGCCGCGCACCGCGACAAGGCTGAACGAAGCGCTGATGGTTGCGCTTCGCGACACGACCCGCGGAGCGCAGAATCGAGGCGACGGACGACCTGTGCGCCCCGTCGATCGAACAGCGGACCGGGGTCGCACTGGTCGCCGGCAACCGGGTCTGGCAGGTCGGCTGACGCTGTCCACACCCCAAGGGAAACCCTCATGAAGTTGGCACTGCTATCGGACATTCATGCCAATCTGCAGGCCTTGCACGCCTGCCTGGACCATGCCGGACAACAAGGTGCCAGCCAGTTCGCCGTGCTGGGTGACATGGTCGGCTACGGAGGCGATCCGGCACCCGTGCTGGATCGCGTCCTGCAATTGGCGCAGGGTGGCGCCGTGGTGCTCCTGGGCAACCACGATGAGATGGCGCTCAACCCGCCGCAAGGGAGCGACCGCCTCGGCGCGGCCACGGCAGCATGGACCCACGCGCAGCTGACCGATGAGCACCGGCAATTCCTGGCGGGGCTGCCGCTCACGGCACGCCTGCACTCGTGTTTTCTGGTGCACGCCAGCGCCAACGCGCCTGGGGACTGGCTGTACGTCGACGACGAGCGCAGTGCGGGCGCCAGCCTGGCCGCTGCCGCGCAAGACCCCGATGTGCGCCATGTCTTCGGTGGTCATGTGCACCACCAGACCCTGTACTACAAGGGCAGTCGTGGCGGCCTGATGGCGTTCTCGCCCACCGCTGGCGTGCCGATCCCGATGCCGGCCCACCGGCACTGGATCGCCACGGTCGGCTCGGTGGGACAACCTCGCGACGGCCATCCCAGCGCCATGTATGCCCTGTTCGACCTGGTGCACACCCGCCTGACGTTTCACCGCGTGCCGTACGACCACCTGGCCGCTGCTGCAGCGGTGCGGCGGGCGGGCCTGCCCGACCAATTTGCCAAACGACTGGAAGAAGGTCGATGAAGCTGTTCGAACCCGGGACCCTGCTGGACGGCTTCGTCATCGACGAGTGCATGCACTCGGGGGGCATGGCCCACATCTACAGCGTGCATTACGCCAGTGGCGCGCGTGATCCCGGCTTCCCGATGGTGATGAAGGTCCCGCGGATGACCGCAGACGATGGGGCCGAGAACATCGTCAGCTTCGAGGTGGAGCACCAGCTGCTGCAGGTGCTCACCGGCCCGCACGTGCCGCGCCTGGTGGCCGCAGGCGATCTTCACAACGTGCCTTACCTGGTGATGGAGTACGTTCAAGGCAAGACGCTGGACCACTGGCTGCCCGGGTCGGGCGCAGCCCAGACGCCGCTTGCGTACGAGATGCTCGCTGACTTGGGCGCCGCCACGGCGCATGCCGTTCACAGCCTGCACCAGCAGAACACCTGCCATCTGGATCTGAAACCGGCCAATGTGCTGATCAAGCCAGACGGCACGGCCGTGCTGCTGGACTTCGGTCTGTCCTGCCACGCGCACTACCCCGACCTGCTGGCCGAGGAGTTGCGCAAGGCGGTGGGCTCGCCGGTCTGGATCTCACCCGAACAGGTGGTGGGTGTGCGCGGCGATCCCCGCAGCGACATCTTTGCCATCGGCGTCATGCTTTACGAAATGGCCACGGGTGCGGTGCCTTTTGGTTCTCCCGTGTCGGAAAGGGGTATGCGCCTGCGGCTGTGGATGGATCCCAAACCGCCGCGCGCCCGGCGCCCGGACCTGCCCGAATGGCTGCAGGAGGTGATCCTCCGGTGTCTGGAGCATGAGGCGGCACTTCGCTACCCGTCGGCCGCCCATCTGGCGTTTGACCTGTCGCATCCTGACCAGGTGAAGATCACGGCGCGCGGCAAACGCACCCGCGGCACGGGTTTCTGGGAGCATTTCAAGCGCTGGCTCAAGGCGGCAGGCAAGCACTACCGACCCAGCCCCCTGCCCAGCCACCAGATCGAGGAAGTCCCCATCGTCATGGTGGCAGTACCGCACCAGGACGTGTCCGATGGCACGCTGTACTCACTGCGTCAGGCGGTCGCGCGTTCGCTCGGCCTGCGCCCTGGCGCCCGGCTGGCTTGCGTCACGGTGATTTCTCCGGGTGACACCAGTTACACCGAGAGCAGCAAGAGCGAAACCCAGGTCCACCGGCGCCACCTCACGATGCTGATGCAATGGGCCAAGGGGCTGGACCTTCTCGGCCAGCAGATCTCGTACCACGTGCTGGAGTCCAACGATGTGGCGCAGGCGTTGTTGCGTTACGCGCAGGGAAATCGGGTGAGCATGATCGTCATGGGTGCTGCAACACATGGCTTGCAGCTGCAACGCTTCGTGGCCACTGTTCCGATCAAGGTGGCTATCGAAGCCCCTTGCACCGTCATCCTGGTCAAGCAGCTGCTGCCCTTTGAACAACTCACCCAATGAGTGCTCTTGCGCCACAGTCGCCTCAGGCGGGCGTATGGCGTTGCCGAGTGGGTTGGCGCCATCGGCAGAGTCGCTGCGGTCGCAAGGCCTGTCGCTCGCTGCGCAGATGTCACACATGCTGCACATGCCGCACCTGCCGCACGCGTGACAGATGTCGCCCGGTGCGTGCTGCGCGTCTGCCGCTGCTTCGGGGCACCGTCCTGAAACGATGTCGCCCGCAACCGGCTTGTCAGGTGGCTGAACCGCCGGACTGGTTGGCCTTGTAGGCCAAAGCCCCCAGCGTCGAGGCCAGCATCGTGATGGCCAGCCCCACCGACGCCAACGCGGCAAATCCGTCCTTCGACGTCATCAGCAGTTCAAACAGTTCCATGATGTTCTCCAGAAGTTCGGGTGATCGGTAGGCAGGTGCGGCAAGCACCTTTTCAGGTGGGTTCGCAGATCGAAGACGGTGGTCTTGCCGTGGTGCCCACAACTTGATCCGCGGCTTTAATTAAACGACCTAGGCTGAAGTGATACTTATCAGTCACAAAAAAGCCTTACGAGGCTTGTGGGTGATCGGTCGGGTTGGAATGCGCCGGGATTGCTTGTTCGCGACCCGTTCGGCCGGTTCCCGTCCAGCTTGTCCTGGGGGCGCCGGACGGCTAGGAGCGTGGGCGGCAGAAGGAATCGTCGCGAGCCGGGTGGAGCGAGAGCCCAATTTGTCGCCGGTTTTGAGGCGCCTACCGGGTGGTAGGCAACGAAAAGCCGGTGCAAAGTGGGACTCGCTGCCGCCTGGCGCAGCAGATTTCTTTCTGCCGCCCACGCTCATGAGAAACAAAACGGGTTGAAGTCCGGTTTCACGCCTGGACTGGGGTTGGATTGATCTGGAAGCCCAGCGCAGCGGCGCGACGCTTGAGCGCGGCGATGGTGCGTTCGCGCTGCAGCTCTTCGTAGTGTTGCTGG
>JBBQVF010000069.1:0-23957 GCA_038211805.1 Burkholderiales bacterium | reverse complement strand
GCAGACCGGGCCCTGGCCTACGCCGTGGCTGGCGCGGTCACCGCCGACCTGCCCCTGTCGTTCGCAGTTCGCACCAGCGCCCAGGCAGACCGGGCCCTGGCCTACGCCGTGGCTGGCGCGGTCACTGCTGATCTGGCCCTGGCCTACGCCGCGGCTGGTGCGGTCACTGCCGACCAGGCACTGGCGTACCCCGTGGCTGGCGCGGTCACCGCCGACCTGCCCCTGTCGTTCGCAGTTCGCACCAGCGCCCAGGCAGACCGGGCCCTGGCCTACGCCGTGGCTGGCGCGGTCACTGCTGATCTGGCCCTGTCGTTCGCAGTTCGCACCAGCGCCCAGGCCGACCGAGCGCTGGCCTACGGCATCGCCGCGACCGTGAGCCGGGATCTCACCCTCGCCTTCGACGTCCAAGTGGCGGGGGTTGTCAGCGGCGACCTGGGGTTGGCCTACACCGTCACGAACTCGGTCACCGCCGACCTGCCCCTGGCCTACGGCATCGCGGCGCCGCTGGCGCAAGACTTGGCCCTGGCGTTCTTGGTGCGCACCAGCGCCCAGGCCGACCGAGCGCTGGCCTATACCGTGGCTGGCGCGGCCGCCGCCGACCTGGCCCTGTCGTATTCGGTGCGCACCAACGCGCAAGGCGATCTGGCCCTAGCCCACAGCGTGGCCAGCACGGTTACTGTCGACCAGGCCCTGTCGTACGCGGTCTATGCGTCCGGTGGCGGCAGCGCAAACCCCGCAGACGTGTGGCAGTACCAGATTGAGGCCGGGCTGAGCGCGGAGCAGATGTTGCGGGTCATCCTGGCCGCAGTGTCTGGCCAGTCCACCGGCATCGGCACAAACACCGAGCAGTACATGGCGCGCAACGGCAGCACGCCGCGCATCACCGCAACGTTCGACGGCGCTGGCAACCGCAGCGCGGTAGCTGTCAATGGCGCATGAGCGCGCAGCTCGCCCGCGGCCGCCTGTTTGGCGGCAAGTTGTTTGCAGGCCGGCTGTGGCGGGGCGCCGCGCCGCTGCCGGCCGCTGCCGGCCATGCTGTTTACCGCGTGCCCACCGAGCTGCGCCGCTTGTTGCTGGCCGCCGAGCAGCGCATGCACGGGCAGCAGCCCGATCACCGCACCACGGCACCCGCGCCCGAGTACCGGCGGTGGCTTGCGGTCGTGCCCTGGCCCGCGCCGCTGCGCACCCTTGAGCGCACCCACATGGCCACCCCCGAGCAACGCACCCACCCCGTACCGCCCGAGCAGCGCGCAGCACCTGCCGGCGCCCAGCAGCGCCAAACGCCCGTAGTGCCCGAGTGGCGCGCCGTGGCGGCCAGCACGCTGCCCCGCAACCCACAGCCCTAGGAGGCCAGCAACATGGAAACATTCGTCGTGACGGGCGGCAAGCCCACGATCGCCAAAGACCCGGCCGCCGTGCTGGACTACACGGTGGACTTCACCGACTGGCTGGCCGTGGTGGCCGACACCATTGCCAGCGCCACCGCCACCGGCGACGGCATCACGGTCGACTCGTCCGCTGTTGTAGGCGGCACCAAGGTTGTGGTGTGGGCCTCGGGCGGCGCGGCGCTGACCATCGCGTCCATCACCGTGCGCATCACCACTGCGTCAACCCCGGCCCGGGTGGACGAGCGCACCTTGTGGTTCAAGCTCAAGCAGCGCTAAGCCGGCATACATACCCGCCCGCACCTGCGCCGGCCATCATGCCGGCATGCCCAGAACTTTTCTGCCCGCGCCGCCGCGCGCGGCGCCCCACCACCCCACCGCCAAGGCCTGGTGGCACAGCCGCACGTTGTGGTTCAACGGCCTGTGCGCAATGCTGGCCGCGGCCGAGGCGGGTTTTGGGCTGCTGCAGCCGTTGCTGCACGTCAACGCCTATGCCGCGTTGGCATTCGCCCTGCCGCTGGGCAACGCCGTGCTGCGCGTGCTGACCACCCGGCCGCTGGGTGATACCAACAACCCGCAGGCCCCGCCGGCCCCGCCATGAACTTCAGCGAAAGCAAGTTCTGGCTGGACGCCGCGCAGTGGATTTGCACCATTGCGCTGGCCGTCACCGTGTGGCTGCGCAAGCCAGGCACCGATGCCGGCATGGCTGTGCAGGCGCTCAAAACCGACGTGGACGGGCGCCTGAACGCCTACGCCCAGCGCCTGACCGAGATCGAAGCGCATATGAAGCACATGGCCACCAGCGAGAAGCTGATGGAGCTGGAGGGCAGCGTCAAGCAGCTCAACGAGCGCACCGTGGGTATCGACGAACGGCTCAAGACCATGCGCGAGACGCTGGTGCGCATTGAAAGCTACTTGCTCAACAGCAGCGCCCCCCGATGAACTACGGCCAATACGAAACCGAAGACCGCCGCCTGGTGCTGCTCAAAGCCCTGGCCGCGGCCGCCCAGTACCGCGCCAACGCCTACTTGCTGCGCCGCTTCTGCGACCAGGTGGGCCACACCGCCAGCGCCGACAAGATTGCCGGTGACCTGGCCTGGCTGGCCGAGGCCGCGCTGCTGACCACCGCGGCGCCCGCGCCCGATGTTGTGGTGGCCACGCTCACCACCCGCGGGCTGGACGTGGCCGAGGGCCGCGCCGTACACCCCGGCGTGGCCAAGCCCCGCCCCACGGCCTGACCGCGGCGCGCACCCACCATGCCACCCCGCAGCAAGATCGCCACCCTGCCCGACGATCTGCGCGCCTGGCTGCACAAAGCCATCGTGCAGCGCGGCTACGGCGACATCGTGGCCCTGACCGAAGAGCTGAACGCCCTGTGCAAAGAAGGCGGCGTGGCCATCACCGTGGGCAAAAGCGCGGTGGGCAAAGAAAGCCAGCGCATCCAGCGCGCCCAAGAGGCCATCCGCGCCACCACCGAGGCCGCCCGCCTGATCGCCGAAAGCTCGCCCGACGAGGCCGACCACCGCAGCGCCGCGGCAATGGCCATCGTGCAGAGCGAGGTGTTCGACCTGCTGCTCAAGGTGCGTGAAGGCGACGACTACACCGACCCGGCCGAGCGCCTGGGCCTGATGAACGAGGCCGCCCTGGGCCTGAGCCGGCTCAGCCGCAGCCGCGTCAACCAATCCCGCTGGGCTGCCGAGGTGGAGGCCCGCACCAAGGCCGCGGCCGACCGCGTGGCCAAGCTGGCCAAGCGCGGCGGCGCCGACGCCAAGACCATTGCCGAGATCCGCGAAAGCATCCTGGGCATCGTCAAGCGCGACACCCCGCCACCGGCGGCCGCTGCGCACGGCTGAAGGCCCATGACTGTCGAGACGGGGAACCCCGTGCCCGTGGTGCTGCTGCCCTACCAGCAGGCCTGGCTGGCCGACGACGCCCAGCTCAAGATCTGCGAGAAGGGCCGCCGCGTGGGCCTCACCTGGGCCGAGGCGGCTGACGCCGTGCTCATCGCCGTGGCCGAAGGCGGCAGCAACTACTTCTACATCAGCGCCACGCAGGACATGGCGCGTGAGTTCATCGAAGCGTGCGGCATGTGGGCCCGCGCCTTTGACTACCTGGCCGCCGAGGTGGCGGAGGGCTTCTACGACGACGGCGCCGATTCACCCGCCGCCGTGGCCGACCCGGCCAAGCGCTTCATCAAGACCTACGAGCTCACCTTCCCCAAGACCGGCCGGCGCATCGTGGCGCTGAGCAGCCGGCCCACCAACCTGCGCGGCAAGCAGGGTGTGATCGGCATCGACGAGGCCGCCTTCGCGCCCGAGCTGGCCGGCCTGCTCAAAGCCGCAATGGCCATGCTGTTGTGGGGCGACAAGGTGCGCATCTGGTCGACGCACGACGGCGTGGAGAACCCCTTTTCGCAGCTGGTGGACGAGGTGCGCGCCGGCAAGCGCGGCGCCGGCAGCACGGTGCACCGCGTCACCTTCGACGGCGCGGTGGCCGACGGGCTGTTTCAGCGGGTGTGCCTGCGCCGCGGCAAGCCCTGGAGCCCACAGGCCCAGGCTGACTGGGTGGCCCAGGCACGCGCCTTCTACGGCGACGACGCGGCTGAAGAGTTGGACGTGGTGCCCAGCAGCGCGGGCGGCAAGTATTTGAGCCTGGCGCTCATCAACCAGCGCATGGCGCCCGCCTGGTCGCCCACCAACCCCAGCGGTGCGGCCCTGGTGCGCGGCCGCTGGGACGACGCTTTTGCCTACCTCAGCGAAGACGTGCGCGCCTACGCCATCAAGGGCTGGGTCACCGAGCACATCGCCCCGCACCTGGCGCGCCTGCAGCCCCTGCGCCGCCATGTGTTCGGGCAGGACTTCGCGCGCAGCCTGGACCTGAGCGTCATCACCGTGCTGGAAGAAGACGTCGACCTGGTTCATCGCGTCAAGCTGGTGGTCGAGCTGGGCAACTGCCCGTTCAGCTGCCAAGAGCAGATCCTCTTCGCCATCGTCGACGGGCTGCGCGACAAGCGGTTTCGGGGCGGCGCGATGGACGCCACCGGCAACGGTGCCGCCCTGGCTGAAAAGGCCGCCCAGCGCTATGGGGTGGAGATGGTCGAGCAGGTCAAGCTCAGCGCGGGCTGGTACCTGGCACACATGCCCAAGCTCAAGGCCGGGCTGCAAGACGCCACCTTGGTGGACATTCCGCGCGACGAAGCCCTGCAGGCCGACCTGCGCGCCATTGCCCTGGTGCAGGGTGTGCCGATGGTGCCGCGCAACAGCACCGCCACCGCTGGTGCCCGTGCCGAGGCCGCCGAGGGCGGTGCCGGCAAACACGGCCGCCGGCATGGCGACTTTGCGATCAGCCTGCTGATGGCCGAGTACGCCTTCCACCGCGAGGCCGGTGAGATCGCCTGGACACCCGCGCCCGCCGGCAGCCGCACCTGGTCAGACAGCGACGGCGACGACGACCAGCCCCAAAACGGTGGCATGGCCCGCAAAGGGGGCTGGTGATGGCCTGGCCCCGCCCCCCTGAATGCGCCGCCCCGGGCCGCAAACCCCGTAGTGAACGTTCGCAACGCTCGACCCGGTACCCGTGCCCCACCCGGCCCGTTTTTTTGCCCCCAAGGCCCGATTTTCAGAAACAGCCGAAAAGGGCAACCCCATGATCCTTGACCACAACGGCCAGCCCATCGACCTGGCGGCCATCAAGTCGCAACTGCGCGAGCCGCAGACCGCCCGCGTGGCCCACCTGCACCGTGAGTTCGACAGCCACCCGGCGCGTGGGCTCACGCCGGCACGGCTGCAAGCCATCCTGGGCCGCGCTGAGCAGGGCGACCTGGTGGGCCAGCTGGAGCTGGCTGACGACATCGAAGAGCGCGACGGCCACGTGTTTGCCGAGCTGAGCAAGCGCCGCGGCGCCATCAGCGCGCTGGCCTGGGATGTGCACGCCCCCGACAACGCCACCCCGGCCGAAGAAGCCCTGGCCGCCGAGGTGGACGAATGGCTGGAAGGCATGCCCGAGTTCGGCGACGTGCTGCTGGCCATGATGGACGCCGTGCTCAAGGGCTTTGCCATGCACGAGATGGTGTGGGCGCCCGAGGGCAAGGTGCTGCGCCCCAGCTTTACCTTCATGCCGCAGCGCATGTTCACCACCAGCGCCAACCGCCGCCAGCTGATGCTGCGCAGCCTGGCGCCGCCCGCTGGCATGGGCGCTGACCTGCTGGGCCTGCCCCCGGTGGCCGCCGAGCCGCTGCAGCCCTTTGCCTGGTTGTCGCACGTGCACCAGTCGCGCAGCGGCTACCTCACGCGCAACAGCCTGTGCCGGGTGCTGGCCTGGCCCTACCTGTTCAAGAACTACGCGGTGCGCGACCTGGCCGAGTTCTTGGAGATCTTCGGCCTGCCGCTGCGCCTGGGCAAATACCCCGCTGGCGCCAGCCGTGAAGAAAAGGCCACCCTGCTGGCCGCGGTGGTCAACATCGGCCACAACGCGGCCGGCATCATCCCGCAGGGCATGGCGCTGGAATTTGAAGAAGCCGCCAAGGGCAGCGAAGGCCCGTTCACCGCCATGTGGGACCGCATGGAGGCGATGGAGTCCAAGGTGATCCTGGGCCAGACGCTCACCGCCGGTGAAGGCAAGAGCGGCACCCAGGCGCTGGGCAAGGTGCACAACGAAGTGCGCATGGATATCCGCAACGCCGACGCGCGGCAGATCGAGCTGACCATCAACGCCCAGCTGGTGCGTGCCTACTGCCTGCTGAACCGTGCCGGCATTGACCCCAAGCGGCTGCCGCGGTTCGAGTTCAACACCGGCGAGCCCGAAGACCTGCAGGAATACGCCGACAACCTGCCCAAGCTGGCCCAGGCCGGCCTGCAGATCGGCGTGGCCTGGGCGCACAAGAAGCTGCGCATCCCCAAGGCCGAAGCCGGTGAAGACGTGCTGAAGGGCCCGCCTGAGCCGCTGGCACCCGTGGCGCCGGGCGCCGGTGGCCCGCAGGGCGCCACACCGGCGCCCGCACCCGCGCCGCCCGCGCCGACCAAAGCGCCGAAAGGTGCCAAGGCGCCCACCAAAGCGCCCCTGGCAGCCCAGCCTGCGGCCACCGCGCCGGCGCCACGCGACGCCATTGACGACCTGGTCGACGCTGCCCTGGCCGACTGGCGCCCACAGCTCGCGCCGCTGGTGTCGCCGCTGCTGGTCGAACTGGACAAGGCCGTTGCCGCCGGTGAAAGCCTGGCCGCCTTTGCCGCGCGCCTGCCGCAGCTGGTGCAGCGCATGGACAGCGACCCGCTGGCCGACCACCTGGCGCGCGCCGCCTTTGGCGCCCGCCTGGCCGGCGAGGCCGATCTGGACCTGAGCGGCGAGGATGCCTGAGCATGCCCACCGCCGTGCCACCCGGCTTTCGCATCGGCACGGCCGAGCCCAAAGACGCCTTTGAGGCGTTCGAACAGCGCCGCCTGCTGCAGCCCAGCTTTCGCTGGGAAGACGTCTTCCAGGAAGAGCACGCCGTCGGCTTTGCCGTGGCCGGTGTGGCGCAGGCCGACGTGCTGGCGCTGTTTCAGGCCGGTGTGGACCAGGCGCTGGCCGGTGGCGGCAGCCTGGCCGACTTCTCCAAAGCCATCAAGCCCCAGCTGGTGGCCAAGGGCTGGTGGGGCGACATCGAGGTGGCTGACCCCAAGACCGGTGAGCAGCGCATCACCCGCTTTGACGACGCCCGCCTGCAACTGATCTATGACGTGAACCTGCGCCAAAGCTACGCGGCCGGCCGCTGGGCGCGTGCCGAGCGCACCCGCGCCAGCAAACCGCTGCTGATGTACCGCACCATGCGCGACGAGCGGGTGCGTGCATCGCATGCGCAGTGGGACGGCCTGGTGCTGCCCATCGACCACCCGTTCTGGAACACTCACTACGCGCCCAACGGCTGGCGCTGCCGCTGCCGGTGTTTTGCGGTGAGTGAGCGCGACGTGCAGCGCTACGAGGCCGACGGCATCAAGATCAAGCGCGAAGCGCCGCCCGTGGTGTTCACCGAGTTCGTCAACCGCCGCACCGGCGAGGTGAGCAAGGTGCCGGTGGGCATCGACCCCGGTTTTGCCTATAACCCCGGCAAGGTGCGCCGCGACGAAGAGATCACGCGGCTGCGGGCCAAATGATGGCCGATTTTCTGAGCATCGACGTCACCGGCCTGGCCGAGCTGCGCATCGACCTGGCCCGCGCCGTGGCCCGGCTGGAGCGCCCGCGCGACCTAATGCAAACGCTGGGCGCCGTGCTGGAGTCCAACATCGAGCGCCGCTTCGACACCAAGCGCGACCCCAATGGCGCCGCCTGGGAACCGCTGGCCGAGAGCACTCTGGCCCGCTACGCCGCCCAGGACAAGGGCGCGCGGCGTGGCACGCTGCTGGAGCGCACCGGCCAGATGCGCAACAGCCTGACCAGCAACGCTGGTGACGACTTTGTCGAGGTCGGCATGAACCGCCTGACCGACGGCGGCAAGTGGTCGATCCCGCTGCTGCACGAGACCGGCACCGAGCACATGCCACAGCGTGGCATCTTTCTGGCCGACCCCGACGCCGGCACCCTGGGGCGCGATGACGAGGCCGACATCAGCGCCGAGCTGCAGGGGTTTCTGGATGATGTGTTTGGCGCGTGACGCTACTTCAACGTGCGGTAGGTTTCGCCCGTCTGCGGTTCCAGAAAAACCCGGTTCTCGGGGCGTGTGCCGCCGCAGTACACGAAGTAGGTGTCCTTCACCGTCCTCGTTGTCGACTTGAGCCACCCGCCCTGGCTGGTGAAGTCGCCGAGCGTGCACTCGCCCTTGTCAACCAGCTTCTTTGCAGCCTCGGCAAACGCCTCTTTGTAGATCGTGTGGTCGCTCGAACCCGCCACGACAGGCCGGGTGTCCGTGAGCTGGGCTCGGGGTGCCACAGGATGGCGCGGGCCAATCGCCGCCAGCAGCACCGCGCCCACCAACAGCCCACCGCCCAGACTGACGATCGGGCTGAGCTTGCGCGCCATGCCAATGCCGGCCATCAGGCCAAAGCCAATCAGGAAGATCGCGATCTCGCTACCCATGTCGTTCCGCCCTTGTTCGTCAACCCTGGCAATGTAGTGCTGCAAGCCAAAAATAGGCGCTCGGCTTTCTGTGCATGCAGAGAGTTTTCCCACCGGGCGTTTTGCTTGGGGCAGGTGATAAGCCGGCATAGCTAGTCCGGCGCAGGCCGCCCGCGCACAGTGGCCCCATGCGATCCACCCGCGCCCTCCTTGCAGTAGCCACCGCGCTGGCACTGGCCCCCGGCCAGCAGGCCAACGGCCTGGCGCAGCTGCTGCCCGCCGGTGAATTTGCAGCGCGTGATGGCCGGCCCGGCCCCGGCAAGACCTGGAAGCTGGACGACGCGCAGGGCCAGGCCCTGGCCGCGCAGCTCAGCGCCATTGCCGCCAAGACGCCCATCGCCATCGACTACGAGCACCAGAGCATCCTGGCCGCCACCAACGGCCAGCCCGCGCCCGCCGCCGGCTACATGAACGGCTTCGAATGGCGCCCCGGCCAGGGCCTGTTCGCCCACGTGAAGTGGACCGACCGGGCCCTGGCCCTGATCGCCGCCGACGAGTACCGCTACATCAGCCCGGTGATCCTGTACGACGCGCAGGGCCGCATCACCGGCCTGCACAACGCCGCGCTGGTCAGCACGCCGGCCCTGCTGGGCATGGACGCGGTGCAGGCCGCGCTGGCCGCCAGCTTCGAAGAGTTTCTCCCCCGCCAACCCCACGAACTGGAGTCCGACATGGACCTTTCCACCCTCATTGCCCTGCTGGGCCTGGCTGCCGGCGCCTCGGCGCAGGATGTCACCACCGCCATTGCCGCCTTGATGGCCCGCCCCTTGGTGCCCGCTGCGCTGACTGCCCGGCTGGGCCTGTCAGGCACCGCCGACGAGGCCGCGGCCCTGGCTGCGCTGACCCGCAAGCTGGGAACGCCCGACGCGGCATCCCTGGGCGTGATTGCCGCGCTGCAAACGCAGCTGGCCGCGCTGAGTGCGCAGGTCAATGACCGCACGGTGACCGAGGCGGTCGACGCCGCGATCGCCGCGCACAAGCTGGTGCCCGCGCAGCGGGCCTGGGCCATCAACCTGGGCAAGGCCGACATGGCGCAACTCAACGCCTTTGTGGCCAGCGCGCCGGCCATTGCCGGCCTGGGCGGGCAAACCAACGGCCGCACCGAGCCACCCGCTGGCGCAGCCGATGCGCTGACCCCCGTGCAGGCCATGCTGGCCAACCAACTGGGGCTGGACCCCAAGGCCTACCTGGCCCAGATCAACCAGCGCGCCGCGGTCTGATCCCGGCCTGATCACGGCCTGACCCCCGCCCCGCACCCCTGACCCCCTACACCGGAGACCGCGATGACCGCCCTGGCCGCTGACCGCACCACCCCCAAGCGCACTGCGCAACGCCTGAACCTGCCCGTGGCCACCAACGCGGTGATCTTTGCCGGCGCCCTGGTGTGCGTGAACGCCAGCGGCTTTGCCGTCAAAGGCGCCGTGGCCACCACCCTGAAAGCTGCCGGCGTGGCACAGCAGCGTGTGGACAACACCGGTGGCGCCGACGGCGCACTGCGCATCGAAGTCGACCGCTATGGCGCGCACTTGTTTGCCAACAGTGCGTCGGGCGACCTGATCACCCTGGCCGACCTGGGCACCACCTGCTACGTGGTGGATGACCAGACGGTGGCCAAGACCAACGGCACCAGCACCCGCAGTGTGGCGGGCAAGGTGATCGACGTCGATGCCACCGGCGTGTGGGTCTCGTTCGAGTAGCCGCCCGCCTGACCGCCTGCCACCCATCCGCCTGCACCCCGCTCGCCCGCAGCCCGCTGGCCAGCAACCCTCTACCGGAGACCGACGATGATCGTCAACCGCGCCAACCTTGCCGACATGTTCCGCGGCTTTCAGCTGCTGTTTGGTGCCGCCTTCACCGCCGCCGAAAGCCAGTACGGCCGCATTGCCATGCGAGTGCCCAGCAGCACCGCTGAAGAGAAGTACGGCTGGCTGGGCAAGATGCCGCGCTTTCGTGAGTGGGTGGGCGACCGGGTGTTCAACTCGCTGCGCACGTCCGACTACACGATCAAGAACAAGAAGTGGGAGAGCTCGATCGAGGTCGATAGAACCGACATCGACGACGACCGCCTGGGCATCTACTCACCGCTGATGCAGGCCCTGGGCCAGGATTCGGCCACGCACCCCGACGAGTTGGTGTTTGCGCTGCTGGCCGCCGGCTTTGCCACTACCTGCTACGACGGCCAGTACTTCTTCGACACCGACCACCCGCTGCTGGCGGCCGACGGCAGCGTGACGACCTGGAGCAATTCAGCCGGAGGCTCGGGCACCGCCTGGTACCTGCTGGACGTGCGCCGGGCGATCAAGCCCATCGTCTTCCAGGACCGCAAGCCCTACAAGCTGGTGGCCATGCAGGACGACCAGGACGAGGGCGTGTTCACCCGCGATGTGTACCGCTACGGCGTGGATGCGCGCAACAACGTGGGCTATGGCCTGCCGCAGCTGGCCTATGCCAGCAAGCAAACGCTGGACGCCACCAGCTTTGCCGCCGCCCGCGCCGCAATGGGCAGCCTGAAGGGCGACGGCGGCAAGCCGCTGGCCATCATGGGCACCCTGCTGGTGGTGCCGCCCAGCCTGGAGAAAGCCGCGCTGGAGGTGGTGAAGGCCGAGCGCCTTGCCAACGGCGCCAGCAACGTGATGGCCGGTACCGCCGAGGTGCTGGTCAGCCCGTGGCTGGCCTGACCGGCCCGCCCTGATCTGACCTGAATTGACCCAACCCCCCACCCGGAGCGCCCACATGGCCACCACCCCCAAGCACAAGCCGGCAGGCCCGGCCACCAAGGGCTTGCAGATCGTCAGCCGCCCGCCCACCTTCATGCGCTGCGGCCGCGCGTTCAGCGCCGAGGCGCGCGTGATCCCGCTGTCGGAGTTGACCGACGACGAGGTCACGCGGCTGAAGAACGAACCGCAACTGGTGGTCTCCGAAGTCGATATCTCCAACGCCTGACGCACCGCCGCAGCCGTTGACCACCGGGGGGCAGGCGCCCCGGCGCACTGCCCCAACCACCACCACCCGCCGCAGCGAGAGCCCCGATGCCGATCACCCAGTACGTCACGCCGCAGGGCCTGGTCGACGAGTTCGGCACACGCGAGATGACCGCGCTGACTGACATTGGCGACGAGCGCACGGGCGAGGTGGATTTGCAGGTGGCGCAACGTGCTTGCGACCGGGTCAACGCCGAGCTGGGCGCCGCCCTGGCCGCGCGCTACAGCCTGCCGCTGGCCAGCACCCCCGAGGTGCTGCGCTACATCGGCCAAGACCTGGCGCACTTCTACCTGTACCAGAGCGAGCCGCCCAGCTGGGTGCAAACCCGGTTTGATGCCGCCCGCAAGACGCTGCGCGACATCCAGACCGGCGTGCTGCCACTGGGCATTGACGCGGCTGGCGCCGCGGTGGCCCAGCCGCCGCAAGACCTGCCGCAGTTTGAGCCTGGCAACAAGGTGTTTGGCCGGGGCGCAATGTGAGCACCCAGTCGCTGTGGTCGGCCAACGCGCTGTGGGCAGGTGCTGCCATCGTGGCGCGGCTGCAGGCCCAGGTGCCCGCGCTGCGCCAGGTGCTGGCGCTCGACGAGCTGGACTCCAAGGTGGGGCCCAAGCAATTCCCGGCCGCGCTGGTGCTGCTGGACCGCATGGTGCCGGTGCAGTCAGAGGGCCAGCGCAGCCGCTCAGTGGTGCGCCAAGACTGGCTGGTGGCGCTGGCGGTGCGTGCCGCCGGGGTCGATACCGACCGCAACGCGGCGCAGATCGGCCCGCTGATCCCCCAGGTGGTGACAGCGCTGAACGGCTGGATCCCCGAAGACCAGCTGCGCGCGCTGGCCTGGCAGCCGGGCATGCGCCCCAACTACGGCCGCGACATCAGTTATTGGCCGCTCGTGTTCTCCCTGCAGGTGGTGACCGCCTAGCGGGCGCCTGCTTTACCCCACTGATGACCCACAGGAGTCAATTCGAATGACCGAAATCAACCAGGCCTACATCGGCATCGGCAAGCTGCACATGCGGATTGCCGGCACTACCGGCGCGTTTCGGCACGTGGGCAATTGCAGCGTGCTGGCCATGAAGCAAGAGCTGGACGTCAAGCGCCAGAAGGACTACACCCGCGCCGGCGGCGGCACGCTGAAGAAGGTGTCGCGCATCGACGCGGTGAACGCCGCCATCACGCTGCTGAGCTTCAACGCCGACAACATGGCACTGGCGCTGGCCGGATCGGCCACCGCGGTGGTCGGCGCCACGGTGGCCGACGAGCTGGGCACGGGCTACAAGGGCGCCATGCTGCGCCTGGCGCACCCGCCGTCGGCCATCACCTCGGTGAAGGGTGCAAACGCGTCGTTCACCGGCGCGATCGCCGGCACCACGTTGACGGTCAGCGCCGTGGCAGCGGGCACGGTGCAGGTGGGCCAGACGATTGCCGGCAGTGGTGTGACTGCGGCCACCACCATCACCGCGCTGGGCAGCGGCACCGGTGGCCTGGGCACCTACACGGTGAGCGCCACCCAAACGGCGGCCAGCACCGCCATCACCGGCACCGGCCCCACCTACGCCGCCGCCAACTACGAGCTGAGCCCCGGCGGCCTGTGGATCCCCGAGGCCAGCGCCATCCCCAATGCTGCGGCCCTGCTGACGACCTACACCTACGCGGCCTATGACCGGCTGGAGGCCGCCACGGGCACCTCGTCGATCATGGAGTGCGTGTTCGAAGGCCTGAACGAGGCCG
Source organism: Burkholderiales bacterium (assembly GCA_038211805.1). Lineage (GTDB taxonomy): Bacteria > Pseudomonadota > Gammaproteobacteria > Burkholderiales > Burkholderiaceae_C > Pseudaquabacterium. Next base: position 10,779 of record JBBQVF010000069.1, on the reverse strand, counting down.
AGAGCAACGCCGCCCAGGTGGTCGACATCTGGCGCCTGGACATGCCGGCGGCCGAAGAGCTGGCGCTGATCGGCGATGAGCTGGGCGAGCTGAAGTTCAGCGCCGAGGTGCTGAAAGACGCCAGCAAGGGCAGCGGTGTGTCGGCGTACTTCCGCGCGCAGAAGGTCAGCCCGGCCTGAGCTGACACCGTGACATGAAAGAGGTTGGCATCAAGCTCAAGGTCGGTGCGTCCGGCCTTGAGAACATCGACAAGCTGACCTCGGAGCTGGACGCCGCCGGCGTCAACACCACGGCGCTGAGCAAGCAGGCCGAGGCGCTGGCGGCCGAGCTGAAGCGCCTGGGCCAGCAGCAGGCGCTGATCGACAGCTTCAAGCGCCAGAAGCAGGCGCTGGCAGAGGCCGAGGCGGCGATGGGTGCCGCCAAGGCCAAGGCCGCCGAGCTGGGCCGCGAGATTGGCGCCACCGAGGCGCCCACCAAGAAGCAGCAAGCCGCCTTTGCCAAGGCGCGCACCGCGGCCCGCGAGGCCGGCGACGCCTACGGCGCCCAGCGCCTGGAGCTGCAGACCCTGCGCGTTGGCATGACGGCCGCGGGCGTGAGCACGGAAGGCCTGGCCGCTGCCCAGACGAAGGTGAAGGCCGAGCTGGCACAGACCCAGCAGGGCCTGCGTGCCACGGCCGACTGGGCCCAGCGCATGGCCACCGCCGAGCGCAGCGCCGCCACGGCGGCCGACATCTTGGGCAAAGAGTCGGTGGGCACCGCCGGCGCCCTGCGCCAGACCGCCGCGGCTGCCCAGCAGGTGGTGAACCCGCTGGAGAGCGTGGGCAACACCCTGCGCGGCGTGGCCAGCATCGGCGTGGCCGGCATCCTGGGCAGCCAGACGGCGCAGATGCTGCGCAGCGTGGCCGAGACGGCCGACGGCTTTGCCAACCTGCAGTCGCGCATCAAGCTGGTGACCGGCGAAGGTGCGCCCTTCACCGAAGCGATGGCCGGCATTGCCGACATTGCGCTGCGCACCAACAGCAACCTGGAGACGAGCGGTGGGCTGTTCAGCCGCATTGCGGCAGCCGGCAAGGAGATCGGCGTTGGCCAGAAAGAGGCGCTGGCGCTGACCGAGAGCATCAACCAGGCGGTGCAGTTGTCGGGTGCATCGGCCACGGCCAGCGATGCGGCGATCACCCAGCTGGTGCAGGGCCTGCAAGGCGGGGTGCTGCGCGGCGACGAGTTCAACAGCGTGATGGAACAGGCGCCACGCCTAGCCACCGCGTTGGCCAACGGCCTGGGCGTGACGACCGGTGAGCTGCGCAAGATGGCCGAGGCCGGTGAGCTGAGCGCCGAGACGGTGATCCGGGCCATCCAGTCGCAAAGCGCCACACTGCAGAAGGAATTCGGCACGCTGCCGCAGACGGTGGGCCGGGCGCTGGAGAACCTGAACACCAAGTGGACGCTGTTCGTCGGCAACCTCAACAGCGGCACGGGCGCCACGGTATCGGTGGCGGCGGGCATCAATGCGCTGGCCGACAACCTGGGCAGCCTGGCCGAGATGGCCACCCGGGCCGGCGCGGTGCTGGTGGCCGCGCTGGCGGTACAGGGCGTGGGCGCATTGCGCAGCTTGGCGTTGCAGATGGCGACTACCGGCGGCGCCGCGGCGCTGCTGAGCAAGAACCTGAACGACATCCCGAAGTTCATCAACATCGCGGTGGCGGCGGTGGGCTTCGAGGTGGGCTTCCAGATCGGCCAGATGCTGCACGAAAACAGCGCGCTGGCCCGCAAGCTGGGGGTGGGCGTCACCGAGTTCTTCGTCGGCCTGGTCAACGACCTGCAGTTTGTGGCCGAGGCCGCGAAGGCCATCTTCACCGACGACACCATCGGTGCCGCTTTTGACCGCTACAAGCAGCGCGCCGAGGAACAGCGGGCCATCTTTGCCGAGCTGTACGCCGACGCCGAGAAGTCGCCCGAGGTGGTGCGCGCCGCCGCGGCCGCCGCCGCCGAGACCGGCAAGCTCGGCGACACGGCCACCGCGGCCGGCGTCAAGGTGGCCGCCGCCGGTGCTGCCGGCGCCGCCGGCATCGGTGCCACGACGACGGCCGCCGCGTCGGCCAGCGGCGCGATGGCGGGCCTGGCAGCCGCTGCCACCACGGCAGGCCGGGCGGGGGGCATGCTGGAGGTGTCGGCTGCCAAGCAGTCCGAAGCGCTGGTGAAGGTGGCGCTGGCCGGCGGCAAGGCGGCCGAGGCCTTGCGCACCGAGCTGCCGTCCGCGATCGCCAAGCTGTCGGGCCCCGAGCTGGAGGCCTTCCGCGTGACGATGACCCAGGCGCTGGCACAGGCCCAGGGCGATGCCCGGCGCCTGGCCGACGAGCTGGGCAACGTGGGCCCCAAGGCCGCCGCCGCGGTGGGCCGGGCCGAGCAGGCCGCGCGCCTGCTGCAGCAGGTGCTGGTCGACGTGGGCACGCAGGCGGCGCAATCGCTGGGCGTCGACGTAGCGGCGGCCAGCGACCGTGTGAGCGCCGGCTTCAAGTCCGCCGAGGGCAACCTCAGCTTGCTGGTGCGCAGCCTGCCCGCGCTGGCCAAGGCCGGCGTGGACACCGGCGCCGTTGTGGGCCAGGCGCTGGCCAAGATGATCGACGGCGCCAAGAACCAGGCCGAGTTGGACGCCATCATCGACCGTGTGCAGGCGCTGGGCAGCGCGGGCGAGATCAGCGCCGGGCAGGTGGCCGGCGCTTTCGACCTGGCCAACGACAAGCTGGAGAAGCTGCGCCAGGCCGCCGAGGATGCCACCCCGGGAATCCAGAGCATCGGCGAGGCGGCGCGCCAAGCAGGCGTCGACGTGGAGCTGCTGACGACCGGTGTGCGCAAAGGCTTTGCAGACACGGTGCAGCCGGTGCGCGACCTGGTCACCGAAGTGATCAAGGCCGGCACCGAGGCCAGCCGTGCCAGCCCGGTGCTGGCCGATGCGCTGAACAAGCGCATCGAGGCGGCCCAGACCAGGGAAGAGCTGGCGCTGGTGACCACCGAGCTGGAGCGGGCCCGCGCCGCCGGCAAGCTGTTTGGCGGCGATGCTGTGGACGCGCTGGACAAGGTGAAGCGCAAGGCCGAAGAGCTGTCGCCTGCGCTGCAGCAGGCCCAGCGTGACGCCACGCTGCTGGGCATCACGCTGAGAGACAACATTGCCCAGGGCGCCAACGCGGGCGTGGAAGGCAGCCTCGCCGCCTATGAGCGGCTGAAGGCCGGCGGCAAGGTCAGCACCGACGAGATTGGCCAGGCGTTTGCCAACCTGGCCAACAGGGCGATCCGCGAGAGCGGCGGCATCGTGCCCGAATGGGTGAAGGTGGAAGCCAGCATCCGTGGGGCCACGATCGAAACTGGCCGTACCGGCGAGGCCTTCGTGCGGTCCCGCAATCTGGCAGACAGCCAGATCGGTGGCATTGCGGGCATCTGGGACGGCGTGACGGCAGCGTCTAGGCGTGCCGAAGACGCCGCGCTGCGCTACGGCAGCGCGCTGCAGTCGACCAAATACGACGCGGACAAGTTCGCGCTGAACGGCAACGGGACTCGCTTCACCGCCGGTGGCCAGCTGACCCCGCCCGACAGCAGCGGCGACTGGGAGTTCGTGGGCGACGTGCGCACCAGCAACCTCAGCGCGCCCAGCGGCACGGTGGCAGTGCCCGGCCAGGGCTACTGGAAGCGCAAGGACATCGTCCAGTCCTTTGAAGGCGGGAGCAGCGGCAACGGCACCAAGGCCGGCACGCCGTTGCTCGGCGGGGGCGGCACGCGCCCCGTCGGCACCGGGTCGGCCAACCGGAGCGGCGGCAGCGGTAGCGGTAGCGGTAGCGGCACCTACACCGTGAACATCAACATGGGCGGCAACCAGGCCGTCGTGAACACCGCGACCGCTGCGGACGGCCAGCGCCTGGTGGACTTCCTCAAGCAACTCGAGACCTCCGCGCGCAACGCGGGCGGCTGATCCATGAAAACACTGACCTACGGCGCCACCACGCTGACCCTGCCCGATGACCTGCTCTGGACCGATGAGTTCAGCTGGCAGGCGGTGGAGCAGCGCACTGAATTCAGCATCACCGGCGCGCTGATCATGGAGGCGGCGGCCAAGCAGGCGGGGCGCCCGGTCACCCTGGCCGGCAGCCAAACCCGGGGCTGGGTGACACGCACCACCCTGCAGACACTGAAGGCCTGGGCAGCGCTGCCGGCGCAGGCCTTCACGCTGGTGGTCAACGGCGGCAGCCTGGCGGTGGCGTTTGACCAGGCGCGTGGCGCGGTAGAGGCAGAGCCGCTGTTTGCGCTGGTCGGCGTTGACGCCAACGACGACTACATCCCCACGCTGCGCTTCATCGAGGTCTGACACATGGCAATCACCGAGAACGACGTTCGGCTCTACGCAAGCGTTCGCATGACCGACTTCACCGATGGCGGCGGTCCCATGTCGCCCACGGTGGTGGTGGACGGCCTGGACAACAACGTGTTTCCCGACGTGACTGACCTCGACCGCCTGACCGGCCGGTCGTCTCTGCGCAAGGTGTTTGGCGCGGTGATCAGCGCGGACACCGACACGTACCTGTCGGCGCATGCGCTGATTGACGATGCGGCGGACGATGCGGCGGTCGACGCGGTGCTGTTCACTGCGGGCGGACACGAAACCGATCGGGCGGCGGCTGTCGCGGCGCTGGAGGCGTGGCACCGCGTGCCGGTGGAGTACCCATCGCAGTCGTTGGGGGAGAGCTATTCGTCTGTGTCGACGGCAGCGATCCTAGCCACGGGGTTTTTTGTTCGTGCGTCGTCCAACGTCTTCCCCTCTGGGATTTTCGTCGGCCAAACCTTTGCGCTGTACTTGGGCTCCCCGCAGACAGGCCCCCGTATAGGGCAGGGGGTGATTGCCTCCATAGGGCCCTCGCTGGGCTTCGTGGAACCCGGGCCGGGCACTCTGTCGTACACGTGGTTCTGCGCGAGCGATCGGGCACTACCGGTGGTTGGCAAGTCGGCGGCGCCCAGTGGATACATGGGCGCCCCCTTGCGGATCGAGCCGCGCACGTTTGGCATTGCTGTTTCTCCAGGGGCAATTGCCAGCGGCGCTACGACCGTCACCGTCGATTCCGTGACAACCCGGGTGGTCCCGTACTCGGGAACCGGGCCCTACCCGACCGCGAACTACGGCATCGACCCCGCGCCGTTCGCGTATGCGCTTGGCCGCTTGCCGGTGCTGCGCAAGGATGACCCGGTGTTGATCCACAGCACCATCGCCATGACGCCCGCCGCGGTGTCAAACGCCCAGGTCGTGACCACCGGCCGCACGTCGCTGGCCCGCTTGCGCGTCATCGGCAACAACGGTGTGGAGCACGCCCGATTCACTCAAGGCGTTCCGGCGCCGACCGGGGTGGGCTGCACCGCCAACCTGGCCGCCGGCACCGTGACGTTCAGTGACGTGAGCGGCATGTCGCAGCCGGTCACCGTCGAGCACCGTATCGAGGAAATGGCGCTAGTCTCGTCGATCTCCGGGCTGGCTTTGACGCTCAACCGCGCCCTGTCCCGCGCCTACCCGGCCGGCACCAAGGTGTCGAGCCTTTGCATGCTGGGCGACCTGCAGGGCCGCGTGGTGGGGGGCTTTGCGCAATCGGCCTGGACGGGCGTGTTCAGTGACACGGTGCTGGGCGGCACGCCGACGGCCGACTTCAACGACGCGGTCTACCCTCTGACCACGACCAACCAGGGCAGCATCACCGACCGCTGGACGGTGATCTTCACCAACACCACCACGTTCCGCTGCATCGGCGAGGGCACGGGCGAAGTCAGCGGTGGCAGCACCAGCGCCGACTACGCCCCGATCAACCCCGCCACGGGCGTGCCGTACTTCACCGTGCCGGCGCTGGGCTGGGGCACCGGTTGGGCGGCGGGCAACGTGTACCGCTTCAACACCGCAGGCGCCAATGCGCCTCTTTGGCTGCTTCGCACCGTGGCGCCCAGTGTGCCCGGCGGCAGCGACAGCGTGACCGTCGAGTTCCGCGGCTACGTCAACACCTAACAGGACCGCAACATGGCCGACACCAGCGTCAAACTCATTCACTCCGGCATGACCGGTGCGCCTACCCTGGCCAACGTGGCGGGCAACCTCGTCAGCGTGCTGAACGCCGCGCTGGTCGACGGGTTCGGGCTGAACGCGGTCGACTCCCTGGTCATCGCGGGAGGCGTGGCCACGGTGACGCGGGCGGCAGGGCACCCGTTTGACACGGGCGCGGTCGCGTTGGTTTCCGGCGCCACGACGACCACGGGGTCAGTGAACGGTGAGCAGCGCGTGCTGGCTGTCACCGCTACGACCTACACGTTCGACGCGACAGGGATCAGCAACCAGACCGCCACGGGGACGATCAGCCACAGAGTAGCGCCGCTAGGCTGGGGCCGGCCGTTCGCCGGGTCGTCGACGCTGCAGGTCTACCGGTCGACCGACGTCACCGGCACGCGGATGTACTTGCAGGTGAACGACACCGGAACGACCAACGCGCGGGTCGTCGGGTATGAGGCGATGACCACAGACAGCGCGGGAACCGGCCCGTTTCCCACCGCGGCCCAGCTCAGCGGGGGGAATTGGTGGCCGAAGGCAAACGCGGCGGGCTCGAAGCCTTGGATGATCGTCGGCGACGGCAAGTTGTTTTACCTATGGGTGCAGTTCAACCCCTCCCTGGGAGCGGGCATTTCTCACACGTCAGCCTTTGGGGATTTCACGTCGCGTAAGTCCCCTGACCCGTTCGGGTGCATCTTGACCGGGACCGGAGGGGACATTGTCGCGTCTGGATCGCCGGCTACAACGGACTGGTCGTACACGAATACGGGTGTGTCCCAATGTTATGTTGCCCGCGGCGTGTCGGGGTTTGGTTCTTCGGGCGGCATCGCTCGGCTGGCGCTGAACCCGCGGGGGTTTCAGAACCTTTACTCAGGGGAAGCGTCTTCAAACCACATCGCTTTCCCAAACGCCGCGGACAATTCGCTGTTCCTCGTGCCCTTCGTCTTGGTCGAGGCCGCGTGCTACCGAGGCGACGCTCCGGGGGTCTTCTTTCTGCCCCACAACGTCGGGCCGTCGGTGTTCGCCATTCGAGACCGGATCACCGGGGTGACCGGGTACGCCGGCCGCACATTCACCGCGTTCCCGTCGCCCGTAGGAGTGACGTTTTTCGACACCACCGGGCCTTGGAGGTAGTCCTATGGCCACCTTTTGGGACGCATCGGCCCTCGTAAACCGCTGGTTGGCCGCCCCGAGCGTTTCCTCTGGCGCCGGCATCGTTGGTGCCAAAGGAATGCACTTCACCGGCGACTTGAGCGGCGGCACGGTGGGTGGGGGCTATGCGATGGCATTGCCCTCTGCCCCCGAGATGGTATTCCCGGGGGACTTCACTTGGGAGGGCTACTTGCAGTTCGACGCGGCGGCTGGCGCCTCGGAAAGGAACGTCTTTTTCTCGATCGGGTCCGGGTGGGCGATGGTGCGCCGCTCGGGTGTCCTGGTGTTTGGCCTATCGGGCGTGAGCAACTACATCGTCGGGGCGGGCACCCTCGCCAACGGGGTTGTCTACGAGTGGTCCGTGACGCGCAGCGGGACGACCCTCACCTTGCGGCTGAACGGGGCCATTCAAGGCACGTCTACCCGGTCTGAGAGCGTCCCCTCAAATACTTTCGTCCTTGGCGGAGGGCTGAGTGGGTCGGGCTCTCCCGGGGGAAGTAGCGCATCTCCGTTCCGAGGCGTGCTGGGCCCGGTACGCATCACCAAGGCCGCACGCTACGCTACCGGGGCCAGCTACACGCCTGACTTCTTGGCGTACCCCGAGGGGGCCGCGGACCCCTATTGGGCCGACACGGTGGCGCTGGTCACGGGGGACGCCAACTACTTCGCCGGGGCTGCCGCCATCGCCCGCCCAGCGTCGAGTCAGGCACACCCCACATCATGGCCCATTCGCACGGTCAGCCTGACCCCGCCACCGCCGGTCTACCGGTACTACTGGGGCGGCCTGGGCAAGATCGTGGGCACCACCAAGATCAAGGGCACGCCCAACACTCCCGTCAGCCGGCGCGTGCGCTTGATCCGCGAGGTCGACGCGGTGTGTGTGGGTGAGCGCTGGTCTGACCCGGCGACCGGGGCGTATGAGTTCGTGGGCTTCGACCCGACCGTTCTTTACAGCGTGATCGTCTACGACGGCCCGCGTGTCTTCCGCGCCGCGATCCAAGACGCGGTGGTGCCCGAGGTCTACACCCTGTGACCAGCCAAGTCGTTTACCCCGCGGCCGGCGCGGCTATGGCTGCCGGCATGCTGGCCGCACTGGACCTGGGCAGCCTGCACGCGAGGATCGACCTCTACGCTGGGGCGACGTTCGTGTGCTCTACCGACCTGACCAAACCGTGCGGCAGCGTGGTGGCCGGCGCGCTGGTGCTGACCGTGCCCACCTCGGGCGCCATCTCCTACGCCAGCGCGACGCCCACCCAGGCCCGCCTGTACTCGGGGACCGGCGTTCGCATGCTGGACCTGAAAGCGCGCATGGTCGCGGCGGCAGATGACCCGGACGACCCCGCCGCCGTGGTCGTCCAGGCCGCCGTGGTCGAGGCGGGCGCGCTGTTGCGCATCACTGCCGGCGCGATCGCCTTCGCCTGATGACCGCCCACCTGGTCCTCGGCGAACTGGGCGTCGAGCCGCCGCTGGCCGGCGGAGCGGTTCACCTGATCCTGGGCGAGACGGAGGGCGCCAGCGGGGTGCTCACCGACGCCACCATGTCGGCCACGCTGCGGGTGGTGGCCGCGCTTGCAGTCACGCCGGCTGTCCGCGGCGGGAGCACCCGGCACGTGGCGCGCTGGAACGCCGCAGGGGGCGGCATCGGCCACCGCAACCGCTTGCCCTGGACACCGTTCGACGGCATACCCGCGGCCAGCTCGACACACCTGCTTTGGACCCCATTCGACGGCACAAACCCCCGCCGAGGCGATCGGCTGACCTGGGACGCGGCCACTGCAGCGGCCCCGCGCACCGTGTCGACCACCTGGCAGCGGGCGGACACGCGCCCGCAGCGGGGAGTACTGCCCTGGGAACGGGCCGCCGGCCTGGAGCGTGGCCGCGTTGCGCCCTGGGGCCGAGCCAACAGCCGCCCGCGTGGCGCACGTGCGCCCTGGGGGCTGGCAGACCCGCACCGCCGCGGCTTGATCGCGCCCTGGGGGCTGGCTGCCCTGCTGCCGGGGGTGAATCGCCCGCTGCCGTCACCGCCCGGCCGGTTCGGCTTCACCCTGCCGCCCACCGGGCCGGTCCACTTGGAGTTCTGCGCCCCCGTGGCGTTCGACTCGCTCGACTTGGTGCTGGGCGACCACGTGTGCGTCACCCAGCCCCGAATCCCTGACGGCACCAGCATCGCCGCACGAAGGACCTACATGCAGTCGCACTCACTGGCCGCCTATCGGTTGCCCGACATGACCCCGGTTCCCCTAACAGGGTTCGACCTGGCTGCCGACGAGGGCTCATTCGGCTGGACGATCAACGCCACCGGGCCCGCCGAGGTGCTTGCCCTGCTGGCGCCCACCGCCGGCCTGCCGGCCCAGCTACGGGTGGTGCTGGACGGGCTGACCTGGGACGTGGTGGTCGAAGGGTTGCGGCGCACTCGCGCGTTCAACCGCACCGGGGCCAGCATCACGGGCCGCAGTGCTGCGGTGCTGCTGTCAGAGCCGTACTCGCCCGAGCGGGCGTTTCTGAATGCGGTGCCGGCGACGGCCCAGCAGATCGTGGAAGACGCCTTGCAGTTCACCGGGCTGACCCTGGACTGGCAGGTCACCGACTGGCTGGTGCCGGCCGGCGTCTGGAGCTTCACCGGCACGCCGATGGCCGCGCTGCGCCGTGTGGCCGACAGCATCGGCGCAGTGGTGCAGTGCCCGCGCACGGGCGACGTGGTCAGCGTGCGACCCCGGTATGCCGTGCTGCCGTGGTTGTGGGGCGCGGCCACACCGGACATCACCCTGGCGCTGGACCCGCTGACCGCCGAGGGCTACGAGCGCGCCGATCGGCCGGCCTACGAAGGCGTCTACGTCAGCGGGCAGGCCCAGGGCGTGCTGGCGTTGGTCAAGCGCACCGGCTCGGCGCCGGACTTGCTGATGGCCAGCGTGACCGATGCGCTCATCACGCACCTGGATGCAGCCCGGCAGCGGGGTGAGTCGATGCTGGGCGCCGCCGGCCCGCAGGCGGCCATGTCGCTGACCCTGCCGGTGCTGACCGGCGCGGGCGAGCCTGGCGTCATCGACGTGGGCAAGCTGGTACAAGTCAACGACCCGGTGGGCGCGTGGAAAGGCCGGGTGCGGTCGGTTTCGGTGCGTGGCGATCAGACGACGGTGCGGCAGACGATCACCCTGGAGAGGCACCTTTGATGAGCACGAACGTCTTCGCCCGGCTGCGGGCACTGATGCCCCAGCCCGCCCTGCAGATCGCCGAGGTCGTCGCCGTCAACAGCGACCAGACCAGCACGGTGCAGTACCCAGACGGCAACCAGCAGCGTGTACGGGGCACCAGCGTGGCGGTTGGCGAACCAGCGTTCGTACGCAACGGGATCGTCGAAGGCCTGGCGCCGGCTTACACGGCTGTCGTGATCGAGATCTGAGGCGCCCGGATCCTGCCCCTTTCCGGTACCGCAATTTCCTTGCTGACAGCGCAAGGCGTTTGGCACGCGATTTATCTCACTCCACGGGCAGAAATTTCGCGCGTCGCATCAGGCTGCACCGGCAATCAAAGGCGGGCGCTGGCTCAGGTCGGCGGTGCCGCCG
>JBBQVF010000068.1:0-24102 GCA_038211805.1 Burkholderiales bacterium | reverse complement strand
CGGGGGACATGGAGTCATCCGGTCACCCGGCGGCCTCGGCCTCGCTCAGTCGCCGAAGGGTTTTGGCTAGACACCTTGGGAGCGGCCGCCCGCAACGGCAGCAACGAACCGACAGCCGACTCCTGCGCTCAGCCAGGCCTTTGCAACACCGGTCAACTGCTGAACAAGAAGTTCAGCACATCGCCATCCTTGACGACGTATTCCTTGCCTTCGGCGCGCATCTTGCCGGCGTCCTTCGCACCCTGCTCACCCTTGAACTTGAGAAAGTCGTCGTAGGCGATGGTCTGGGCGCGGATGAAGCCCTTCTCGAAATCAGTGTGGATCACGCCGGCGGCCTGCGGCGCGGTGTCGCCGACATGGATCGTCCAGGCCCGCACTTCCTTCACGCCGGCAGTGAAGTAGGTTTGCAGCCCCAGCAGCTTGTAGGCCGCGCGGATCAGGCGGTTCAGGCCCGGCTCGTCCTGGCCCATCTCGGCCAGGAACATCGCGCGGTCCTCGTCTTCCATCTCCGACAGCTCGGCCTCGGTCTTGGCGCAGATCGCCACCACCGGCGCGTTCTGCTTGGCAGCGTATTCCTTCAGCCGGTCGAGGAAGGGGTTGTTCTCGAAGCCGGTCTCCGACACGTTGCCCACGAACATCGCCGGCTTGGCGGTGATCAGGCACAGCGGCTTCAGGATCACCCACTCTTCCTTGCTGAAGTCGAGGCCACGCACCGGCAAAGCCTGGTCCAGCGCGGCCTGGCATTTTTCAAGCACCTTCACCAGCGCCGCGGCTTCCTTGTCATTGCCCGAACGGGCGGCCTTGACGTAGCGGTGCAGGCTCTTTTCGACCGTGCTCAGGTCGGCCAGGCACAGCTCGGTGATGATGACTTCGATGTCGTTGATCGGGTCGACCCGGCCGGCGACGTGGATCACGTTGTCGTCCTCGAAACAGCGCACCACGTTGACGATGGCGTCGGTCTCGCGGATGTGGCTCAGAAACTGGTTGCCCAGGCCCTCGCCCTTGCTGGCACCGGCCACCAGGCCGGCGATGTCGACGAACTCGACCACCGCCGGCACCCGGCGCTCGGGCTGCACGATCTCGCTCAACGCGGCCATGCGCGGGTCGGGCACCTCGACGATGCCGACGTTGGGCTCGATGGTGCAGAACGGGTAGTTCTCGGCTGCGATGCCGGCCTTGGTCAGGGCGTTGAAGAGGGTGGACTTGCCGACGTTGGGCAGGCCGACGATGCCGCACTTGAGGCTCATGGATCGCTTTCTGAACTGGGGCGGACGGGACTTGCGGGCGGACGGGATTGGCTGGCGGACGGGATTCGCGGGCGCACGGTGATGCCCGCGAGGCGGGAGCACGGCGCGGGGGCCGAGAGCCGCAAAACCCGCTATTTTATTCGGGCATCTGCCGTCACAGCGGGTTTCTACAATGGCCGGCATGTCAAACGTCGATGTATGCATCCGCGGTGCCGGTGCGGTGGGCTTGTCGCTGGCCTTGTCGCTGGCCCGCCAGGGTTTGCGGGTGGGGGTGGTGGGCGCCGACCCGCGCGGCCACGAAACCGCCCCCCCGGCGGCCGCGCCCGACGTGCGCGCCTATGCACTCAACGCCGCCTCCCGCCAGCTGCTGACCGACCTGAAGGTCTGGGACGCCATGCCTGCCGACGCGGTGACGCCGGTGTACGACATGCACATCGAGGGTGATGCCGCCGGCACGGCCGCCGGCGGTGCGCTCGATTTTTCAGCCTGGCAGCAGGGCTGCGAAGCGCTGGCCTGGATCGTCGATGCCGCCGAACTGGAAGCCGCGCTGCGCACGGCGGCCCGGTTTGCGCCCCACCTCGCCTGGGTGGCCGAGGCCGGCACCGGCACCGACGGCGGCGCGGATGCAGCCCCGCTCACCGTGCTGGCCGAAGGCAAGGCCTCGGCCAGTCGGGCTGCGCTGGGCGTTCAGTTCGACCGCCAGGACTACGGCCACTGTGCCATCGCCGCCCGGCTGCAGGCCGATCTGCCGCATGGCGGCCTGGCGCGGCAGTGGTTCCGCTCGCCCGACGTGCTGGCGCTGCTGCCCTTCGACCGGCCGGTGGCCGGCCACGGCTATGGCCTGGTCTGGTCGCTGCCGACCGAGCGCGCCGCCGCCCTGTGCGCCGCCCCGGTGGCGGAATTCGAAGCCGCGCTGGCCGATGCCACCGGCGGCGCGGCCGGGGTGTTGAAGCTGCACGGCGAGCGTGCCACCTGGCCGCTGGGCCTGGCGCAGGCCGACCGGTTGTGCGGTGCGGGTTGGGCGCTGGTGGGCGACGCCGCCCACCTGGTGCATCCGCTGGCCGGCCAGGGCCTGAACCTCGGCCTGGCCGACGTGACCGCGCTGGCCCGGGTGATCGCCGAGCGCGAGCCCTGGCGCAGCCTGGGCGACGACATCCTGCTGCGCCGTTATGCCCGCGAGCGTGTCGGCGCCACCCAGGCCATGGCCCTGTTGACCGACGGCTTGCTGCACCTGTTTGCCCAGCCGCAACCGATGCTGCGGGAACTCCGCAACCGCGGCATGACTCTGCTCAACCACGCCGCGCCGATCAAGCGCTTCCTCACCCGGCGGGCGCTGGGCGGTTGAGGCGGGCCGCAGCCCCATCGCCTGAACCCGCCCCAGCTCCAGCCCCAAGCCCCGCACAGCCCGTCCAGGACCCTGATGACCCAATCCCTCGTTTCCCGCCTCGCTGCCTGCCTGCTGGCGCTGTCCGCCGTGCTGGCCGCGCCGGCCGTGCATGCCGACGATGCCGCCATCCGCAAGAACCTGGCCGAGCGGCTGCCCAGCTTCCCGAAGATCGACGAGATCAGCAAGACGCCGATTCCCGGCCTCTACGAACTGCGCATCGGCACCGACCTGTTCTACGCCGACGAAAACGGCAATTACCTGGTGCAGGGCTCGATCATCGACACCCGCACCAAGGCCGACCTCACCCAGGCCCGCATCGACAAGCTGACGGCGATCGACTTCGCCAGCCTGCCGCTGAAGAACGCGGTGCTGATCAAGCAGGGCAGCGGCGCGCGCAAATTGGTGGTCTTCGGCGACCCGAACTGCGGCTACTGCAAACGGCTCGAAAAAGACCTGATGGCGCTGAAGGACGTGTCGATCTACACCTTCCTCTACCCCATCCTGGGGCCCGACTCGACCGTCAAGAGCCGCGACATCTGGTGCTCCAAAGACCCGGCCAAGGCCTGGCGCGCCTGGATGGTCGACAACCAGGCACCGGCCAAGGCAGCCGCCAGCTGCGACAGCAGCGCACTCGACGCCAACGGCGACCTCGGCCGCAAGCACAAGGTGCAAGGCACGCCGGCGATGGTGTTCGAGGACGGTTCGCGCGCGCCCGGCGCCATCCCGACTTCGCAGATCGAAGCCCGTATGGTGGCTGCCATCAAGAAGAGTTGACGCTGTTGGGGCCGTCGCCTGTCGCGACGCGATGGCCGCGCGCTCGGAGGGTGTTGACAAAATGAATGGCACCCGCGTGAGACCCCAAAACGGGCCCAATTTAGGCGCAAAGCGCAGGCGGGCTGCAGGCCCGGCGAGCATTTGCAACGACGAGTGGGCCCGTTTTGGGGCCTCACCCTGCGGGCCGGGCGGCTCAGGGCGCTGTGGGGCGTTGCGCCGTTTGCCCGGGCCCCCAGCCCGGGCCTCACGCCGCGCCTTCCACAGCGCCCTGGGCCACTCCGGCGCGGGTGTCATTCATTTCGTCAACACCCTCTCAGGCCACAATCGGGGCCCATGAGCCCTGCCGCCCCCGCCGCCCCCGCTGCTCCCGTTGCCCGCTACGTCGACCCGCTGTCCGACACCGCCCGCTGGCTGGGCCACCTGGGGCTGGCGCCGTTCGTGCTGGGCGCGTTGCTGGTCTGGGTGGTCAACGCCGAAGCCCATCCCTATGCCACGCTGGCACTGTCGGCCTATGCCGGGGTGATCGTCTCGTTCCTGGGCGGCATCCACTGGGGCCTGGGATTCCGCATGACGGCACCGCCCGCCACGCTGTTCATCTGGGGCGTGGTGCCCTCGCTGGTGGCCTGGCTGGCGGTGATGATGCCGGCCTCGGCCGGCCTGGTGGTGCACGGCGTGATGCTGTTGGTCTGCTATGCGGTCGACCGCCGGGTCTACCCGGTGCAGGGCGCCGCGCAGTGGCTGACCTTGCGCTTCCGGCTGTCGACGGTGGCCTCGTTCAGCTGCTTCCTCGGTGCCGCCGGCACCTGAGTTCCCCCCGCGGGATGAGGTGTCCATGATCCGCTACCGCGTCGAGCCCGATGACCTGCACAGCCACCACTGGCGGGTCACGCTGACCGTGCCGCTGCCGGCGGCCGACACGGTGGTGTCGCTGCCGGTGTGGATACAGGGCAGCTACATGGTGCGTGAATTCGGCCGCCACCTGTCGGGCCTGCAGGCGCACCAGGGCACGCGCGGGGTCGACGTCGAGCCGATCGACAAGACCCACTGGCGGCTGCGCTGCAGCGGCCGGGCCACGCTGAGCTTGAGCTACCGGGTCTATGCCTTCGATGCCTCGGTGCGCGGCGCCTTCGTCGACGCCCGGCGCGGCTTCTTCAACAACACCGCGCTGTGCCTGCGGGTGCTGGGCCGTGAAGCCGCGCCGCACCGGCTGACGCTGGCCGGCCTGCCGGCCGGCTGGCAGGTGGCCACCGCGATGGCGCCGGCACCGGGCGGCGGCCGGTGGGCGTACGAGGCCAGCCACTACGACGAGCTGCTGGACCACCCGTTCGAGCTGGGCACCTTCTGGCGCGGCCAGTTCATCGCCGGCGGCGTGCCGCACGAGATGGTGGTGACCGGTGCGCTGCCTGGTTTCGACGGTGAGCGGCTGCTGGCCGACAGCCGCCGCATCTGCGAGGCGCAGATCGCCTTCTGGCACGGCGCTGACCAGAGCCGGCCGCCGTTCGCACGCTATGTGTTCCTGCTCAACGCGGTCGAAGACGGCTACGGCGGGCTGGAGCACCGGGCCAGCACCGCACTGGTGGCCGCCCGCCGCGACCTGCCGCGGGCCCATCTGCCCGCGCGTCCGGGCGGCAGCAGTGACCACTTCAGTGACCCCCTCAGCGACGGCTACGTCACCCTGCTGGCCTTGATCAGCCACGAGTATTTCCACACCTGGAACGTCAAGCGGCTCAAGCCCGCCGACCTGGCCACGCCCGACCACCAACGCGAGAACCACACCCGGCTGCTGTGGTTCTTCGAGGGCTTCACGTCGTACTACGACGAGCTGTTTTTGCGCCGTTGTGGCCTGATCGACGGTCCGCGCTACCTGCGGCTGCTGGCCAAGACGGTCAACGCGGTGGCCGCCACACCCGGGCGCCAGGTGCAGAGTGTGGCCGAGGCCAGCTTCGACGCCTGGGTCAAGTACTACCGCGGCGACGAGAACACGCCCAACGCCACCGTCAGCTACTACCAGAAAGGTGCGCTGGTGGCCCTGACGCTCGACCTGCTGCTGCGCCAGCGCGGCGGCTCGCTCGACGCGGTGATGCGCGGGCTGTGGCGACGCAGCGGCGCGGGGGCGGGTGCCGACGACCACGCGGCCGCGGCGGGCTGCATCACCGAGGCCGACATCGCCGCGGTGCTGGCCGAGGTGGCCGGCCAGCCGATGGACGAGGCGCTGCACGACGCCGTGCACGGCACTGGCGACCTGCCGCTGGCCGCGTTGCTGCCGGCCTTCGGCGTGCAGTGGCGCACCGAGCGGGCGGGTTTTGCCGCGTCGCTGGGGCTGCGGCTGGCCGAAGGGCCGGTCAGCGGTGTGCAGGTGCGATCGGTGATGACCGGCAGCGCTGGCGCCGCAGCCGGGCTGGCGGCGGGCGATGAATTGCTGGCGGTCGACGGTTGGCGCATCCGGCGGCTCGACGATGCGCTGGCCTGGGTGGCGCCAGCGCAGCCCTTCGAGCTGCTGCTGGTGCGCGACCAGCGGGTGCTCGGCCGCACCGTGCGGCCCGACGCCAAGTCGCCGCTGGCCGGCAGCGTGGCGCTGCAGTTGCAGGACAAACCCGCCCGCGGCCTGGCCGCCCGGCGCCGCGCCTGGATCGATGCCTGATCCTGCGACCGGGGCGCCGCGCCGCATGCCCCTGCCGCGCCGGCGCGGCCGCGGTTTCTGGGCGCTGACCGCGGGCGTGGTGCTGCTGCACTTGCTGCTGACCAACCACCTGCTGGAGAACCGCGTGGGCTGGGGCCACGGCGACCAGCCGCCGCCGCGCATCGACGTCACCTTCGTTCAGGAGCTCCAGGCCACCGAGCCGCCGCCGTTGGCCGCGCCCGCCCCGGCCGCCCCGGCCGGGGCGGGTTTGGCCGCGGTGGCGACCAAGCCGCAGGCCGCGGCGTCGGCGCCCGGCGCCCAGCCCGCGCTGGCCCCCGACCCGGCGCCCGACCCGGTGCTGGCCGCGGCGTTGGCTGCGTCATCGCCACCATCGCCACCATCGCCCCCATCGGCCACCGGCCCCGAGCCGCTGGCCGCCGTGGCCGAGCCCGCCCCGGCCGCGTCGAGCGCGGTCGATGCCCGGCCGGCCCCACCGGCATCACCGGCCGCACTGGCCGTGGCCGCCATCGACCTGCCCGCCGCGGCCTCGGTGCCGAACAGCACGCCGGCACCGGCCCGGTCAGGGGCAGGGGCAGGGGCAGGGGCGGCAGGGGCGGCAGGGGCGGCCGCGGCAGCGCCAGCGGCGTCGGCCGCCGCCTTCGACTGGCCACCGTCCACCCGCCTGAGCTATGCGCTGACCGGCGACTACCGCGGCCCCGTCAACGGCAACGCCACGGTCGAATGGCTGCGCCAGGGCAAGCGTTATCAGGTGCACCTGGAGACCTCGGTCGGCCCGGTGCTGTCGCGCCACATCACCAGCGAGGGCGAGCTGACCGCGCAGGGCCTGGCACCGCAGCGCTTCGACGGCGAGCAAAAGGTGCTGTTCCGCGGCGCGCAGCGCTGGCAGCTGCGCTTCGGCCCGGAGCGGGTGGTGCTGCGTGACGGCCGGGAAGTGCCCACGATGGCCGGGGTTCAGGACGAGGCCAGCCAGTTCGTGCAGCTGACCTGGCTGTTCACCACCCAGCCCGAGCGGCTGAAGGTGGGGCAGTCGATCGAGCTGCCGTTGGCCATCAGCCGCAAGCTCGAACGCTGGACCTACGACATCGTGGCTGAAGAAACGCTGCGCTTCCCGTTCGGTTCGGTGGCCACCTTCCACATCAAGCCGCGGCGCGAAGCCCAGGGCGGCGACCTGACACCCGAGATCTGGATCGCGCCGTCGCTGCAGTACCTGCCGGTGCGCATCCTGATCCGCGATGGCAAGGCCCACTGGATCGATCTGTCGCTGGAAAAGCCGCCGCTGCAGTCGGCGCAGCCGGCTGCAGCCCGCTGATGCACAGCCCTCACTCGGCGATCGGTTAGATTGCCCGGGCCCCCCCATCCACCACCGAGCACCACCAAGCCGCCATGACCTACCAAAACATCCTCACCGACATCCGCGGCGACGGCGCCGTGCGCACCGGCCTGATCACGCTGAACAGGCCCAAGGCGCTGAACGCGCTGAACGACGGCCTGATGGACGAACTGGGCGCGGCGCTGAAGGCCTTCGACGCCGACGCCGCCATCGGCGCCATCGTCATCACCGGCAGCGACAAGGCCTTTGCCGCCGGTGCCGACATCAGCGTGCTGGCGCAGCACGATTTCGTCTCGGCCTACACCAGCGACCTGATCACCCGCAACTGGGAAACCATCCGCAGCATCCGCAAGCCGGTGATCGCCGCGGTGGCCGGCTTCGCGCTGGGCGGCGGCTGCGAGCTGGCGATGATGTGCGACATCGTCATCGCCGCCGACACCGCCAAGTTCGGCCAGCCCGAGATCAAGCTGGGCATCATCCCCGGCGCCGGCGGCACCCAGCGGCTGCCGCGCGCCATCGGCAAGGCCAAGGCGATGGACCTGGTGCTGACCGCGCGCATGATGGACGCGGTCGAAGCCGAGCGCGCCGGCCTGGTCTCGCGCGTGGTGCCCGCCGACAAGCTGCTGGACGAGGCGCTGGGCGCCGCCGCCGCCATCTGCGCGCTGGGCGGCCCCAGCGTGCTGGCCGCCAAGGAATGCATCAACCGCGCCTTTGAGGGCACGCTCAACGACGGCATCCTGGTCGAGCGCCGGCTGTTCCACGCGCTGTTCGGCACCGCCGACCAGAAGGAAGGCATGGACGCCTTCATGAACAAGCGCAAGGCGGCGTTCAGCCGCGGCTGAGCGTTCGGGTTTTTTTTGAGTTTTTGGGTTTTTGGGCTGACCGGAAGGTGCGGCCTGTTTCCCGGTCTGGAGAGGCCGGCATGCTGACTTCAAACAACCAGAACACCCATGCACCCGCGATATCAGGACGACTTGCTGGACCAGCACCTGCGGGCCCTGTTGGGCGAGATGGAGCCGGCGGCGCTGGCCCTGCTGCACCGCCACCTGGAGTGGGTGACCCTGGCCGGTGGCCAGGCCCTGATGGTCCAGGGCGAGCCCGGTGACTCGATGTACCTGATGATCAGCGGCCGGGTGCGGGCCTATGTGCGCGGTGACGACGGGGTCGAGCGCCTGGTGCGCGAGATGGCGCGCGGCCAGGTCATAGGCGAGATGAGCCTCTACACCGACGAGCCGCGCTCGGCCAGCGTGGTGGCGATCCGCGAATCGGTGCTGGTGCGACTGGGCAAGCAGGCCTTCCACGAACTGCTGGCCAGCAGCGCGCGGATATCGATCCTGCTCACCCGCCAGATCATTTACCGGCTGCAGAACCCGCAGCCGCGGTCGCTGCTGGCGCGGCCGGTCACCATCGCGCTGGTGCCGGTCACCTCAGGGATTGACCTGCCGTCCTTCGCCAGCCGGCTGGCGGCACAACTGGCGTCAGGGCTGGCCACACAGCTGGCAGGCGCGGCGCGGGTCTGTGTGGTCGACGCGGCCCGCATCGAGCTGGCGCTGGGCCAGCCCGGGTTGACCCAGCGCGAGCCGGGCGACCTGGCCGCCGACCGCAGCATCGGCACCTGGCTCGACCAGATCGAAGCGACGCACGACTACGTGCTGCTGGTCGCCGAAGACCGGCCCAGCGCCTGGACCCGCCACTGCAGCCGCCGCTGCGACGAGGTGCTGCTGCTGGCCGATGCCGACCAGCCACCGGTGCTGCACGACAACGAACGCGGCTGCCTGATGCAGCGCGAGGGCCGCAGCGAAGCCTCGGAAACCCTGGTGCTGCTGCACCCCGCCGACCGCCGCTGCCCGCAAGGCACCCGGCACTGGCTGGACCGCCGGCCGGTCAGCAGCCACCTGCACATCCGCCCCGCGCGCGACCGCGACATGGCGCGGCTGGCGCGGTTCCAGAGCTGCACCGCGGTCGGCCTGGTGCTGGCGGGCGGCGGCGCACGCGGCTGCGCCCACCTGGGCGTCTACCGCGCGCTGCGGGACAGCGGCATCGAGATCGACTTCGTCGGCGGCACCAGCATCGGCGCGGTGATGGCCGCGCTCGTCGCCACCGACCAGCCGCTGGCCGAGGTGATGACCGTGGCGCGCCGCGCCTTCAGCGTCAACCCGACCGGCGACTTCAACCTGCTGCCGCTGATGTCGTTGATCAAGGGCCGGCGCCTGCAGCGCGTGGTCACCCAGGCGATCCACGAACTGGTGGGTTTTGCCGCCGACAGCGAAGACTTGTGGAAGAACTTCTACTGTGTGGCCAGTAATTTCTCGCAAGCCAGCGAGGTGGTGATCACCCGTGGCAGCCTGCTCAAGGCCATCCTGGCGAGCATCGCGATCCCCGGTGCGCTGCCGCCGGTGCTGCACGAGGGCGACCTGCTCTGCGACGGCGGCACCTTCAACAACTACCCGGTCGACGTGATGCGCGGCACCCGTGGCGTGGGCAAGGTGATCGGCGTCGATCTCAGCGCCAACAAGCCGCGGCGCATCGAGCTCGAAGACATGCCGGGCAGTTGGGCGCTGCTGCGCGACCGTTTTCGGCCTCGGCGCCAGCGCCGCTACCGCCTGCCCTCGCTGGTGTCGTACCTGATGAACGTGACCGTGCTCTACAGCGCCTCGCGCCAGCGCCAGGCCCAGCGCCTGACCGACCTGCACTTCAACCCGCCGCTGCTGCGGGTGGGCATGTTGCAGTGGGATCGCTTCGACAACATCGTGGCCCAGGGCCATGCGCATGGCGTGGCGGTGCTCGGTGCACTGCCCGACGGCGAGCTGGCGTCTTACCGCGCGCCGGTGGCGAAGTAGCCTGGCAGCGCCCCCCCCGATCACCCCGAAAGGCGCTGCATGTCCGACCATCCCAAACGACCCGACCGGCCCGGCCAACCCGTCGAACCCGCCGAACCCGCAGGCCTGCTGGCCCGGCTGGCCGGCAGCTTGAAGGCGCGGTTCAGTGCCGGCGGCGCGGCGGCGGCCCCTGCCGCCGAGGCTGCTGCCTCCGCCTCCGCCGGCCCGGCCGACGACGCGTCGTTGCACCCGCTGCTGCGCGCCCATGCCGCCAAGCTGTTCACGGCTGCCGCGGCCGTGCGGGCGGTGCGCCCCGGCGACCATGTCTTCGTCGGCACCGCCTGCGCCACGCCGCGCACGCTGGTCGCCGCCCTCGAAGCGTTGGCCGTGGCCGATGTCGAACTGCTGCATTTTCTGACCGACCATGCCGTCGCGCACGACGCCCAGGGCCTGGCCCGCACGCAGTACCGCCACCGCAGCTTCTTCGTCGGCCAGGACCTGCGCGCCGCTGTGCGCCAGGGCCTGGCCGATTACGTGCCGGTATCGCTGGCGCGGGTGCCGGGGCTGATGGCGATCGGCCGCATCCCGGTCGACGTGGCGCTGATCCAGGTCTCGCTGCCCGACGCCTTCGGCTACGTCAGCCTGGGCGTCTCGGTCGACGTGGTGGCCGCCGCCGTGGCCCGGGCGCGGCTGGTGATTGCCGAGGTCAACCCGCAGATGCCGCGCACGCTGGGCGATTCGATGCTGCACCTGAGCCGTATCGAGCACCTGGTGCTGGTCGACACGCCGGTGATCGAATACACCCACCCGGCCACCTCGGCGCCGGCGATGCAGCAGATCGCGCGCTACATCGGCAGCCTGATCGACGACGGCTCCACGCTGCAGATCGGCCTGGGCCGGGTGACCAACGAGGCGCTGCGCCACTTGAGCGACCGGCGCGACCTGGGCATCCATTCCGATGTCATCACCGACGCCATCATCCCGCTGCTGGAAAACGGCAGCCTGACCGGCCGCTGCAAGACGCAGCAGGCCGGCAAGATCGTCACCAGCTTCGCAATGGGCTCGCGCCGGCTGTACGCGCTGATCGACGGCAACCCGCTGTTCAGCTTTCAGCCGATCGAGGCGGTGTGCGACCCGGCCACGCTGGCGTTGCAGCACAAGCTGGTGTCGGTGACCCAGGCCTTCGCGATCGACTTGACCGGCCAGGTCTGCGCCGACCAGTTCAACGGCGAGTTCTACGGCGGCATGGCCGCGCAGGCCGAGTTTCTGCAGGGCGCGTCGCGCAGCCCGGGCGGCAAGGCCATCGTCTGCCTGGCCGCCACCGACGACGACGGCCGCACGTCGCGCATCCGCCCGGTGCTGCTGGCCGGCGAGGGCGTGACCATCGCGCGCAGCGAGGTGCACTTCGTCGTCACCGAGTTCGGCATCGCCTACCTGTTCGGCAAGTCGATCCGCGAGCGGGCGGTGGCGCTGATCCAGATCGCCCACCCCGACAGCCGGCCCGCGCTGTTCGAGCAGGCCCAGGCGCTGGGCTACCTGCCGGCGCACCAGCAACTGCGCAACCTGCGCGCCTATGCGGTCGAAGACGAGGCGCCGGTGCGGCTGAAAGACCAGCGCACCTTGCTGCTGCGGCCGGTGATGCCGTCTGACGTGGAGGGCATTCGCCAGCTGTTTCACCGCCTGTCGGTGCGCGATGTCTACACCCGGTTTTTCCGCAAGCTGCGCGGCCTGAGCAACCAGGACGTGCAGCGCCTGTGCAACCTCGACTACGACAACGAGGTGGCGCTGGTGGCGGTGACCGGCACCCGCGAGCAGCCGGTGATCGCCGGCCATGCGATGTACGTCGTCGACCCGTCGACCAACCTGGCCGAGACGGCGTTCATCGTGCACCCCGACTGGCAGGGCCAGGGCCTGGGCGTGGCGATGCAGAAGCGCCTGGCCGAGCTGGCGGTGGCACGCGGCGTGCGCGGGTTCGTGGCCGAGGTGCTGGCCGGCAACGAGACCATGATCCGCCTGGCGCAGGCCGGCGCCGCAGAGGTGCAGACGGTGACCATGGGCGGAACGGTGCGCATCACGGCGCTGTTCTGAGCGGGCGCGGCGCTCGGGCCGTCAGGCCGTCAGGGCGTCAGGGCGTCAGCCACTGCCCCTGGCCCTGCTGGTCGAACACGGCGCGGCGGTGGCCTTCGGCATGCAGATCCAGCCAGTCGATAGCCTGCACCCGGGCATGCACCACCGCAAAGTGCTCGCGCGTGCTGCGCTCGGGGCGCAGCTGGCCGACCGGTGCGCCCGGCGGCAACGGCGACAGGTAGTCTTGCGCGGCCGGCGTCATCTTCAGCCGGGCCCAGCGTGACGACACCGCCAGGCCGCTGGTTTGCACCTCCAGTTGCACCCGCAGCCGCAACTGCCAGCTCAGCCGCTCGCACCAGGCCAGCAGCGTGCCGGCAGGCTGGCGCTGGATCTGCGCCACCTTGGGCGAGCGCGCGTCGGTGAAGAACAGCAACGTGTGCTCGTCGGCCAGCACCTCGCGCAGCACCACCGACCGCAGATCGGCCACTTCGCCCGCTACCGTGGCCAGGCCCATCACCCTGAAGGCGTGCGCCTTGTTGCGCGGCGCCCGGCCCAACTCTTGCCAGCAGGCCTGGTGGATCTGGTCCAGCGATTCGAGGCGGGTCGTCATGTCGCGAGGGTCCTGGGTGGATTCGGGAGGGGGCAGGGCGCCAGCGTACCCGCATGCGTGGGATGGACAGCCCGGGCGCGTTGCCTACCATTCGCCCCACCGACCCGGAATTGCAGCGTTTTGCGCAGGTTACCGTCCACAACGAGAAAGATGCCTGCCATGACCGCTGTTGCCAACACTTCCGCGAGCGCCATATTTTGCGCGGCCGCCGCCATCACCAGCCTGTTGTGGGCCTTGCCCGCCGAGGCCGGGCGTGTCATCACCGCGTCGAATTCGGGCGGCGGGCCGGTCACCGGCGCGGCGGCTGGGCTTTTCAGCTGCAGCAAGACCAATCTGTTTGCCCCGGCCCTGGACAGCGGTCCGTTCGACTGCATCGGCGCCCGTTCCCATGCCTACAACCCGGCCGCCGATTTCGGCGTCATCGAGAGCCTGGTCAACAGCCGCATCCCCTCGTGGACGTCGTCCAACGAAAGTGCCCACGTCAGCTTCACCAACGTCGTGCTGACTTTCGACACCGCCACCCAGGGTGACTTCGTGCTGGTGTTCTCGGGCAGCTGGCTGAGCGACCCTTTCTCGCTGTCGAACACCGGGCGCACCGGTTGGAGCAGCTACTACCTGCTCGAAGACATCGAGATCGCGGCGTCGCCGCACAACAGCCTGCGCTACAACTTCAACTGGACTGACCAGGGCGTGCTCTATTCCACCCGCGGGCTGGAGGTCGACGCCGTCAGTTTCTACCGCATCAACCGCACGGCCGTTCCCGAGCCCGGCGCGCTGGCGTTGGTGGGTCTGGCGCTGGCCGGGCTGGTGCTGGCCAGCCGTCGTGGCCGCCGGGCTACTGCCTCCACCGGTACCGCTGCCGCTGGCGCTGGCGTCTCGCGCGACTGACTGACCGGCCGCGCAGCGGTCAGCCCAAGCCCGCCAGGGCCGCCCGCGCGGCGATGGCGCGGTGGTGGGGCTGGGCTTGCATGAAGCGCGTTTGGGCCACGCTGCCATCGAGGGCATCGCGGCGCTCCTTCAGTGCGGTCCAGGTGTCGAGCAAGCAGGCGGCCAGCCGCGGGTCACCGGCCTGGTCGAGCACCTCGCAGCAAGTCCAGCGGATCAGCAGCGGGTCTTCGGTGCCGTCCAGCTGACCGTGCTCGGCGACATGGGTCAGCACCTGTTCCACCTGGGCCGCGGCCGCCGGCCTGTCGCCCGACAGCCATGCCGCGCGGGCGCCCCAGGCCACTGCCTCGATCGCCAGGTGCGGCAGGCCCAGGCCATTGAGCAGCGTGGCCGATTGGGCAAAGGCGGTGCGCGCAGCATCGGCCTGCTGGCGGGCCAGGTCGGCCGCGCCCAGCGTCATCAGCGCGAAGGCCTCGTATTCGGGGTTGCCGATCTGGCGGGCCAGCGCCAACGCGGCCGCGGCGCTGGCATGCGCCTCGTCGGCCCGGCCTTGCGGCAGATGGCAGCTGGCGCGGTTGAGCAGGATCGACACCTGGAAGGTCGGGTTGCCGATCTGCTGCGCCAGCCGCAGCGCGGCGTCGAAATCGGCCTCGGCGGTGGCCAGGTCGCCCAATTGCAGCGTCGTCACGCCCAGGTTGATGCGGCTGACACATTCACCCGACCGGTTGCCCAGCGCCTGCTGGATCTGCAGCGCCTGGCGCAGCAGGGTGGCGCTGCCGGTCGGGTTGCCCTGCTCGGCGTCGATGGCGGCCAGCGCCACCAGCATTTCACTCTCGGACCCCGGCTGGGCCAGCTCGCGGGCGCGGGCCAGGCCTTGCTGGCCGATGCGGCGGGCTTCGTCATGTTGCCCGCTGGCGCGCAGCGCGCCGCACCACACGCCGTAGACGGCCAGGTCCAGCGGCTCGTCGCCGGGCCGGTCGGGCGGCAGGCCGGCGGCGCGCTGGGCGGCGGCCATCGCCAGCGGGGCCAGCGTGGCGGCGGTCTGCGGGTGGCCGGTTTCGTCGGCGGCCACGGTGCGCCGCAGCGCCACGGTGGCTTGCCACACCGGGTTGGCACTGCGCTCGGCCAGTGCGGCCAGGGCGTCGAGGTCGCGCGCCTGCTCATCGCGGTGGCCGCTGAGGCGCAGCGCCCGCTGGCGCAGGGTCAGCAGGCGCCAGGCGGTCTCGTGGTCGTCGGCCGCGGCCTGGCGCAGCCCCAGCGTGCAGCGGTCGACTACCACGTCGTGGGCAAATCGCTGGGCCAGGTTGTCGGCCGCCAACAGGTTGTAGCGCACCGCCAGCAACGGCTCGCCAGCGCTGTCGAAGTGATCGGCGGTGACCGGCAGGTAGTCGGCCGCGCGCGCGGTGTCGAGTGCGGCGTACCAGCGCGCGGCCCGTGCGTGCAGCGGTTGCCGCTCGCGCCGCAACAGCCGCTGGTAGGCCACCTGCTGCAGAAAGCCGTGGGCAAAGCCATAGCTGGTCGGCGTTTGGGAGGTTTGGGAATTGTGGAAGGTTTGGAAGGTTTGGGAGGTTGGCGAGGTTGGCGAGGTTGGCGACGCTTGTGCCGCTGCAAGGTCGACCACGTGCACCAGGCCGCGCCGTTGCAGCGCAGGCAGGTGGCCGAGCGCGGCCTCGTCCAGCGCCGCCAGGGTCTGGCCCCAGAACACCGGGCCCAGCACGGCGGCCTGCTGCAGGGCCTGCCGTTCGGCGGCCGGCAGCAGGTCGAGCTGGGCTTGCAGCACCTCGTTGAGGGTGGTCGGCAGGGTGCTGCTGTCCAGCCGCTGGGCGCCCAGCCGCCAGCGCGGCAGGCTGGCTGCAGGGCTGCCAGCCGCCGCGCTGTCGCCAGACGGTGTCCCGTCGTTCGCCACGATCGCGCCCTGCGCGATCAGCATCTGCACCAGCTCTTCCATGAAGAACGGGTTGCCACCGGCGCGCTCGACCAGCAACGCCTGCAGCGCCAGGGTCTCGGCATGCCGCGCTTCGGCCTGCAGTGGCGCCAGCAGCGCCTGGGCCAGCGCGTTGCCGTCGGCCTCAGTCAGCGGCAGCAAGTGGATGCGCTGGTGTTCGGCGGCGCGCCAGGCCGGCTGGCGTTCGTCGAGCCCGGGCCGGGCCATCGCCAGCAGCAGGCTGGCCGGTGCGGCCGACGATGCCAGTGGCGCCGACCGCTGGCGCGCCGGCAGGCCGCGCAAAAAGTCGAGGCTGGCGCTGTCGGCCCACTGCAGATCGTCGATCAGCAGCACCAGTGGCAGGCCGGCGCGGGCCGCAAGGCGTGCCAGCAACTCGGCAGCGGTGTGCAGCGCCCGCTGGCGGATCTGGCCGCCCTGCTGCGCGATGCCGCGCACATGCGGGCTGTCGGCGAAGTTCAGCCCCAGCAGGTGGCCCAGCACATGGGCGTCGGCCACCGTCTCGCCCGACGTGTCGGCTGTCCCGTCGGCCACGCCCTCTGCCACGCCCTCTGCCACCCCGTCGGCCGCCCTTTCCGCCCACTGCTGGACCGCCCCCTCGGCATGGCTTTGATCGCCGCCGAAACAAGCCACCACCGCCCCGGTGAACCGGCTGCGGGCGGTGACTGGCGGGTCGCTGTCGGGCAGTTGCAGGGCCTCGGCGATCAGGTCGCGCAGCAGGGCATAGGGCACCCGCTCGGCCTGCTGGCGCGCCCGCACCGGCAGCCACAGCGCCTGGGCGGGCTGGTTGCGGGCCCAGGCGGCCCAGTGTTGCGCCAGGCGGGTCTTGCCGAGGCCGGCCTCGGCCACCACGCTGACCAACTGCACCGTGGCGCCAGGCACGTGCAGCGCCGACCAGGCCTGCCGCAGCGCGGCCAGCGCATCGTCGCGACCGATCAACGGGGTGCTGAGGCCGGCCACGCCGCGGCGCAGCACGGCAACGCGCTGCGGCCGCCGCCGCTCCACCAGCCAGGTCGTCAGCGGCTGGTCGTGGCCCTTGGCCTGCAGCGGGGCCTGGGCGATCAGGTCGAACAGGCCCTGCACCAGGCGGGCGGTGTCGTCGCTGATGCGCAGCGTGCCGGGCGGCGCATGCTGCTCCATGCGCGCGGCCAGGTTGACGGTGGCGCCGCGGATGGTGTTGCCCGCATCCACCCCGCCGCCCAGCAGCACCGGCCCGGTGTGCAGGCCCACCCGCACATTGAAGCCCGGGTGGCCGTGGTCGCGCCGCACCTGGTCGGCCAGCAATCGGGTTTCAGCCAGGATGGCCAGGCCCGCGGCGACTGCGTTTTCGGCATCGTCCTCACGCGCCAGCTCGGTGCCGAAGGCGGCCAGCAGGCTGTCACCGGCGTACTGCAGGGCGCGGCCGTGAAAGCGTTGCACCAGCGCGGTGAAGCGGGCCAGCGCGGGGTCCATCACCTCGTGCAGGTTCTCCGGGTCGAGCTGGCCGCCCAGCGCGGTGGACCCGACCACGTCGACGAACATCACCGTCACCTGGCGCAGTTGCTGCTCGGGCAGCGGCGCGGCGCGGTCTGCCGCCAGCCGCTGGCGCAAGGCGTCGAGTGCCACGTCGAGCGCGGCATCGTCGATCTCGCCGCGCAGCCGCTCCAGGGCGATCAGGCCCGCTTCGAAGGCGGAGGCGGGCGTCGACACGGGAGGTCAGGTGGGGCTGTGGCGGGGGGCAGGCGCGGTCGCTGACCGCCCGGCGATCAGCATGGCCGGCGCATCGCGGTCGTCATGCCGATGCCTGGCGCAGCGCTGACGTCACGCCGATTCGCGGCGCAGCGCCGGGAACAGGATCACATCGCGGATGCTGGGGCTGTCGGTGATCAGCATCATCAGCCGGTCGATGCCGATGCCGCAACCACCGGCCGGCGGCATGCCGTACTCAAGCGCGCGGATGAAATCGGCGTCGTAGTACATCGCCTCCTCGTCGCCGGCATCCTTGTTGGCCATCTGCGCATGGAAGCGCGCGGCCTGGTCCTCGGCGTCGTTCAGCTCGGAGAACCCGTTCGCATACTCGCGCCCGGTGATGAACAGCTCGAAGCGCTCGGTGATCGCCGGGTTGCTGTCGCTGGCGCGCGCCAGCGGGCTTACCTCGACGGGATAGTCGATGATGAAGGTGGGCTGACACAGCTTCTCCTCGACCACCGCCTCGAACAGGCCGAACTGCAGCTCGGCCAGCTTCCAGTGCGCCGGCGGCTCTTCGCCCAGCGCGCGCAGTTGGGCGTGAAGTGCCTTGGCGTCGCCCGATTCGGCCTCGGTCAAGCCGGCATGCACCACCAGCGACTGCTGCACCGACAGCCGGGCAAACGGCTGGTGCAGCGCCACCGGCTTGCCGGCGTAGCTGATCTCGGCCGACCCGGTGGCGGCGATGGCCGCGTGGCGCAGCACGTTCTCGGTGAAGTCCATCAGGTCGTGGTGGTTCCAGTAGGCCGCGTAGAACTCCATCATCGTGAACTCGGGGTTGTGGCGAACGCTGATCCCCTCGTTGCGGTAGCTGCGGTTGATCTCGAACACCCGCTCGAAACCGCCCACCAGCAGGCGCTTCAAGTACAGCTCGGGCGCGATGCGCAGGAACATCTGCTGGTCGAGCGCGTTGTGGTGGGTGATGAACGGCTTGGCGTTGGCGCCGCCCGGGATCGGGTGCAGCATCGGCGTCTCGACTTCCAGAAAGTCGTGCGACACCATGAAGCTGCGGATCGAGCTGACCGCCTTGCTGCGCGCCAGAAAGCGCAGCCGTGCGGTCTCGTCGGTGATCAGGTCCACATAACGCTGGCGGTACTTCTGCTCCTGGTCGGCCATGCCGTGAAACTTGTCGGGCAGCGGCCGCAGGCTCTTGGTCAGCAGGCGCAGGCGGGTCACCTTGACCGACAGCTCGCCGGTGCGGGTCTTGAACAGCAGGCCTTCGGCGCCCAGGATGTCGCCCAGATCCCCGTGCTTGAAGGCGTCGTAGGCGGCCTCGCCCAGCGCGTCGCGGCTGATGAACAGCTGGATGCGGCCGTGCTGCTCGCTGCCCGCGGGGCCGAAAGAGCCATCCTGCAGTGTCGCGAAACTGGCCTTGCCCATGATGCGCTTGAGCATCATGCGGCCGGCCACCGCCACCTGCACGGCCTGCGGCTCCAGAGCCTCGTTGTCGAGCGCGCCGTACTGCTGCTGCAGCGCCGACGCATGGTGGCTGGGCTTGAAATCGTTCGGGAACACCGCCACGCCGGCGGCCTGGGCCTGGGTGCGCAGCACGCTGAGTTTCTCGCGCCGCTCGGTGGTGAGCTTGTTGTCTTCTTCGGCGATGGGGTGGTCGGTGCTCATGGGCGGGGTGGGCGCAGGGGAAACCGCAAATTGTAGGCACTGCGTTCTCACACGGCGGCTGTCTCCAGGCCGGGTTGGCCGGTGCGCGATAATTCGACGGCCGGGTGTCCATGGGCATGAAATGGGAAGTTGGCGATCGAGCATCGCTTCGGAGACGTCAGCGCACCCAGGCATCTGTTTGCCGAGCGAACCAAGCCATCTGCGACCGATCTGCCAACAGGGCAGTTCTGCTGCACTTTTTGATCTACATCGGCCACTCATCCGACTCTAGGCATGCCCTTGAACACACTCATGCTCGGCACATCCAAACGCTTGGCGGTCTTGGCGTGGGTGGTCAGCGCGCTGGTGCTGCCGTCTCGCGCCGTGGCGCAAGTGGCGCCCGTCGCGGTGCCCACCGTGCCAGGCGCGCCGGGCGCTGCGCAAGCCACGTTTGGCAATGCGGCGCCGCTGACGGGCCGCGCCACGACGATGCAAGCGCCCGGCGTCGCAGGCCCCGACTTTGGCGCGGCGGCCCCTTCGCCGGCCATGCCCTCCAGCACCCAAACCCCGTCGTTGAACCGCCCGTCCGACGGCTTTGCCTCGCGCAGCGGCACCGGTTCGCCCGAGGTGCCCGGTGCGAAGCCCACCGCCGACTCCTTCGCCAGCCCCGCCAAAGGCAGCGACGACGACGCCCGCCGTGTGCAGTCGTTGCGGGTCACCGAATTCCAGCGGTTTGTCTTCGAGACCAGCGGCCGTGCCTTGCCGCTGTTCGGCTACAACTTCTTCGCCGGCGGGCGCTTCAACGCGGCCACCAACGCGCCCGTGCCGTCTGATTACCTCATCGGGCCCGGCGACGAGATCCGCCTCACCTTGTGGGGCGCGGTCGACGCCGACCTGCGGCTCACTGTTGACCGCGACGGGCAGGTCAGTGTGCCCAAGGTGGGCACGATCAACCTGACGGGGGTTCGCGCGACCCAGCTGGAATCGGTGTTGCGCGCGCAGATCGGGCGCATGTTCCGGGGCTTCCAGCTCAGCGCAACGCTGGGGCCGCTGCGTTCGATCCAGGTCTTCGTGGTCGGCCAGGCCAACCAGCCCGGCACCTACCTGGTGTCGGGCGCGTCCACGCTGGTGTCCGCGCTGTTCGACAGCGGCGGCCCGGCGGCCACCGGCAGCTTGCGCGGCATCCAGCTCAAACGCGACGGCAAGGTCGTCAGCACGATCGACCTGTATCGTTTCATCGCGCAGGGCGAAAAGGCGATGGACATCAAGCTGCTGTCGGGCGACGTGATCGTCATACCGCCCGCAGGCCCCCGGGTGGCCGTGCTCGGCGCCGTCGACACGCCGGCCATCTATGAATTGAAAAGCGCGCAGGAAAGCCTGGGTGATTTGCTGGCCTACGGTGGCGGCACGCTGGCCATCACCAGCCCGCAAAAGGCGGTGCTCGAACGGGTCGACCCATCGGTGCCCAGCGCCCAGCGCACGGTTGAAGAACGCACGCTGGATGCGCCCGGCCTGAAATCCACGGTGCGCGATGGCGACATCCTGACGCTGTTCAAGATTTCGCCGCAGTTCACCAACGCCGTCACCTTGCGCGGCAACGTGGCCGCGCCGCTGCGTTACCCGTACCGGGCCGGCATGAGGATATCGGACCTGATACCCGAGCGCGAAGCACTGATCCGGCCGGAGTATTACCAGTCGAAGAACATGATGGTGCAGTTCGAGAGCGGCCTCAACATCGGCACGGATCGCGTCATGCGCGAAGTACGCAACCTGCTGGAAGAAGTGAATTGGGATTACGCCCTGGTCGAGCGGCTCGACGCCAAGGCCGTGCGGTCGCAATTAATCCCGTTCAACCTGGGCCGCGCGGTGCTGAACCGCGACCCGGCCGACGACCTGCTGCTGTTGCCCGGCGACGTGGTCACCGTGTTCGGCGTCAATGACGTGCCGGTGCCGATGGAAAAGCGCACTCAGTTCGTGCGCCTGGGCGGTGAGGTGAAAGTGCCGGGGCTGTACCAGATCCAGGCGGGTGAAACCCTGCCCCAGCTGGTGGTGCGGGCGGGCGGTTTCACCGGCAACGCCTTTGTTTACGGCACCGAGTTCTACCGCGAAAGCACGCGCAAGCAGCAGCAGACCAACCTCGACCTGGCGGTTCGGCGCTACGAGTCTGAGGTGATGGGCACCAGCATATTCACCTTGCAAAACACCCGTGATGACCAGGCTGCCGGTCTGCAAGGGCAGTTGGCATCGCAGCAGATGCTGCTGTCGCGGTTGAAGGCATTGAAGGCCACCGGCCGTGTCGCGCTGGATCTGGAGGCTGCCCGCCCCGCGTTGCCCGCCATCGTGCTGGAAGACGGCGACGTGGTCACCGTGCCGTACCCGCCCAGCTTCGTCGGTGTCTTTGGTGCAGTGCTGACCGAGCGCTCGCTGGTGCATCGGCCCAACTACCGGGTCAATGATTACCTGCAGCGTGCCGGCCTCACCCGGTTTGCCGACGACGACGCCACCATGATCATCCGCGCCGACGGCACGATCGAGAGCAATGCGCAAAAGGCCGATTCGTTTTTCAGCTACGGCGCCGGCATGGGCAACCGCGATATCTACCCGGGGGATTCGATATTCATCCCTGAAAAACTCGATCGTGAAACCGGCTACAACCGGTTTGTGCGCGGGCTGAAGGATTGGACGTCGATCTTCTATCAGTTCGGTCTGGGCGCGGCGGCCATCAGAACCTTGAATCAGTGATGACCCTTCCCGTTGAATCCCGACCCCCTGCGCAACCCGAGGCCGAGGCCTCTGCGCTGTATGGCGTGGCGATCGCATTGGGTCAGTCCAAATGGGCCATCCTCGGTTTCACGATCGTGCTGATGGTCGTGGCAGCGCTGGGGTCCTACCTGATCCCTAACACGTACACCGCCCGGTCACTGCTGCTGCCGCCCCAGCAGGGCCAAAGCTCGGCCGGCAGCGCGCTGGCGGCGCTGGGTGTGGTGTCGATGGGTCTGGGGGGTGCGGTGGGCGTCAAGTCGCCCGAAGAGTTGTACGTCAGCCTGCTGCGCAGTGATTCGGTGGCCGACGCGCTGATCGAGCGCTTCCAGCTGCAGCAGCGCTACGACGAGCCGAAGCTGGCCAATGCGCGCAAGGCCTTGGCCAAGCGCGTGCTGGTATCTGCCGAGCGTAAATCGGGCCTGATCAAGGTGGAGGTCGAAGACCATGAGCCCGCGTTTGCGGCGGGCCTGGCCAATGCCTATGCCGATGAGTTGCGCCGGGTGATGAATCGGATCGCCATCACCGAGGCGTCGCAGCGCCGCCTGTTCTTCGAGCAGCAGGCTGAACATGCCAAAGAGGTGCTGGCCAAGGCCGAGATGGCCTTCAAGGACGCGCAGGCCAAGTACGGCATCCAGAGCATCGACGTGCGTGCGCAGGGCGACATCCGGGCGTCGTCCGAGTTGCGGGCCCAGATCATGACGCGCGAGGTGCAGGTGCAATCGATGGCCAGCTTTGCCGGGCCTGAAAACGCCGACGCTCGCCGCCTGGCGTCTGAGATCAGAAGCCTGCGCGACCAGCTCAACAAGGTGGAAACCGGCACCGGCGCCGACAGCCCCAATTCCGAGGCGGCGCTGGCCAACCAGCGCGCCTACCGCGAAGTGAAGTACCAGGAGGCCCTGCTGTCGGGCCTGATCACCCAGACCGAGCTGGCCCGCGGCGACGAGGCGCGCCAGGCGCCGCTGGTGCAGCAGGTGGATGTGGCCCGCCCGCCCGACCTCAAGAGCGGCCCGAAGCGGGCGTCGATCACGCTGGTGGCCGGCATCCTGGGTTTCTTGCTGGCCTGCGCCTTCGTGCTGGCCAGGCGAATGCTGAGCAGCGCGTCCAGTGCCGTCGATTCGCCCTCGGCGCGGCGGTGGCGGTCGGTGAAGGCGGCCTGGAGGCTGCGCTCCAGCGCCTGAGCACGCCCGCACCAGCAGCGCCGCCCAGCACCAACCCCATCTTTTCGACCGCGAACACCATGCAACTTCATCGCCCCGCCGTCAACGACCGCAAGGTCCGGTTTGCCCTGCTCGGTTGTGGCCGCATCGCCAACAACCATTTCGAGGCGATCCGCACGCACGGCGACCGGGCCGAACTGGTGGCCGTGGCCGACACCGACCCGGCCGCGCTGGCGGCGGCCGTGGCCAAGACCGGGGCCCAGGGCTTCAACTCGCTGACGGCGATGCTGGCCGGGGCCCGGGCCGATTGCATCGTGCTGACGACCCCCAGCGGCCTGCATCCGCAGCAGGCGGCCGAGGCGGCGCGTGCAGGCATCGACGTGATGACCGAAAAGCCGATGGCCACCCGCTGGACCGATGGCCTGGCCATGGTGCGGGCCTGTGATGAAGCCGGGGTGCGCTTGTTCGTCGTCAAGCAGAACCGCCACAACCGCACCTTGCAGCTGCTGAAACAGGCTGTGGAGCAAGGCCGGTTCGGCCGCATCTACATGGTCAACCTCAACGTGTTCTGGACCCGGCCGCAGTCGTACTACGACAGCGCCGCCTGGCGTGGCACCTGGGAATTCGACGGCGGCGCGCTGATGAACCAGGCCAGCCACTATGTCGACCTGCTCGACTGGATCTGCGGCCCGGTCGAAAGCGTGATGGCCTACACCGGCACGCTGGCCCGCAGCATCGAGGTGGAAGACACTGCCGTGGCCGCGCTGAAGTGGCGCACCGGCGCCATGGGCAGCATCAACGTGACCATGCTCACCTACCCCAAGAACCTGGAAGGGTCGATCACCATCCTGGGCGAAAAGGGCTCGGTGCGGGTGGGCGGCGTGGCGGTCAACGAGATCAAGCTGTGGCAGTTCGAGCAGCCGCACGAGATGGACAGCCAGATCGGCGACGCCAGCTACCTGACGACCTCGGTCTACGGCTTCGGCCACCCGCTGTACTACGACAATGTCATCAGCACCCTGCGCGGCGAGGCCCAGCCCGAAACCGACGGCCGCGAAGGCCTGAAATCGCTCGAGCTGCTGATTGCGATGTACCTGTCGGCGCGTGACGGCAAGCGCGTCAACCTGCCGCTGATGTACTGAAGGGCAGCACCGCC
>JBBQVF010000067.1:0-24387 GCA_038211805.1 Burkholderiales bacterium | reverse complement strand
ACGGTGATGGTGCTCGTCGACCTGTTGCGCCGCCAGGGCTGGACGCCCGGCGTGGTCTCGCGCGGCCATGGCCGCCAGGGAAAGGCAGTCAACGCGGTCAACCGGCTGAGCACCGCCACCGCGGTGGGCGACGAGCCCTTGCTGATCCACCTGCGCACTGGCGCGCCGGTGGTGGTGGGCAGTGACCGCGTGGCCGCCGCCCAGGCGCTGTGCGCAGCGCACCCGGCCGTCGACATCCTGCTGGCCGACGACGGCCTGCAGCACCACCGCCTGCACCGCGACGCTGCGGTCTGGGTGTTCGACGACCGCGGCGCCGGCAATGGCCTGCGGCTGCCGGCCGGTCCGTTGCGCGAGGCGCTGCCGGCCACGCTGCCGCCGCACACCCTGGTGCTGTACAACGCGGCCCGGCCCAGCACGCCGCTGCCCGGGCTGATGGGCCGGCGCCAACTCAGCGGCGTGCTGCCGCTGGCGGCCTGGTGGCGTGGCGAACACGCGGGCGCCGACGGCGGCTGGCCGGCACTGCAAGGCCGGCCGCTGCTGGCCGCCGCCGGGCTGGCCCGACCCGAGCCCTTCTTCGCGATGCTCGAAGCCCACGGCCTGCAGATCAGCCGCCTGCCGTTGGCCGACCACGCCGCCTTCGACGTCGCCGCCCTGCCCTGGCCCGCCGGCACGCCCGACGTGGTGGTCACCGAAAAAGATGCGGTCAAGCTGCCACCGGACCGCATCGCCGGCACCCGGGTGTGGGTGGCAACGCTAGACTTCCTGATCGAGCC
The DNA here is from genome assembly GCA_038211805.1 of Burkholderiales bacterium. GTDB lineage: Bacteria > Pseudomonadota > Gammaproteobacteria > Burkholderiales > Burkholderiaceae_C > Pseudaquabacterium. The sequence continues at coordinate 23,614 of JBBQVF010000067.1, read as the reverse complement.
GGCCTTCGCCGACGCCCTTCGCGCCTTGTGCGCCTCCTTCAAGCAGGCCCATGCGGCCGCCCCCATGCCATGAGCCTGGACCACCGACTGATCGCCCTGCTGGTTTGCCCGCTGTGCAAGGGGCCGCTGCGCATGGGCCGCGACGACCAGGGCCGCGGCGTGGAGCTGCAATGCCCGGCCGACCGGCTGGCGTTTCCGATCCGCGACGGCATCCCGGTGATGCTGGAAGCCGAAGCCCGCACGATCGACGACCAGCCCGCACCTGCACCCTCTCCGCTCTGACTCCACCCGCCTTGCTGCGATGCACTTCACCGTCCTGATCCCCGCGCGGCTGGCCAGCAGCCGCCTGCCCGACAAGCCGCTGGCCGACATCGCCGGCCTGCCGATGGTGGTGCGGGTGGCCCAAGCCGCCCGCCGCAGCGGTGCGACGCGGGTGGTGGTGGCCGGCGACGACCCGCGCATCGTTGATGCCTGCCGCGCCCAGGGCACCGAGGCCGTGCTGACCCGCGCCGACCACCCCAGCGGCAGCGACCGCCTGGCCGAGGCCTGCGAACAACTCGGGCTCGACGGCGACGACCTGGTCGTCAACGTGCAGGGCGACGAGCCGCTGATCGCGCCCGCCATGGTCGACGCCTGCGCCGCGCTGCTGCGCGCGCGACCCGATTGCGTGATGGCCACCGTGGCCCATCTGATCGACGACCTGGCCGAATTCACCAATCCCAACGTCGTCAAGGTGGTGCTCGATGCTGCCGGCCGCGCGCTGTACTTCTCGCGCGCGCCGATCGCCTGGTGGCGCGACGGTTTTGCGCAAGGCATCCACCAGCTGCCGACCCAGCCGGCACCGCTGCGCCATGTCGGGTTGTATGCCTACCGGGCCGGTTTCCTGCGGCGTTTTCCAACGCTGCCGGTGGCGCCGCTGGAAACCCTGGAATCGCTGGAACAGTTGCGGGTGCTGTGGCACGGCGAGCGCATCGCCGTGCATGTCAGCGCCGAGCGGCCGGGCCCGGGCGTCGACACGCCCGACGACCTGGCGCGGGTGCGCGCGATCTTCGCTGCGGCCTGAACGCCTGGGCGTTTTAGCGGCGGCCGGCCAGGCCCGGCGCGTCAGTTTCCCGCAGGGAGTGGCGTGCTATTCTCGATTCGACTTTGATGCAGCGCCGCCCGGCCAAGCCAGGCCCGGCCCGCAGCGGGCGACCGCCAACCTTCACATAAAACGACGAGGCACGGATGAGACTGATCCTGTTGGGGGCACCCGGTGCCGGCAAGGGCACACAAGCCAGCTACATCTGCCAGAAATACGGCATCCCCCAGATTTCCACCGGCGACATGCTGCGTGCCGCCGTGAAGGCCGGCACCGAAATGGGCCTGGCCGCCAAGAAGGTGATGGACGCCGGTGGCCTGGTCAGCGACGAGATCATCATCGGCCTGGTGAAAGAACGCATCGCCCAGTCCGACGCCGCCAACGGCTTCCTGTTCGACGGCTTCCCGCGCACCCTTCCACAGGCCGATGCGATGAAGGCGGCCGGCGTCAAGCTCGACGTGGTGCTGGAGATCGACGTGCCCGACAGCGCCATCATCGAGCGCATGGGCGGCCGGCGTGTGCACCAGCCTTCGGGCCGCACCTACCACTTGCAGTTCAACCCGCCCAAGGTGGCCGGCAAGGACGACCTGACCGGCGAAGACCTGATCCAGCGCGACGACGACAGCGAGGCCACCGTGCGCCACCGCCTCGACGTGTACCAGAACCAGACCCGCCCGCTGGTGCAGTACTACGCCGGCTGGGCCGCCACCGGCGATGCACAGGCACCGCGTTACGCCCGTATCTCCGGCGTGGGCACCGTCGACGAGATCACCGCCCGCGCGATGGCGGCGCTGGCGGGCTGAGCCACCGCGCCCGCCGTACCGGCGGTCACCGCCGCGCCGTCCGACGGCCACGTTGAACGTGGCCGTTTTGCCGTCCGACCTGCCCCCTTTCTTGCCCCTCACTCACAGGAGTTTCACCATGGACATCGCCCACAAGGTTTTCATCGTCACCGGCGGCGCGTCGGGCTTGGGCGAAGGCACTGCCCGCATGCTGGCGCGCGAAGGCGCCCAGGTCGTCATCGCCGACCTGCAGGCAGACAAAGGCGCAGCGCTGGCTGCTGAACTGGGCGGTGTGTTCGTCAAGTGCGACGTCAGCCAGGAAGCCGACGGCCAGGCCGTGGTGGCGGCGGCGCTGGCACTCGGTCCCACGTTCGGCCCCTTGTTCGGCCTGGTCAACTGCGCCGGTATCGCGCCGGCGATCAAGACCGTCGGCAATGACGGAGCGCACCCGCTGGCCAACTTCAGCAAGACGATCATGGTCAACCTGGTCGGCAGCTTCAACATGATCCGGCTCGCCGCCGAGGCGATGTGCAAGAACACGCCCGAGCCCACCGGCGAGCGCGGCGTGCTGATCAGCACGGCCAGCGTGGCCGCCTACGACGGCCAGATCGGCCAGGCCGCCTACGCCGCCAGCAAGGGCGGCGTGGTCGGCATGACCTTGCCGATTGCGCGCGACCTGGCGCGCAACGGCATCCGCAACATGACCATCGCCCCGGGTATCTTCGGCACGCCGATGCTGTTCACGATGCCGCAAGCGGTGCAAGACGCGCTGGCCGCCGGCGTGCCCTTCCCCAGCCGGCTGGGCACCCCGGCCGACTACGCCAAGCTGGTCAAGTGCATCATCGAGAACGAGATGCTCAACGGCGAGGTGATCCGGCTGGACGGGGCGATCCGGCTGGCGCCGAAGTGAGCGGCCAGGGCTGGCCAGCAGCAGCAGCCGCCGCACCCACCTGAGGCCTGCTCAGGTCGATGCGACCAAACTGGCGCCTAAACTTTTACGCTGCGTTTGAGCGAACGTCAACGAACGGTCATCCGGCAAGCCACGGCTGATGTCGCCGGGCCGACGGCGCGCGTGCTGTTTTTCGGATCACGCACCCGGGACGAGGCGCGTGGCGGCGACATCGACCTGCTGGTCGAACTGGCGTGTCCCGACCCGGACCGCTGGGCGCCCGGTATCCGGCTGGGCGCACGCATTGAGCGGCAATTGGGCATGCAGAAGATCGACATCCTGGTCGCAGCGCCCGCCACGCCCGATTCACCGGTGCTCGTGGCTGCGCGACAAGACGGCCTGCCGGCTTGATCACTCCAGGCGCCTGCTTGTGATGACCGCCAGGCCCCAACTGCGATTCCTGAGCGAAACCGTGATCGCCGGGGCCAGGCACCTGCAGACCACGGATGGCCGATTGTTTGCCGTGGCCATGACACCCGAGCGCGCGGCCGGCCTGCGCGCCGGCATCAACCTGGCCGAGCGCAACGACGCGTGTGCGGCCCGCTTTGGCGCGTGTGCGGCCCGCTTTGGCCGGCTGCCGGACACGAAGCGCCATCGATCGCGAGCGGCGGCTGACCCCGAGAACTTGGCGCCAGCGACTGACTCCGGCAGCAGATTTCAGATGATTTTGACGACATGCCGCGTGCCTATGTCGTGCAGGCGTCCGCAGCCCGCGGCCAAACAAGCGTCCGTCTCTTTGCTGCCCGCCGCGCCGGCAGACGGCCAGACGACAATCGTTGAGCCATGTCACGGTCCCGCCATCCACCCCCATGCCTGTCCATCCCCATCGCTTCGAGATGACCGTCGCGCTGGCGAGTCGACCCAGAACACGGCTTCCGGGCGCCCGCCGGCCGCTACCCGCTGACCTGCCAGCCCTGGCCAGCTTGATGTGGGCCGCCTACCAAGGCACGGTCGACTACACCGGCGAGTCGGTCGAAGACGCCGCACAGGAGATCGCGAAGACCTTTGCCGGTGGCTACGGGGTGTATCTGGCGCAGCACTCCTGGGTGGTGGAGCGTGATGGGGCGCTGGTCTCTGCGGCGCTCGTCACGCGCCTGGACGGTCGGCCCTGGATGGCGTTTGCCATGACCGCTCCCCATTGCAAGCGCAAGGGCCTGGCCAAGGCAACGATCGGCCAGGTCATGCACGACCTCTTCGAGGCTGGTGACACCGAGCTTCAACTCGCACTCCATGCCGAGAACCAACCCGCCCGGGACTTGTACCTCAGCCTGGGCTTCAAGGAACTGCGCCGCGATGCCTGACCGTTCACCCCAACAAAACGCCGACGCCTTGCTGGCGCAGGCGAAACAATCGGAGCGTTCAGGGCAAACTGCGCGCGCGGAGTCACTGTGCCAACAACTGCTCGACCAGCAGCCCGGCCACGCCGACGCCACCTTGATGGCGGCCCGCTTGGCCACCGCCCGGGGGGATCTCGAACGGGCCGCCACCCTGCTGCAGGACGCCAACCGACTGCATCCCGGGCACACCGAACTGGCGATTCAGCTCGCGTTGGCGCAGGCCGCCTGCGGCCGGCTGCAGGCCGCGGTCACGCCGCTGGAACACCTCGTCGCGGTCGCGCCCGAGACCCACCTGGCCTGGCTGATACTGAGCCTGGTTCGAGATCGCCTGGCGGACGGTCCGGGCGCGCTCAAGGCGGCTTACCACGCGGTCACCGGCGCCCAGCGGGCAGGGTTGTGGCTCGACGAGGGCACGACCCCGAGGCAATGGCTGGCCCCCGTCGTCCAGGCCATCGAACGGGTTCGGCTCGGCAGGCGAGAACTGTTTCTCGGCTCGTTCGCAGCGCTGCGTGCCCAGCATGGCAGCGATGCACTGAAACGCATGGACCACGCGCTCGCGGCCTACTTGAAGGAGGTGGAGGTCACGCCACCCGACCCCCGCCAGCGGCCGAAGTTCTTCTACTTTCCCGGTCTGCCGAGCACGCCCTACCACGATCCGGCGCTTCACCCCTGGTCACGCCGGCTGGCTGACGCCGCGCCGCAGATCCGGGCCGAGGCGGTGTCGGTGCTGCAGGAGCAGGCGCAGGCGCTGCCTGATTTCATACCGGCACCGACAGACGCCGCGCAGCCGGCATTTCTCGGCGGCACGTCGGCAAGCCCCAAGTGGCAGGCGTATTTTTTCTACCGGCATGGCCGGCGATTCGACGCCAACCACGCACGTTGCCCTGTCACCAGCAGCGTGCTCGAATCCATCGACCTCTGCCGCATCGCGGACCAGGCGCCGGAAATCTGCTTCTCGGTGCTGAACCCGCAGACCCACATCCTGCCGCACTACGGCGTGACGAACACCCGGCTGGTGATGCACCTGCCGCTGATCGTGCCGCCCGACTGCGCGCTGAACGTGGTCGATGCCGGGTCGCACGCCTGGGTCGAAGGCCAGCCGATGATGTTCGACGACACCTACCTGCACGAGGCCTGGAACCGATCGGACAGCACCCGGGTGATCCTGCTGATGGACTGCTGGAATCCGCACCTGACGGCGGTTGAACGGCAGGCCTGCACCCAACTGATCGAGATGATCAGCAGCCTCAAACCGCGCAAGGCGCCGACAAGCGCTGGCGGTTGACGCTGGCGGTTGACGCGGGCGGTTGACGCTGGCGCCGCGCGGCACATCTTTGGCGCCGGTGCGCAGGGTTGGCGGCGCCCCGCCTGTTCACGACGCCCATAGAAAAAGGGCCTGCCGCTCGCGCGGCAGGCCCTCAGCCTTCAGTCAGATCAGAACTTGAAGGTCACGTTGCCGTACAGCGTGCGGCCGCGCGGGTCGTACAGGTTGCCGTCGTAGCCGACTTGCTGGCCACCGGTGGTGGTCAACACCAGCGGCGGCTTCTTGTCGGCGATGTTCAAGACGCCGACCCTGACGTCCCACGACTTGTTGACCGACCACAGCGTCTGCCAGTCGAAGGTGTAGTACGGCTTCACTTCCAGGCGGATGTCTTCGGTGCCGGTGGCAATGCCGTTGGCGTCCAGCACTTCCACGGTGGTCTCAGCGTCGGTGTAACCCGACACAAAGTTCAGGCCCAACGTGTGTGCCCAGTTGCCCGTCTTGAGCGTGGTGCGCCAGGCGCCCTTCCAGCGATACAGCAGTGCCTGCTTGGTGTTGTCGGCCAGGTCGGAGAAGTACTCGCCGCCCTCCTCCTCCTGGTACCGGTGCTTGACCATGTAGGTCGCCGTGACCTGGGAGGACAGATCACCCCAAGCCGTCTTGGTGCGACCCGACACATCGAAGTCGATGCCCGAGGTGTATTGCTTGCCAAGGTTCAGATTGGACGCATTCCAGGCCAGGAAATTCTCGCCAGTGCCAACGTCGATCGCCGTCGTCCAGGCAGCCTTGCCCGGGTTGGCAAAGGCGGTCTGCTCGGAAATCTGGCCGAATGCATTTTCGATCCGCACCCACCACCAGTCCGCACCAAACGAGAAGCCCGTAGGCGAATCGAAGCGGATACCCAGCGAGGCTTGGGTTGACTCTTCAGGCTTCAGTTGCTTGTTGCCACCGGCGAACTGGTCGTACTGCTTCTTGCCCGGCTGACAGATGGCGCCCAGCGACGTGGCGATGGACAGCAACTCTGGCGTGCAGAGGTAAGGATCCTCGGTCACGCCATACGACTGTGCTGCGGCGTTGAGCTGCGGCACGGTCGGGGCATGGAAGCCCGTGCCGACGGAGCCACGGACCAACATGCCCTGGGTGGGCAGCCAGCGGAAGGCGGCCTTGCCGGTCATGTTGGAGCCGAAGTCGGAGTAGTTGTCGTAACGTGCCGACAGCGTAGTCTCCAACCCCTTGGCGATCGGAATGTTCACCTCGCCGAACAAGCCGTAGGAGTCGCGCGAAGCCGAGTACGGCACCGCAGCCGATGCATCGCCAAAGCGCTGGTCACACGGCTTGGCGGCCGTGCCGTCGCACAACTCGCCAGTGACCGGGTTGGTGGTGATGCCCTGCGCGAACGGGCTCGGCTTGGACTCGAAATCTTCGTTGCGCCAGCTGGCGCCCACCGCCAACATCACCGCGCCGGCGGACAGCTTGAAGATTTCCTTCGATGCCTGCGCCTCGACCGTGTCGAGCTTGGCGACACCACCGTCCCAATAGCCCTTGTAGTTGGTGCCGTCCAGCGCAGCCTGCCCGGCAGGAGTCTGCTCACCCGTCAACACGAACGGGTTCAACAGCCCCGACCTGCGCAGGTTGCCCACTGCGATCGCACCCGGATAACCCGAGATGTTGCCTTCGACCTTGCTTTCGGAATGGGTGTATGCCGCGCGGTAATCCCAGCCCGCCAGAACACCGCGGGAACCGAGCGCCAAGTCAATGAAGTTGGCAGTGTCGTCATTGGTGCGCTTGCCCAGATCGGCGATCCGGTAGTTGGCAGTGGTCGTCGCCCGGGTCAAACCGAGCGGCGCAAGGTACTGCTGGTAATACACCGAACTGCTGGGCAGGGAGATGCCACCCGGCACCGGTGCAATCCGCGAGACCTGGGTGGTGCGCGACAGCAGCAGGTCGGCAAACAACTCATGGCCGCCGAGTTTCGCGGTCAACGACGCCATGCCGCTGTCACGGACCCGCTCCGGGTAGATCTCCAGCGTGCTGACATAGTCGAAGCCGCAGAAGTCATCCCCGCCGTCGGTCACCCGGAAGGTGTTCGGCGAGCACTTGCCATTCGCGATCAGGTACGGGCTGATCAAATTGCCGCTGTCGTTACGCACGTTGGCCGGGATGGCGCTCGGAGAGTAGTTCTGCGACCGGTAGGTCTTGCCGTTGTTGCTGAAAATCAGGTTGCCGGTCTTGGCAAAGTCACGCTCAGCACCATCCAGCTTGGTGCGCTTGTCGTGGCCGTAGGTCAGCATCAGGTTCATGCCGTTCTTGTCGAGCGAACCGAAACCCTTGGTGAAGCTGAAACGGGTTTCCTCGGCACCACCTGACGGCTTGGAAATGCCCAGCGACACTTCACCGGCGGTCGAATCACGCTTGGTGATGAAGTTCACAACGCCGGCGATGGCATCGGCACCGTAGAGCGCCGACGCACCGTCGGTCAGCACTTCGACACGCTCGATCGCGGCGATGGGGATTGCATTCAGGTCGAAGCCGGCGGCAAAGCCGGTGAGGGTCTGGCCGCCAAACTGCGACAGCCGGTGGCCGTTCAGCAGCACCAGGGTACGGGTCTCGCCGATGTTGTGGATCGAGATGCCGGAGAAGCCGTAGGACGAACCACCGACCGAAGCCGCCTCGGGCGTGCCGCCCTGAACGACGGACAACTTCTGCAGCAGGTCGACGACCGAGGTCGCACCGGTGCGCTGGATGTCTTCCTTCTTCAGCACCACGACCGGCAAGGCGCCTTCGGCATCGACACGCTTGATGGACGAGCCGGTGATTTCGACGCGTTGAGCGTCCTGCGCCATGACCGGCAGCGCGGCAACGACGCCCAGCGCCAGCAGGACGGCTGCGTTGATCTTGGATCTTTTAAGCATGGAGACTCCGGATGAAAGGAACGTTGATCGACAAACCCTTGTCTTTGCGACCGCCAGGCAGGCTCGGTAAACCTGTGTTGCGCGCCTACAAAGACTTGTCTTTCGATTGTCACTGACGCGCTTCCGAGGCCACCCTTGGGGAAACCCAGGTCGCAGGCATCGAGCCCCCCCGAGTGCAGAGGCGGGCACTGCCGCGGTGCACCGCCGCAGAGCCTGCCGTTCGCTGGTGCACGCTGGGCAGAAGCGCCCGGTCATGGATGCCGACCACGGCCGCCGCACCGGGCGGTTCTAGGGGCATGTCCCTAGACCATGGGGCCAAGCCCGTTGGCAAGTGGCAACACTGCGCGGAAGCGACAAGGGAAATCCCTAGGAGGCTCGGGGAGTTTGCCCCCGCGGATGAGGGGCCCACAACTCGCCAGTTGGCCGCTTGCAGGCGCGCTCAGCGCCGCTTTTTGCGCCGCCCGGGCGCTGGCGCGGCACGGCCCAGGGCACCCAGGGCGTCCATCATCAGCATCAGCTCGAAGGCATCGGGGGCTTCGTCGTCGTGCTCGGCCGCATCGGGCATGTCGAACTCGGCGATCACCGCTCGCCGGGTGGCCGGGTCGCGCAGCCCCGCGGTATCGGCCGCCAGGATCTGCAGGCCTTGCTGAAGCTGGGCGATGTCCTGCGCCAACGCGGCGTCCACCGCCGCCGGGCTCAGCTGTCGCCCGGCCCGGCCCAGCGCCATCCGGTAGGGCTCGGTGCAAGCCTGCACCTCTTGCTGCAACACCCGCAGCTGCTCGCGCAGCACCTGGTTGTAGTGGTTCAGCCGGACGTCGGGCAGGCCAGCCAGGTGCTGGCCGTCGATCTGCTCGGTCTGCAGTTGCAGGGTCAGCAGGGTGAGCAGGTCGCCCGCCTGGTAGGCCTGATTGGCCTGCTGCATCAGCAGGGTCTTGCGCGCGCGCTCGGCGGCATCGGTCTCGCGATCGGGGTGCAACAAGCTGGCCAGCTTGCGGAAGACCTCGCGCACCGATTGGCTGGCTTGCTGCGCGGCGTGTTGTGCGGCGTGTTGTGCGGCGTGTTTTGCGGCGTGTTGTGCGGCCTCTTCCTGGCGCTGGCGGGCGGCCGCGGCCTGGCGGCCCCGGGGCGACTGTTGCGCACGGGCCTCCTGTCGGGCCTGGGCATCGGCCTGGGCTCGGGCGGCCAGACGCTCAGCGGCCTGCTGCATCAGCTCGTCCAGCGATGGCGCCTGCTGGCCCGGGTCGACGGTCAGATCCTCGCCCAGCAGGTGGCCGAACAGAGACTGCGCCTCGGCCAGTTCGGCCTGGCGCAGGTCGGCATGCGAGACATCGCCGTGGCGGTTGAAGAGGGCTTCGATCTCGGCGTCGGGGCCACCGTCCAGCAACAGACCGGTCAGTTGCCGGACCGCGAAGACCAGCTTGCGGCGCTCGGCTTTCTTCAGGCGGGGCTTGGTGTTGGGGTCGCACAGCAGCCCGTCCAGCACGACCACCAGCGCCCGCTGGGCCTCACGCAGGCGCGCCTGCAACGGCTGCAGTTCGGTGGCCAGGCGCTGGTGGTAGCGCAGTTCGTACTGCTGCCAGCGCGCCAGCAGATCACGCTGCTGGCCAATCTGCTCGACCAGGCGGTTGAAGGCCCGCTGGGCCTTGGTCTGGCTGGCCGCCGGGGTCGGGATGGCCACCAGCGTCAGCGCTGGCTCGGCGGCAACCAGCGGGGGCGGCTCGTCGAACAGTGAAGGCTGGACAGGCTTGCCGGCGCGGGGCGGAATGGGCTTGGGTTGGCTCATGGGCGGTGATGTTGATGGCCAGGGTTCGGGGTGACGCCGACAGTGGTGGATTTTGCCCGCGACGGCGGCGACGGCTGGCGCATGGCGCATGGCGCATGGCGCAAGATGCACCGCCGAAGCCGGATTCGCCACCGTCGCCAGCGCTGAAAACCGCTTGCCTGTACTCCCCGGATGCGTTTGTCTGCGCCTACCAGAAGCGTAATCCGCAAGACCGTCCGGTCGGTGCTGGGGCCGTCGGCGACGGTTCGCCTGTTCGGCTCCCGTGCCGATGACAGCGCGCGAGGCGGCGACATCGATCTGCTGGTGGAATCTGCCACAGCCATCGACCAGCCCACCCTGGTGGCGGCGCGCATCGGCGCGCTGCTTCAGATGGCCCTTGGCGACCAGCGCATGGACGTGCTGATTGCTGCGCCCAATGTTCAGGAACAAGCCATCCATCGCGTTGCACGCAACAGCGGCATCACGCTGTGACGAATACAACCGGACTGACTCAACGCCTGAAGCATCTGGCCGATGTGGTGAGGCGTGAAGCGAATCACCTGGCGCAAACCGACCTGCGGCTGTTCGGGACTGCGCAGCTTGCTGACGGTGCAGCTTTATCGCCGGATGGGCGAGCGGCGCATCGACATCGTGATGACCGACCTGGGCACTGCTGATGATCGGCTGATCGTTACGGAAGCACGCCGTCAGGCGCTCGAACTGGTGCACACATGAGCGACGAGGTGCCCCGAGCACGACTGACGGCGGCCCTGTGGGCATGTGATCGCCACTGCGCCGCACTGCTGGAAGCGCTGCAGGACTGGCACAGCCGCCCGACGCCCGACACCCGACGCGCAGGCCCTTGAATCAGACAAGTCGCTGCGCCGGCTGACCGACCAGATCCTCTACCGCTTCACCAAGTTGCAGGATGCGATGGGCGAGCGGCTGATCCCGGCAACGTTGGGCTGGCTGCAGGAAACCTACGAGATCTGGCCGATGCGCGATTGCCTGGATCGGCTGGAGAAACTGGGCTTCCTGGACGTCAACGCCTGGTTGAACTGGCGCGACGTGCGCAATCGGCTGGCGCATGAGTACCCGGACCAAGTCGAGCTGAGGCACCTTGCCGTTCTGGCAGCGGTTGCTGCCGGTCAGGACATGGCCAGCGCTTTTGGTGACTGGAAGGCCGGGCTTCCCACTGGTTGATTCGGAAGGCCAGCCTGCCCGCAGCTTGATTCACCGTTTCGACCAGACCTTACAACCGCGGCACCGCCGCCAGCAGCGTGCGGGTGTAGTCGTTGACCGGCCGGCCCAGCACGTCGGCACAGGCGCCTTGCTCGACGATGCGGCCAGCCCGCATCACCGCCACCGTGTCGGCGATGTACTCCACCACCGCGATGTTGTGGGTGATGAACAGGTAGCTCACGCCCAGCTCGCGCTGCAGGTCGCGCAGCAGGTTGAGGATCTGGGCCTGCACCGACACGTCCAGCGCCGACGTGGGCTCGTCGCAGACGATCAGCCGCGGCTGCACCGCCAGCGCCCGGGCGATGGCGATGCGCTGGCGCTGGCCGCCCGAGAATTCATGCGGAAAGCGCTGCAAGGCCTCGCGGCGCAGGCCGACCTGGTCGACGATGCGCTCGATGCGGCTGAGGCGGTCGGCCACCGTGGTCTGCGGTTGCAGCGCGGCCAGGCCTTCGTCGAGGATCTCGGCCACCCGCATGCGCGGGTCGAGCGAGGCGAACGGATCCTGGAAGATGATCTGCACCGCACGACGGGCCTCGCGCAACGCAGCGCCTTGCAGCGTGAACAGGTCGCGGCCGTCGAGCAGGGCCTGGCCACCGATCTGCGCCTGGCCGCGCAGCAGCTGCACGATGGCCTTGCCGGTGGTGGTCTTGCCGCAGCCCGATTCGCCGACCAGGGCCAGGGTCTGGCCGGCGGCGACCTTGAACGACACGCCCTTGACGGCATCAAAACGCACCGGCTTGCCGCCCAGAAAACCTTTGCGCTGGACGAAGCTGACGCTCAGCTCGGTCACCTGCAGCAGCGGTGCGGCGCCATCGGCCACCGGTGCTTGACTTACGTGACCTGCGTGTCGTGCCGGCACCGCGGCCACGGCCGGCGGCGCGTCGGCCGCGTCGGCGGCCTTGGCCACCAGGCCCGGCCCACCGGGCTGCAGCAGCAGGCAGCGCACCGGGTGCTCGGCCGGCCCCAGCAGTTCAGGCGGCGTGGTGTGGCAAACCGCCTGCGCGTAACCGCAGCGCGGCGCAAATCGGCAACCGCTGAAATCCTGCGTCAGCGGCGGCACCGTGCCGGCAATGGCGGCCAGCGCCTGGCCGCGCCGGCCGGCCTCGGGCAGGGCCTGCAGCAGCGCGCGGGCATAGGGGTGCTTGGGCTGGCTGAAAAACTGCGCCGCCGGCGCCACCTCGATGATCTGGCCGGCGTACATCAGCGCCACATGCTGGGCCATGCCGGCCACCACCGCCAGGTCATGGGTGATCAGCAGCAGGCCCATGCCCTGCTCGCGCTGCAGGTCGCGCAGCAGGTCGAGGATCTGCTGCTGGATCGTGACGTCGAGCGCGGTGGTCGGCTCGTCGGCCACCAGATAGCCGGGCTCGGCGGCCAGCGTCATCGCGATCATCACGCGTTGCTTCTGGCCGCCGCTCATGCGGAAGGGGTAGTCGTCGATGCGGCGCTCGGGCTCTGGGATGCCGACGCGGCGCAACCAGTCGATGGCCTTGCTGCGCGCCGCGGCGCCGCGCAGCGCGGTGTGGGCTTCGATCGCTTCGACCATCTGCAGGCCGACCGTCAGCACCGGGTTGAGGCTGGTGCCGGGCTCCTGAAAGATCATGCCGATGCGCCCGCCGCGCACGCCGCGCATCTGCGATTCGGGCAGGCCCAGCAGGTCGGTGCCATCGAGCGTGATGTCGCCGCCGGTCACCACGCCGGCGTCGGGCAGCAGGCGCATCAGCGCCAGCGCAGTCATGCTCTTGCCGCAGCCCGATTCGCCCACCAGCGCGAAGGTCTCGCCCTGGGCAATGGCCAGGCTCAGCCGGTCGATGGCGCGCACGATGCCGGTTTCGGAATCCAACTCCACCTGCAGTTGATCGATCTGCAGCATGGTCAGGCTCCCGTCGCGGGCTTGCGCGACAGCAGTCGCGGCCGCAGGCTGCGGGCCCGTGGGTCGAAGGCATCGCGCACGCCGTCGGCAAACAGGTTGGCCGCCAGCACCAAGGCCACCATGAAGCCGAAGGCGGCGGCAAAGCTCCACCAGACCACAGGGTCGCGGCTCATCTCGCTTCGCGCCAGGTTGATCATGCCGCCGAAGCTGCTGGTGCTGGGGTCGACGCCCACGCCCACATAGGTCAACACGGCCTCGTACAGGATCAGGTCGGAAAAACTCAGCACGGTGGTGATCAGCACCAGGTGCATGACGTTGGGCAGGATGTGGCGGGCCATGATGCGCAGGGGCGGCACGCCGAAGGCGGTGGCGGCCTGCACAAATTCGAGCTCGCGCAGCTTCAGCGTCTCGGCGCGCACCAGCCGGCACAGCGTGGCCCAGCCGGTGACGCCCAGGATCACGCAGAGCAAAAACACCTTCAGGTCGGCACGCTCGGCACCGGTCTCGAACCACTCGGGGTGCTGGTCGAGTGCCACTTGCACCATCAGCACGCAGGCCGCGATCAGCAGCACGTTGGGCACGCTGGACAAGGTGGTGTAGAGGTACTGCACCACTTCATCGACCCAGCCGCGGTACCAGCCGGCCAGGATGCCCAGCACCACCGCGATCGGCAGCGTGGCCAGCGTGCTGAGCAAGCCGATGACAAACGCGGTGCGGATGCTCTTGAGCGTCTGCACCAGCACGTCGTTGCCGGTGCGGTCGGTGCCGAAGACATGGTAGTGGCCCATCAGCGCCACCACCGGCCCGGCGGCCAGGCACAGCACGGTGAAGGTGCCCAGCAGCGCGCGCAGCGGGTAGTGGGTGCGGTCGGCGGCGATGGCCCGCGCCGCGGCCCCCCACCCGCCCTGCGCGCGGCCCAGCAGCGCCACGGCCAGCAACATGCCCAACCCCGCCACCACGGCGCCGCCGGCCAGGCCGGCCAGCGCCCGCTGCCACAGGTCGGCCTGCCAGGCGGCGGCCAGTTGCGGCTCGGCGCCGGTCAGGTGCGCGCCGCCGTGCAGCAGGCGCGGCAGCTCGCGCCGCACTTCGCCGTCGACCGTGACGGTCTGCTTGGTGATCGCGCGGTAGCCCAGCGGCGCCGAGTAGGTGGTCTCGCGCATGCCGATCTGGCGCGCCAGCACCAGGTCGAGCAGCGACTCGGTACGGTTGTCGTAGAACGTGGTGCCGGCAGGCTGGCCATCGGCAGGGGCCAGCATGCGGCGGAAATGCACGCTGTCAAGCGCGGTGACCACAATGAAGCCCACCAGCACCAGCAGCGCGCACAGCGCCGGCGCGTCGCGCAACACCCGCCGCCAGGTGGCGCGCAAGGTGTCGTGGCGCGACACCCGCCAGGCATAGGCCAGCATGAAGGCAAACAGCGCCCACAGCGCCACGTCGGTCCACAACACGACGAACTTGAAACCCATGATCTTGTTGTTCTCGGTCGTTGAAAGTCAGGACAGCCGCACCCGCGGATCGACCCAGGTGTAGGCGATGTCGATCAGCACGTTGCTCGCGATGTACAGCGCCGCACCCAGAAACACCATGGTGCGCACGATGGCGAAATCCTGGCCCGCAATGGCTTCGATGACGAAGGCGCCCAGGCCTGGGATGCCGAAGAAACTTTCGAATACCAGACTGCCCATGAACACATACGGCAGGTAGGCGCCGGCGCTGGTGATGATCGGGATCAGCGCATTTCGCAGCACATGGCGGAACAGCACCACCGATTCGCTCAGGCCCTTGGCGCGCGCGGTGCGCACATAGTCGCGGCCGATCTCCTCGAGGAACATCGCCCGGTACAGCCGCGCCTCGCCGCCCAGCCGGGCCAGCAGGCTCAAGAACACCGGCAGCACCAGGAAGCGCACCGCATCCAGCCCCGGCGCAAAGCCCGAGATCGGCACCAGCCGCATCACCCGCGAGAAGAAGAATTGGCCGACGATGATGTAGAACAGGCTGCTGATCGACAGCATCAGCACGCACAGCACCACGCCCCAGAAGTCGATGCGGGTGTTGCGGAAGTACACCAGCATCAGCGAGAAGCTGACACTGACGATCAACTGCAGCAGGAACAAGGGCAAGGCCAGTTGCAGGCTCACGCCCATGCGGGTGGACACCTCGTGGCCGATGTCGGTGGATCGGGCTGAATCGCTGCGGCCGAAATCCATCAGCATCAGCGACACCGATCGCTCCCACAGCACCGTGCGGGTGACCTGCGCCGTGCCCTGCTCGGCGGCGTTGAAGTACAGCGGGCGGTCGTAGCCGCGCTCGGCCTTCCACTTGTCGATCTGCTCCTGCGTGATGCGCTTGCCACCGATGTTGAGCCGCGCCATGTCGTCGGGCGTGTTGACGGTGAAGAACAGGAAGAAGGTCAGCAGGTTGACGCCGATCAGGATCAGCAGGCCGTAACCCAGGCGGCGAAGCACGTAACGGAACATCGGGGGCTCTCTTCGCTTCGCGATCAGGTCATGGGGTCAGGTCGGGCGGGTCAGATCGACGCGGCGCTCGCACGCCGTGCCGTGGCCGTCTCGCGGGCTTTGAAGCTGCGCCGCGCCAGCCAGACAGCGCCCAGCACCGCCAGCAGCAGCACGGCCATCGGCCAGCGCACGGGGGCGTTCCACTCGGCCTGCTTGGCAGCGCGGGTGGCGGCGTCGACCCGGTAGTACTTGGCCATGTCGCGGATCAGGATGCTGGGCTTGCCGTTGTGCACCCATTGCTGAAAGGCCAGCCCACCCCATGGAAAGTAGCCGAAGCACCAGGGCGCGTCGCGCTGCACGATGGCCACCATGCGGTCGATCGCGGCCTGCTTGTCGGGGCCGTCGTCCAGCAGCTGCAGCTGACGGTAGAGCGCGTCGAACTCGGGGTTCTCGTAGTTCGACACGTTCTCGCCGTTGGTCTTGCTCTTGGCGTTGGGGCCGTAGAGCAGGAACATGAAGTTCTCGGTGTCGGGGTAGTCGGCCAGCCAGCCGGCCCAGTAGATCTGGTGCTTGCCCTTGACCGTCTTGTCCTGGTACTGGTTGAAGTCGGTGGCGCGCACCTCCAACTGGATGCCCAGCTTGGCGAACTGCTTGGCCATCCAGTCGTTTTCGCTCTTGAACTCGGGCGTCACCGCGCGCTGGAAGTCGTAGTTCAGCACCAGCGGCTTGCCGGTGACGGCGTCGCGGCCACCGGGGTAACCGGCCTCGGCCAGCAGCTTCTTCGCCTCGTCGACCGAACGGCGCTGCACCTTGCCATCGACCAGCTCGTGGGTCACCGGGTTGTGGAAGGTGCCCTGGCCTTCTCGCGAGCCGAACAGCCCCGGCGGGATCGGGCTGTGCGCAGCCAAGCCGCCCTTGTGCTTGAAGATGCGGCCGTAGCCCTCTTCGTAGTCGATCACGATGGCGATGGCCTGGCGCAACTTGCGGTGTTTGTCGTCCTCTTCAGGTGTGGCGCCCTTGCCGACCACCGGGTCGAGCATGTTGAAGCCCAGGTACCAGTTGCTGATGTCGGTCATCAACGGGAACTGGAAGCCGCGCTGCTTGAACTGTGCCGCCACGGCGTCGGAATCCTCGGCGTCGGTGCGGAAGTCGACGCCCCATTCGGGCCGCTCGATTTCGGGCACGTCGAAATAGCCTTGCTTGAACTTCTCCTTGCGCGCCACTTTCTCCTTCTCGATCGAGACATGCAGCTTGTCGATGAACGGCAGGGTCTTGCCGCAGTCGTCGAGCAGGCCGGCCTCGCGGTCGCCGGGCATGCCTTCGCAGGGGTAGGTCTCGGTGCGGAAGTTCGGGTTGCGCACCATCACATGCAGCCGGTCGCGCACGAACTCCTTCATCATGTAGGCACCCGAGCCCACCGGCCACTGATTCAGCGACAGGCCGTTTTCGTTCATGCCGGTCTGGGCATAGAAGGCGTCGGCCTCCCAAGGCAGCGGCGCGGTGAAGGGCAGCGCCATCCAGTAGTTCCACTGCGGGTATTTGCCCTTCAACCGAATCCGCAACAGGTGCTTCTCGGGCGCCGTGGCACCGGCCAGCGGCCAGCGGCGGAAATCGAGGAACGGCTTGTCGCGCAGGTCTTCGGGCAGGCCGTCCAGCAGCTTGGCGTCCTCGCGCTTGATGCGCTCGGCATAGGCCTTCAGCCCGATCACGTATTCGGCGAACACCGCGTATACCGGCGCCTCGATTCGGGTGGTGGCGTGGCGCTTGAGGGCGTAGACATAGTCTTCGGCCACCACTTCGCGCGTGCCCTGGTGCTCGAAATCGAACGGCGAGCGCTTGTCGCCGAGCTGGGCGCGGCTCAGCGGGTGGTCGCTGTGGTAGCGGTACCGGCCCTGGGCATCGACGGCAAACGCCGGGTGCGGCTGGAAGCGCATGCTGGGGCGGATGGGGATGTCGTAGACGCTCTCGGCGATGGCCTCGCCGGGGGCGTCGTCGGCCAGCGGCTGGCCGTTCTTGTCGAGGTAACGGGGCTTGACCACCTCGACGGCCGACTTGGGTATCAGCTGGTACGGCCGCTTGAGGTAGTGGTAACCGTAGGGCGGCTCGTACACCTGCATGGTGTAGGCCGACTCGGGGTTCGAGTACGAGGCGGTGGGGTCGAGGTAGCGCGGCGAGCGCTCGTCGAACGAATAGAACAGCGTGTTCTCGCGCTCGGCGCCGGCGGGGTACGGGCTGTTGTTGCAGCCGGCCGCCAGCACCAGCGCGGCGACGCCAACAGCGGCCAGCAGGCCCGGCCAAGACAGCCAGCGGGAAACGATGATGCCGCGCATGCGGACACTCCTGAAGCGAAGGAAGCCGCAACCACCGGGTGGGTTGCTGCGGGCGGCCAAAAATGACAGCGCCTCGACAGGGCCTGGTTTGTGGCCAACCCTTGCGAGGCGATGCTGGCATTCTAGGGTGCCGTCCCGCTGTCGCCGGGCCGGGTTTCAACCCATTGGAGCGGTCTCCCTACCCTCGCGCACCACGGCGACCACCCGGGCACCGGGCAGACCGCCGATGGCCATCACCAGCAGATCACCAGCAGATCACCAGCAGATCACCAGCCGATCAGCACATCGCGGCCCTGCACCACCAGCTGCACCCGCGCGCCCACCGGCAGCATCACCTTGGTAGGCACATGGCCGAACGGCAGGCCGGTGAGGACGGGCGTGGCACAGACGCTGCGCAGGTGGGCAATGGCCGACTTCAAGCTGTAGCCGCGGTCCATCGGGCTCTTGCGCCAGCCGCTGAAATCGCCCAGCAGCACCGCCTTCTGCCGCGCCAGGATGCCGGCCTGGTGCAGCTGCAGCAACATCCGTTCGACCCGGTAGGGGTGCTCGTTGACATCCTCCAGAAACAGGATGCCGCCCTTGATCTGCGGGCAGTGCGGCGTGCCGATCATCGACTGCAGCATCGCCAGGTTGCCGCCCCACAGCAGGCCTTTGGCATCCAGGCCGTCGAAGCCGGGCTCGGTGCGAAAGCCCACCGCCTCCAGTTCACCCGACATCGCCTCGACAAAACAATCCCGCGTGACCTCGTCGACCCCACCGGCCTCGTCGTCGCGGCCAAAGTCGTCGCAGGCCATCGGGCCTTGCCAGGTGATGGCCGACGGATGCGCTGCGCTGCGCCCGCCGACGTGCGCCAGCAGGCCCAGTTGCAGGGCCGTCAGATCACTGTGGCCCACCCAGCGGGTGCCACGCTCGACGCTGCGCGCGATGCGCGGCCAGTCGATGACGTCGAGCAGCCGGGTCAGCCCGTAGCCACCGCGGCAGGCCAGCGCCACCGCCGGCGCGGCATCGGCCACCCGGTACAGCGTGGCCAGGCGGGCATCGTCGGTGCCGGCAAAGCGCTGGTGGCGGGCCCGCACGCTGGGGTCGAGCGTGACGCTGAAGCCCAGCGCGCCCAGGCGTTGTTTGGCCCGTTTCAGGGCCGGGCCGCGCAGTTCGACACCGGCCGGGGCAAATACATGCAGATCGTTCATCAGGTCTCCGGAGGCGCCAGGTCGTGGTGCAGTTCGGTCGATTCGCCGGCGGGTATCGGCAGGTCGGCCTCGTCGACCGGCAGCACGCCGGCGAGATGAGCCGCCGTCGGCTCGCCCGTGGCCGCCGCCAGCGCGCGCAGCGCATCGCGTTCGGCGCGTTGCTGCGCCCGCCGCTCGGCGAAAAACTGGCGCAGCAGCGCCGCGGCCGGCTCGGCCATCACGCCGCCCAGCAGCGCGGTGTGGTGGTTCAGCCGCAGATCGGCAAACAGGTTGGTCACCGAGCCGGCCGCGCCGGTCTTGGGATCAGTGGCGGCAAACACCACCCGCTTGAAGCGCGCGTGCAGCAGCGCCATCGCGCACATCGCACAGGGCTCGAGTGTCACGTACAGCTCGCAGTCGGGCAGGCGGTAGTTCTGCACCAGCTGCGCGGCATGGCGCAGCGCCACGATCTCGGCATGGGCGGTGGGGTCATGCGTGGTGATCGGCCGGTTGTAGCCGGTGGCGATGACCTGCCGGCCCTGCGCGGTCTGGCGCACGATCACCGCGCCCACCGGCACCTCGCCAGCCAGCTGCGCATTCAACGCCTGGTCCAGCGCCAGTCGCATGCCTTGTTCATCAGCGGGGTCGAAGATCGGTGGCATGAAGCGCGCGCGTTGCGACGAAGCAGCTGGGGTGTCGGGATTATCCGCGGCGGCGTGCCGCGCTGCGGTGACAACGCCATGGCCACGGCGGCGCAGCTGCCGGGCAACAGCCACCCAGGCGCGGGCGGCAGACATCCGCGCCGGCTACTGACCCGACCGGCGCAAAAAATCTTCTCGCCGAAGCAAATCAGCGCACCGGCCGCTAAAGTGCCTGAAAGCGCTGCCAACCGCAGCGCACAGATGGCGCCAAGCGCCCAAGATCCCGGCCCCGATGAAGACCCTGCTGATAGACGACCACACCCTGCTGCGCGAGACGCTGGCGGCCGTGATGGGCCAGACCTGGCCGGCGCTGCAGGTATTGCAGGCCGGCAGCCTGGCCGAAGCCTGCGTGCAATGCGACGCCCACCCCGACCTGCGCCTGGTGCTGGTTGACCTGGGGTTGCCCGACGCGGTCGGCATGAGCAGCCTGGTCGCGCTGCGCCAGCGCGCGCCCCAGGCCCGCCACGTGGTGGTGTCGGCCGACGACCGGCCGCAGACCGTGATGGACGCCATCGACGCTGGCGCGGTCGGCTTCATCCCCAAGACCAGTGAGTTCCGGGTGATGGTCGATGCGCTCGACCAGGTGCTGCAGGGCGGCGTGTACCTGCCACGCGCCGCCCTTGGCCCGTCGGTGCGGCCCGCCGCAGCCGACCCGCCAGGCTTGTCACCACGCCAACTGGTGGTGCTGGGCCTGCTGGTCGATGGCCATTCCAACAAGTCCATCTGCCGACAGCTGGATCTCTCAGCCTCCACGGTGAAGTCCCACCTCGAAACCATCTTCCTGCGCCTGGCGGTCACTTCGCGCACCCAGGCGGTGATGGCAGTGGCCCGGCTCGGGCTGCGGCTGCCGGGGTGACGCGCACCTGCGCCCAGTGCCGAACCCGCAGCTGGCGGCCCTTGACCAACAAGCGCCACGCCGTCGCCGCAGGGCCGTCGTAACTGCCGTAATCGCCGTAACCGCTTATCGGGACACCCGGAAAATCTGGTCCGTGGAATCACCGAACACCGCCGTGCCGGTCTTGCCGTCGCTGCTCAAGGTGAGCTTGAAGCTGGCCATCCCGCCACCGCCGGGCGTGCCGTCGTTGAGCCCGGCGCAGCCGTTGGTGTCGACCGAGACGCTCAAGATCTTGACGTCCTTGCTGGTCGCGTCGTACGAGTAGGTGCCGTACTCCACGCCCGGGCCGCCGCAAGAGTTGGCTTCGGTGTCGCCGATCGGGTCGAGCATCGCGTACTTGCCATTGGCCCAGAACACGAAGGTCTGGCTCTTCACGATCGCGGCCGCCCCCAGGTTCCACACCCCGACGATGCCGTTCGGATCGTTGCCGGCCTTGGTCAAGGCGCTGCTCGTGTCGGTGACGCAACTGGCGGGCGCCTCCAGGTAGTTCAGCTGTCCGCCGGTGACGCTGACGCGCTCGCAGGCCGACAGGTGTGACAAGCCCCAGCTGCCATTGGTGTCGATCTCGATGACCGGCGCCAGCTTGAAGCCGCGGCCATCCACCGCGGTGGCCAGTGCGGTGCCGTACTCCAGGCCCGACATGCCGCCACCTTCGGATGCGCCGATTTCTGCTTCCATGTACTGGCCATTCGCGCCGAAGCGCTGCACCACCATGAACGCCCCGTTGTCGAAGCTGCCGACCCAGACCTGGCTGCTCAGCAAGGCCTTCGACTGGTCGAGGAAGTGGGCCGTGGCCCGGCTGGTGCTGGTGATCGCCCGGCTGATGCCGCCCGCCGCCATCGCCGCGGTCAGGCCGGTGTTGGCGGTCGAGGCAAAGGCGGCGGCGGCCTGGGCCAGATCGACACCGGTGCTGACCGCTGCGGCCGCCGCCGGCGCGATCTTGATGCCGTTGGCTGCGTTGTCATCTTCGTCCAGCGATTGCAGTAGCACCAGCAGGTTCTGCAGCTTGTCGGCGTTGCCGCCGGCCAGCTCCAGCGGCGTCACCAGGGCGGCGGCCGGCACGCTGCCCAGCGCCAGCGCGCCGAGCTGGAAGCTGACGGTGTCGCCGGGGTTGTAGGTGAACTGGCCCAGCGCATCGGTGACGCCGACCACGCCCGACGGCGTGGTGTAGGCCACGCCCTGCACTGCCGCGTCGGTCAACACGCCGGTGGCGCTGCCGACGACCGACGGCAGGGGTACCACCGGCGGCTCAGGGATGACCGGGCTGACGACATCGTCGTCACCACCGCCGCAAGCCGACAAGAGCAAGCCCAGGCCGAGGCCCAGGGCCCAGGGGATGACGCGAGTGCGGGTGGGTTGGATCGTTGACATGCTGCGGGCTCCATCGGAAAGTTTGAGTGGCCGCCTCGCCAGGTTGGCAAAGCGATGGCTCACGATAGGCAAGTCGACGGCGGCCGGGTATCGGCCAAATGCCCGATGGCTGGTGGGCCTGCCGCTACGCCAACTTGGGGATGACAAGGGTGGGTCAGGCGCGGCGCCGGCGCGCCGTGGCGCAACCCGGCAGGCCCAGGCCGCCGAGCATCATGGCCAGCGTCGAGGCTTCGGGCACCGGCACCGCCACGATCGGGATGCTGCTCTGCACCATGCTGAAGCGGTCGGCGAACGCCGCGTCGATGGTCATGATCGGGTCGATGTCGCCCGCGATGGTGTCGCTGACATCGGCGTTGAGGGCGCCATTGAAGTTGAAATCGGACGCGCCCAGATATCCATGGGCGCAAGCTTTGCGTGGCCAGGGGATGTGGGAGCGCCGACAGGTCGGCCATCAGGGCTTGCCAGCGGACGGGCGTCGCCGCAAGGCCAGCAGCAAGGCAGCGAGCCCGCCGGCCATCAGCCCCGCCGCGCCGGGTTCGGGCACAGGCCGGGTCGCCACGTCGTTGCCGACGCCACTCGGCAGCGACAACAGGGTTTCGGGATGTTCGGCGAGGTAGGCCGCATCGACGAGGAACTCAGGGTCGATGTAGGCCCAGGTCGTACCGCCGCCGAAGCCGCCCACCGTGCCGGCGTTTGCAAACAGCGACACCAAGCCCCTGCTGATGCCGTCGGCATCGGTTGGCGCCATCAGCGAGCCCGAGAAACTGCCACGGAGCCCCGTGCCCAGGTTGGCATTGCCGGCGCTCGGTTCAGACACGAAGGCGATCGACGACAAGTTCTCCGGCACACCGCCCAACCAGGTCGACGCGATGCATCGCGACATGATCGAACTGCCGTCGCAGCGGGTATCGAAGCTCACTGACTGGGAACCGATGCCGCCCGCGCCAAGTTGAAGGCCGAAGCCGACGTAGGCGCCGGCAAAGGAGCTGTCGATGGCCAGGTCGAAGTTGCCGCGGAACCGAATTGGCACGTAGGACAGCGCCAGGCCGGTGACCGAAATGTCGTACTGGAGTTCGCCCGCCACCGCCGTCGAAGAAGCTGTCGCGGTGGCCGTCGCATAGACATAGGGCGCTGGCGTGCTGGCGAACGTGATGGCTGCCAACCCCGCGCCGCCACCCGGGCCGACGGTGTTGAAGCGATGGGTCTCGGGCCGATCGTGCGGTGAGTTCGACGCGATTTGATCGGGAAACGTGATCAGCTCGCGGTAGTTCAACTGCGCCCATGCCGAAGTGCTGCTGACAGTCAGCGCCAAAATCGAAATCAATGCAGTGCGCTTGTAACCTCTGAAGCATGGTGGTGTGGTGAGGTCTGGAATCACGCTGAACCGAACGGCAGCAAGGGCGTTTTCCAGACTTGCTTGTCTGTGCAGGGTAGGCCGCAGCCGTCGCATGACCCATCGGCCAAATGGCCGATCCCCCCGCAGGTGCGGGGTC